>CAYQVD010000001.1:0-121930 GCA_964421125.1 uncultured Bdellovibrionales bacterium
ACCCGAAGAGATGTCTTTTTGTCTTTCTAGATTAAGATTGGGATCAGAATGCAAGGGCTGAAGTATGGTGTTGGAAAAAAATCTACCCAAAGCCTAAGCTCGAGAGGATGATTCCAATAAATACCTTTATTCACATAAGGACGTACATCCTTATGTGAATAAACTTAAAAAAATATTATTTTATATTATTATTACACAAAAACCTCGCCCGAGAGCGAGGTTTTTATATATATAGAAAACTAAGATTTAGTTTACTGCTTCCTTTAGAGATTTTCCAGCTTTGAATTTTGGAGAATTACATGCAGGAATATCTAGAGGTTCTCGTGTTGCAGGGTTAATTCCCTTTCTAGCAGCCCGTGCTGTTACTTTAAAAGTTCCAAAACCAGTGAACGCTACTTGATCTCCACTTTGCAAAGCGCCAGTGATTGTGTCAATTAAGGCCTCGATTGCAGCTTCTGAATCTTTTTTGCTAAGACCAATTTTTGTTGCTACTGCTTCTACGACTTCGCTCTTGTTCATAGTTTTCACCGCCTTTCTAGATTTAATTATTTATTTTTTTATTCTATTGAAAGTATCTTCCAATAGGGTAAATTTTTATTAATCTTTCCTTTTTCCCTCAATAGCCCTATTTTACTATACTTCCCCTAAAAAAAGCAAGTATTTTAGGCGCTTCTATAAACAACACACAAAGCTCTATCTAGCATATTCAACAGATCTAGTTTCTCTTATAACATTAACTTTAATTTCTCCAGGATAATTCAACTCTTCTTCAATCCTTTGAGCAATGCCCTTAGCGAGTTTCAAAGCCTCGAGGTCATCAATTTTTTCTGGATTAACAAAAACTCGAATCTCTCTTCCAGCTTGAATTGCATAACACTTTTGAACTTCTCCATATGACAGAACAAGTGTTTCAAGTTCCTCAAGTCTTTTAAGATATTTTTCAAGTGTATCTTTTCTAGCCCCAGGTCGAGATGCACTAAGTGCATCAGCCGCAGCAATTACAAGTCCAAGATTATTCTTAAATGGATAATCTTCATGATGAGACTTCATCGCATCGATAACATCTTCTGATTGACCAAATTTTTTCAAAATACTAATTCCCAGCTCAACATGAGTTCCTTGAATCTCATGATCAACTGCCTTTCCAATATCATGAAGAAGCCCAGCCTTTTTAGCTTTAGTCACATCAAGCCCAAGTTCAGCAGCAAGTGCTCCTGAAATATGAGCTACTTCAAGAGAATGAAGTAAAACATTTTGACCATAACTTGTTCGATATCTTAACTTTCCAAGAAGCTGAATGAGACGAGGATCAATCCCAACTAAACCGAGATCATACACAGCAGCCTCTCCTGATTCTTTAATCTTCTTGTTAATTTCCTTTTTAGCCTTTTCAACTGAATCCTCAATTTTAGTTGGATGAATTCTCCCATCTTCAATTAAATAATTTAAAGCCATTCGAGCAATTTCTCTCCTCATTGGATCAAATCCAGAAATCACAATTGCCTCTGGAGTATCATCAACAATAATTTCAACACCAGTTAAGGCTTCTAATGCTTTTATGTTTCGTCCCTCACGACCAATAATTCTTCCCTTAATTTCATCAGAAGGAAGAGCCACAGTTGAAGTGGTTGTTTCAGCCACATGAGTTCCTGCATATCTTTGCATTGCAAGAGACATCATATTTTTAGCCTCTTCCTCAATCTGTTCCTTCTTATCTCTTTCTAACTGACCAATAACCTTTACAATTTCATCCTTATTTTCCTTTTCAGTGAGCTTCAGAAGAACTTTTTTGGCTTCTTCTTTATTCATTCCCGAAATCTTTTCAAGTCTTTCAATTTGCTGTTGCTTAACCTGAAGAATTTCCTCACGAATTCTTTTAATTTCCTGAGCCTTTCCTTGAAGATTTTTCCTTTCCTTTTCAAGATTAGAAACTTTTTGATCCAACCCTTGCTCTTTTTGTTCAAGTCTTCTCTCCATTCCACGAAGCTCCTCACTCCTCTTTTTTTCCTCTTTTTTTGCCTCATCAAGAATCTTAACAGCCTTGTCCTTGGCGTTAAGTAACGTTTCTTTTGATTCAATTTTTGCATCTTCAAGAAGCTTTGCTACTTTTGATTCAGCTGTATCAAGCTGATTCTTGGCAATTGTTTGTCGACCAAAATAGCCGACCGCGCCCCCTGCCAATAAGACTACAATTCCGATAATGATTACATCCATATTAGTTACTTGCTAATCTGCTGCAAAACGAAACTAATAAAGCAATGATCCATTTTTTATTTTATAAGCATCTTATCTATAATAAGAAAAGTTGATTCTGAAATTATTCTCCTTGTACATTTAGCGTCAAAAATATTAATCATTGATTTCTTGCTCCATTAATCTCTATTTATTATACTCTTCTAACTCGATCTCTTTGCAACTATTAGCTTTTTAAACGATTATTAACTAAACTTAACATCTCTTAAACTCTTACATTACTTTAATTCTTTTTAAGAAAATTGTCAAAAATATTCATAGTGATAAAATGAATTAGTAATATCTCTAATTATAAATATTTCTACTAGAAAAATCTAATACCTTTAATAATATAAAAATTGTTATGAATAAATCTAAACCAGTTGTAATGATAGTTTTAGATGGATGGGGAGAAAGCACTGAAATCGCTGGAAATGCTATTAGAAAAGCTAACACTCCCACAGTAAACGCACTTAACCAATATTATCCCAAAACCTTTCTTCAAGCTTCTGGAATCTCAGTGGGACTTCCTTGGGGAGAAGTTGGAAATTCCGAAGTTGGACACCAGTCAATGGGAGCAGGAAGAATTATTTATCAAAATCTTCCACGAATCACCTTAGCAATCGAAGATAATTCTTTCTTTAGTAATGAGGCATTTCTGAAAGCAACTAAAAATACCAAAGAAAATAAAACATCACTCCATCTTATTGGACTAACTAGTGACGGAGGGGTTCATTCTGATATTAATCATCTCTTCGCTCTCATGGAACTTGCAAAAGACCAGCGAGTTGAAAAATTATTCATTCACGCCATCACTGATGGTCGAGATACTTCACCAAAAATAGCCCAGGAATATATTAAAAAGATTCAAGCAAAAATCAAACAACTTGAAATCGGAAAAATTGCTACTATCACTGGAAGATACTACGCTATGGATCGAAACAAAAATTTTGATCGCCTTGAAAAATCACTTGACGCAATGATAAATAACAAAGGAGTAATTGAAAATGATCCAATTCTAGCAATTGAAAATCAATATAAAAGAAACATTGACGATGAACATCTTGAACCAATTGTCTTAACTGATGAAAATAAAAATCCAATAACAAAAATCTTAAAAAATGATGAGATAATTTGTTTTAACTTTAGAAAAGACCGGTCAATGCAATTTGCACAAGCTTTTGCTGATGCAAAGATAAGAAAAGAAAATTTCAAAATTGAAATTCCTGAAATCCACTTCACTGCTATGACAGAATATATGTCAGGCCTTGAAATGGATATTGCTTTTCCTCAGGAAGACTCACCAACCTGTCTTGGAAAAATAATTTCAGATAATAACAAAAAGCAATTAAGAATCGCTGAAACTGAAAAATATGCTCATGTTACCTATTTTTTTAATGTTGGTGAAGAAAAACCATTCCCAGGAGAAGAACGGATTGTTGTCCCATCAAAAAATGTTCCCTCTTATGATGAAATTCCAGAAATGAGTGCAATGGAAATTACAGAAAAAACTTTAGAAGAAGTAGAAAAAGATAAATTTGATTTTATTTTAATTAATTTTGCAAATGCTGACATGATTGGCCATACCGGAAATCTTCAAGCTGCAATCAAAGCAATAGAATTTCTTGATAATTGTCTAAAAACAATCATCAAGGCAGTTTTAAGTAAAAAAGGATGCCTATTGATAACTGCTGATCATGGAAATGCTGAAGAAATGATCGAGATGAGAACCGGAGAAAAACTTACCGAACATTCCAACAATCCAGTTCCTTGCTGGCTAGTAACACCAGAAAACAAAAGAAAAAATCCACTACCGATGGAACCAGAAATTGAAAATGGCGGAATGCTCTGCGATCTTGCACCAACCGTCCTTGAATTAATGGGACTCGAAAAAGATCGCCAAATAAATTGTGAAAGCTTAATAGAATTATTAAAATAGAAATTACATAAATTAAAACAGGCCAATAAGCCTGTTTTTTTATATAAAATATATGTAAAAATAATTTAAATCATTGCAAACATCTTAATTTTTTCTTCTACTTTCTTTTGGATTGCATCTCGAACAACTGCCATGATTTTTCGTGGATCATTGTAATCGCAACGATCTTTATTCATCATCCCACAAAGAGCAGTGGAAAAAGCAATCCGAGTATCAGTATCAATATTAAAACAACAAATCCCACCACTAATAGCTTTCTCGACTTTCTCTTTATCCCAATCTGAAGCTCCATGCATAATAAGAGGTATTTCAGGAACTAAACTTTTAATCATATCCAAACGCTCCCAATCTGGTTCTGATCTCTCTCGAAAAAAACCATGAGCATTCCCAATTCCCACTGCCAAAGCATCTATCCCGGTTTCTTTTACCAACATTTCTGCTTCTTCAGGATTTGTCATCAATTCTTCCCAATCAATATCTCCCATTTCTTCTCGTCCTAAATAGGGAACTGCTCCAAGTTCAGCTTGAACCGAAACATCTTTTGAATGAGCATACTCAACAATCTCTTTTGTTAAAGTAAGATTCTCTTTAAAATTTAATTTTGAAGCATCAATCATAACAGAATCTACTCCAGCATCAATTGCTCTTGTGATATCATTAAGTGCTTTCCCGTGATCAAGATGAAACCCAATTTCAGCGTCCCTCGAATCACTTTCGATTGCCTCCAAAACAATATACTTTAACATCTTATCTCCAACATAGTCCAAGGAACTCATTGAAGTTTGAATAACACAAGGGCGTGAAAGCTCCGCTGCCGCTCGAATAATTCCTTGAGTAACTTCCATATTAGAAGTATTAAATGCGCCAATCGCATAACCACCCTTCATAGCATCTTTCAATATATCAACTGTTTTCTTTTTCATTTTTTTATTTTAATTATCCATTAATTTTGTAATTTTTTTAAGTTCGTGTGGAATAGTACTAGCACTTCCGATTAAAGCACCTTTCATTCCAGAATCAATGCAAACCTCTTGAACATTTTTACTATCAACACTTCCTCCATAAATAATTCTTACCCGCTCTGCAGTTTTCTCTCCATATTTTTTCACTAAAAACTTTTTAATTAATAATCTTGCAGTCATAATGTCAGCACTAGTTGGTGGAAATTTTGGCTTGTTGGCACTAATTGCCCAAATTGGCTCATAACAAATAATCACATTTTCAATTTTTCCTGGACCAATTTCTATTAAACAATTACTCAATTGACCCAGAACAACTTCCATCGTTAGTCCTTTTCTTCTTTGATCGCCATCTTCACCAATACAAATAATTGGTTTTATTCCAGCTCTTAAAACAGCTGAAATTTTTTGAGAAATCATTTCATCATTTTCCCCAAAATATTTTCGTCTCTCACTGTGCCCCAAGATTACATACTTAATCCCAGAACTTGAAAGCATTGTCGGAGAAATCTCTCCAGTAAAAGCCCCCTTATTTTCCCAAACACAATTCTGTGCACCAACAAAAATTGTTTTTGATTTATTTTTTTTACTGAATTGATCAAGAAAAATCGCTGGTGGACAAATTACCAATTCTGTATTCTTAAGCTTTAAATCTTTTTTTGCTTTTGAAAAATTTTCCAACCATCTCTCCACTTCCCCCGCCAAAGAAAGATACATCTTTAAATTCGCAACAATTATATTTTTGTTATTCATAATAGTATAAAATTATTTTTCTATATAATTAAGTAACCTATTTAAAAAAACTGCGTATAATCTTCCGAACCTAAGATTTCAACTTATCTTATCATAAACTCACAACTCCCATTGTTAATAAGGAAACAATAATTCCCGCTGTCATGATTCCAAGAATAATCACTGGGATGGATTTCTTTCTTTCTATTCCGAAAATAAACGCTGCCAGTGCTCCAGTCCAACCGCCAGTCATTGGAAGAGGAATTGCAACCAAAAGAAAAAGTCCCCAAGAGCCATATTTTTCAATTTTGTCATGCGATCTTCTTCTGGTTCTTTCAAAAAGCCACCTGAAAAATAGATTCCAAAATAAAAACTTTTTTGATAAAAATTTCACAACTACTTCCAAAAAAAACAAGATAATCAAAACTGGAATAATATTTCCAATCATTGCCCAAAAATAAGCCTGGAAAATATTCATATCATAAACCCCAACCGCAAAAGGAATTGCACCTCTTAATTCAAAAATTGGAGTGGCACCAATAATCACTGTGACAATCTGAGATGGAATGCTCTCAAAAACATTCGCAAATTGGTTTATATCTAAAATCATTTCAAAAAATTAATGGTGAATAGTACTAATTATTTATTTCACTAAACTCAATCGATTCTCTGGTAATATAAATTTTGATAAAAAATCTGTTTGAGAGTTTGAATTTTATCTGAAAATTTTCCAAGGTGGTGTTGAATGTGGTGAAAATTTTCAGTAAAAAATTCATACTCGAGTTTAGTTTTTTCAAAATTTATATTACCAGAGAAACAAATCAATCAGAACTATTTATTAATCAAACTTCTCTCAAGTATTTCGCTGAATCTTCTGGCTCTATTGCTGAAACTTCAATTCCCGTGGAAAGTTCGAATCCAGCCCAAGTTGAAGTTTTTGGTAAAATTTCAATATGCCAATGATAATGAGGGTAATCCCTCCCATCACACGGAGAAGTATGTAGATAAAAATTAAAATCTGGTTCACTAAGAATTTTTCCAGCTCTCCTAATCGCTTCATGAAGAGCCTCTCCTCCGGAGATTTTTTCTTCATCTGAAATTCTTTCAAAATAAGATTCATGTTTTTTTGGAAGAACCCACATCTCGAAAGCTGTTCGAGAAGCGAAGGGAGTAATAACCACAAAATCATCATTTTCGAAAACAACTCTTTTCCCATGACTCAATTCCCATTCAATCATATCACAAAAAACACACTTCTTGTGTGATCGATAATATTCTTCAGACCCATCTAGTTCAATTCGAATATATGGAGACACAACTGGCACTGCCGCAAGCTGAGAATGCGGATGAGAAATTGAAGCACCAGCTTTCTTCCCATGATTATGAAATATTTCAATATATCGAACAGACTTTTTATTCATCAAATCTAAATATCTTGTCTGATAAGCGTCTAAAATTTCCGCCACCCAAATTGGATCCATCAAACCAATATGTTTAAAATGATCACGAGTTAAAATCACTTCATGATAACCTACTCCGTCCATCCAAAAGTATGGTCCTTCTTCTTTGTGATTAATTCGTCCACCACTTGGTCGAGTAAATGCCGGATATTTATTTGGAAAAATTCTCAAAGTCCAATCACCTTTTCCTGTTGTATAAATTAAAACGTCTTCCTCTTGACCTGAAGCCGTTGGATCACAAAACAAACATTTCTCAATATCCTTAGCAGATTCTTTTTCTTTTTTTTCTTTTCCCGCAAAATCAGAAGGACGTTTTCCTCTTCCTGTCGCAATCACCACCCAGTCTCCAGTCACAAGATCTTGCCGAAGTTGAGAACCAGATTTATTTTTATTTTTTTCACCAACAGCTACATTCGTTTTTTTGTTTTTCATTTTTTTACCCTGTTAAATAAATTCCCTATTAAAAGTTAAATTTTCCTACTAATTTCATTAACTTTTTTATTAAGTTTATAAACCCCTTTAATCAAATTCCACCGAACTTTTGCTAAATCTCTAAAAGTACTTATATAGCCACTAATACCAACCAGGCTATCTCCTCGGTCAAGCCATTCCACTGGTACTTCGGCAATTTTGTAACCAAGTTTTTTCCCAACCATCAATAACTCAAAATCAATTCCCCATCGATTAATTGTTGCCCTAGGAGCAATATCCTTAACTGCACTCTCTGTAAAAGCTTTAAATCCACATTGAGTATCTTTAATTCCATAAAGCCCTGCCCCAACTTGAATAAGGAGATTTCCGAAATCCCCTAAGAATTCTTTCCATTTCGGTTGATGAATTTTCACATCTGATTCTCCAAGGTCTCTTGAGCCAATCACAATATCCGCTCCTTCTTTAAATTTTGGAATAAAATTATCAAACATCTTTATTGGAGTTGCACCATCCATATCAGTAAAAAGCCTAATTTGACCTTCCGCAGATAAAAGTCCCTCTCTAACAGAATAACCTTTCCCTTTATTTTCTTTTCTATCAATTACTCTGAAATTATCGGCTTTATCAGCAATTTCTTCATTAACTATTTCTGGAGTTTCCTCATCATTCGGCCCATCTAAAACAATTACCACTTCATAAACCTGTCCAAGATTTTCAAAATAGTTTTTAATGGAATTAAGATGATCATGCATCTCTTTTCTCTTTGTTGCCTCATTATAGGTAGGAACAATCACCGAATACATCGGTTTTAATTTATTTTTCATTTTCTTTTTTACCCAGTTAAATAAATTATTTAATAGGGTGAATTATATTTAATATTATTATAGATACACAAACCTTATTAGCCTGTGAATTTTCTTATTATAATTTTATCATTTTTTTTCATTTCTGTCTAACCAACTCTGAAGAATAATCCTGGCTGCCTCTGCATTATCTTGTTTAGTAATATTTTTTTCTCGAAATTCCTTAATATTTTTCTGAGCCATGAGAGTTGAAAAGTCCTCATTTTCAAAAATCACATCCCACCCCTCACTCTTCATTTCATCAATTGCCCTAGCCTTAGCACTAGACTCATTAAGTCCAAAAACTATTTTATCAATCAAATTATCAACCAAAATTTTCTTAATCTCATCAATTAAGTCATCCGTATCAACTTCTTTAAGTGGCACAGCAATTCGATTTTCACCATCTGCCAAAGCCAATCCTGTTTTGCTTTTCCCCCAATCAATTCCAAGAAAATATGCCTGTTCTGTCATTCTATTAAAATTAAAAGATTATTAAAATTTACATTTATTCCACGCTCAATCCAATTGGATAAGAAGGTGGGGTTTCGTCGCCGGCATCAATTCCGACTAAGCTTAAATCTGCGCCATAATCTTCGCTATCACTAGCTGTTCCGATTGCCCCTGATCCTGTTGCCAACGTGAAATCATGGCTTGTGGCGTCAGTGAATGTCGGGTCTGCGCTATAATTATCGTGACCACCAGTAGTGTTATTACTGCCATAGTCGATAATAGTAGAAGGGTTATAGAATATATTGTCATAATAAACATTGTCATTTGAAAATCCCCGAAATGAAAGCGCTGAAGTGATTCCGCCTACATAAATGGTGTTGTGTATTATAGTACAATTCGCACCACCCCAATTCTCACCAATAGCAGATTCACTTGCCATAGTATCTATAACGTTATTAGTGATAGACACATATGACTGGTCTACTGTAAAACTCCGTTGTGTTGAGTCCTGAATAATATTATTTTCAACGTTAATATCTCGATTTATATCATCGCCCCATTTAAATGCTACGGCAATGTGAGAATTAATAAATTTATTATTAAGGACATTTAAACCTATTGATCCTGCTCCGGTTGCATTAACCCTAACCCCTGCACAAACAAAATTACCATCAATATTACAGTTATAAATTAATACATTTATCCAACTATTCCCAGCACCAATACGAATAGTAGAGGCTTGACTGACATTGACTGATGACGCTGTGAGGTCGCAATTTTGTACTGTGATGTTGTTTGATGATCCTCCGCCACCTACTGTATCTGATGCGCCCATTACCACTGCACCATCATAGTTCCCGCCATAGCTGCCATTAATTACTAAACCATCCAGAGTGATATTGTCGTGACCATTTAAATTAAAAGTTGCTTCCCTATCAGAATAACTTGCCGCACCAATGACGGGTTTATTTTCTCCGGTGACTCGGATTAATGTTGTCCTGTTGGCATTATCTGTCCCGCTTTTGGGGACTAATGATTTTTCATTGTACGTGCCTTCGTGAATATATATCGTATCCCCTGACGATGATGCCGTAATCGCAGAAGCAATAGTGGAATAAGTTTGACCACTCCCAACATGAAGTTCAGCCGCCTGTGAATTCTCTACCAACCCGAAAAAACTAAAAAATATTATTAGGATGAGAATTGTTTTGAATTTCCTTGTCCGCCATAGCTTTTTTAGCGAAGGAGAAAACCTTAGCGAAGGTAGATCTTGTCTCTTTGTATTTTGTTTTTTCATTTTGATTTTTATTTCGTAAGGACGCACGTAAGGACGTCCATCCTTACGTTCGTTAATTAGACCTGAGTCCTAAACTATCAAACCAACTGGCCAATTAATATTGATGAGAAAAATATTCAGCCCGTATTATTCCACTCATTATTTAGTCAAAAGTTCAAATCCATTCTTTGTCACAGCCATTGTGTGTTCAAAGTGTGCTGAAAGCCCTCCTTCTTGGGTTTCGAAGGTGAAACCATCTGGTGCTAAAGAGATTTCACTACTCAACTCATTTACCATCGGTTCAAGTGCGATTACCATTCCTTCTTCAAACCTAACTCCCTTTCCTGGTTTTCCATAGCTTGGTATTTGAGGAGCCTCGTGAACTTCATAACCAACTCCATGCCCAACTAGTCCTCGCACAATGTGAAATTTCGTTGATGTAACATAATTTTCCACTGCATTACCAAAATTTCCCACACAAGAACCATGATAAATTTGTTCTAAACCAATTTCAAGAGATTTTTTCGTAACATCAGAAATTCTCTGAGCAAGTTCACTGACTTTTCCAATTGAAACCGTAATAGCAGAGTCCGTAAAAAGTCCTTTGTATTTAATTCCTAAATCTAACTTTAAAAGATCTCCTTCTTTAATAAATCGCTTCTCACTTGGCACACCATGAACAATCTCGTTGTTTAATGAAATACAAACTGCACCAGGAAAACCATTTTCACCATCAGCCGCATAATTCAAGAAAGATGGCTCAGCTTTCCGCTTAGCAATTTCTGCTCTTGCAATTTCATCCAAAGTCTTCGTACTCAGTTCAGAATTCACAGCCTCCTGAGATTTTTCAGCTAAAATTCTCAAAGTATCAGACAAAATCTTTCCTCCCTCTCTCAAAAGTGCAATCTCCTTCTTACTTTTCTTACTTGGTTTCATTTTATAAAAATCTTAAAAATTATACTCACTTATATTCAGATTAGTTCTCAGAACCGTAAAAGTCAATAATTAATGGTTTAACTCCTATGCAGAAGCTCGAAGAGTGTAGAAGTGTAAACTTGACGCTGCAATGCTACAGAATTTGACAAATTACACTAAGGATGATACAAAATAATACTAAATGATGCACCTAAAAACCAATAAAAAAGGAGAGACAACAGTGAAAAAAATATTTTTATTTGCCACCATTATTATTGCCTTGGGAGGACCTGTCGACTCTTCTGCTAAAAATAATGAGATTATAGTAATTTACTATAGTCATGATGCCTCCCTTCTTGGCAAAATCAGTTCTGGGATACCAGAAGCTGGTCAAAAAGAATTATCTATTGTAATGCCTTCTGCAACAACATTTGTTGTCATAGAAGTGGGTAATTACAAAAAAACGCACTCTATTAGAGAGGTAAGAAAAACGATACCGATAAAATCATCAATGTTCTTCGGCACCGTTTATTTAACTCATCATTCTAAGTCAAATACCACAACCATAGCTTTTGCGCCATGGTTTCAATGGTAATAAAAATCAACTCTTCTCCTACAAGTCCCCTGTCAAAAACCTTTGACATCGGACTTTTTTAAATTAAAAACAAATCTAAAAAATCCTCAATAAACCAAAATCAAACACAAAAAATAAGGAAATAATTATTTTTTTATCTTAAATAATCTAACTTAAAAAAATATTATTGACATTTCTAAAATAATAAACTAAAATCAATCCAAGATTAACAATATAAAGTCCAAGGTCTCGTCGCCTGCAGAAGCTAATAACCGCTTCAAAAAGGAATAACCAGACCACATCCCCACCCTTTTGGTGGATTTGTTTGTTGTTTAATAAGATCCTATTTACAACCTCCATGTTCTACTGCAAGTTCCATATTTTAACTGCAAATTATTCAAAGCTCGTCATAGTATCACCGATATTATTCCTCGCTTTTCACAATTTTCGTTAAAAATCTGAAACTTTCGTCACGAAAGAGAGGTTGTAAATAGGATCCAAGTGCGTTATAATCATAATAAATTAAAGTAACTAAATGTTGTACGAAATCAACTATCTTGTGCTTCAATCAAAAACAGCTGATCTTGAAAAAATTCGAGGTGAGATGAAAAAAATTGTTGAATCATTTGATGCAAAAGTCACCGCAGAAAGAGAATACCTTAAAAGAAAACTTTCCTATGAAATCACTCATGAACGATATGGATTTTTTACTGTTCTTCGATTTGAAATTAAAGACAATAATAAAATCCAAGAATTGAAAAAAAATCTTAATATCGATGAAAATGTTTCTCGATATATTATTGTTCGAGCCGATGAGCTCCCTTCTCTTGAAGAACACGCTAAAATAGAAGCAGATGTTCAAAGAAAAGATACGCTAAAACAAGAAGAAGTTGAACAAGCCTTAGCTAAAGAAGCTAAAAAAACTCCAGAAACTACTCCTGTAAAAGAAGAAGTTAAAAAAGAAGAGATTGAAGAGAAAGTAGCAGAAGAAAAAATTGTCAAAAAGAAAGAAGAAATTATTGAAGAAGAAGAGAAAGACGAAAAAGAGACCGGAAAAGAAATGATTAGAGAAAAAGGGAAAGAAGAGAAGAAAGAAAATGAGGAAACTAATGAAAAAGAAGATGATAAAAAAGACGAGGAGGGCAAAGTATCTCTAGATGAACTTGATAAAAAATTAGATGAAATCCTAAACCTTTAAAAATTTCAAATAACTCTTAATTAAGTAAAATCAAAAAAATGGATTTAAACAAAGCAATGCTTCTCGGAAGAATGACTCAAGACCCACAAGTTCGTTCAACAGCAAATGGACAAAACGTTGCCTCTTTTGGCGTTGCAACAAATCGTCGTTGGAAAGATCGAAACACTACTGAGATGAAGGAAGAAGTACAATTCCATAACATCGTTGCTTGGGGAAAACTTGGTGACATCTGCTCGCAATACATGCATAAAGGAATGAAAATTCTTGTTGAAGGAAGAATTCAAAACAGATCATGGGATGATCAGCAAACTGGACAAAAGAAATATCGAACTGAAATTGTAGCTGATAATATTATTATGCTTGACTCTAAGGGAGGCGGATCGCAACAAGAAGGAGGAAACTCTTTTAATAACCAAGGAGGACAAACTACTCCTATTTCTCCATTAGCACCGCAACCAAATCAAAGTCAAAATGAAATAAATATTCCATCTGCAGAACAAATTCCAACCATTAATATCGACGACGACAAGGAAGAAATTAAAATAGAAGACATTCCATTTTAATTCAAGAAAATTATAAGTAAACTGAAAACCATATGAAACCAATGCGACATCACCATTCACCAGCAAGTCAATTAAGTCAACCAAAAACATGTCATTTCTGTTCAAATAACATTGACGTCGTTGACTACAAAGATGTTATTCTACTAAGAAAATTCATCAACACTGCTGGAAAAATTATTCCAAGAAAAAGAAGTAACACTTGTTCGAAACATCAAAGAATGGTTTCCAATGCAATTAAACGAGCTCGAATAATCGCTCTTTTGCCTTTCGTAGCTAGATAAAATAAACTTCATGCTATCAATAAATGAAATTAAATCTGGGTCACAGATTATTGTTAATAATGATCCCTATACCATCTTAAATGTTCAACACTCTAAAATGGGAAGAGCTGGAGCTGTCTTACGAACTAAGATGAAAAACTTAAAGACAGGTAATATTCTTAATAAAACATTTCAAGGAGCAGAAAAAGTTGAGAAAGCAGATATCGAAGAAAAAAAGGGCCAATACCTCTATGGTGATGGCTCTAATTTCTTTTTTATGGACAATGACAACTATGAACAATTTGAAATTCCGACCGAAGTGATTGGAGAACAATCAAAATTTCTAAAAGAAGAAACTGAAATAGGAATCATCTATTTCAAAGAGACTCCTATTAATATCAAACTTCCGATAAAAATGAACTTCAAAGTAACGGAAGCTCCTCCTGCTATCAAGGGAAATACTGCTGACGGTGGATCAAAACAAGTAACTCTTGAAAATGGAATCACAGTAAATACCCCTCTCTTTATTAAAGAAGGAGATGAAATTAGAGTCAACACAGAAACTGGCGAATATGCAGAGCGTGTTAAATAAGATAATTTTATTGGTCGGGGCACTGAGAATCGAACTCAGACTATACGCTCCCAAAGCGCACGTACTACCATTATACGATGCCCCGAAATACCTTTTCAATATTATATCATTTTCATAAAAAGTCAATTCAAAACAAAATTTATGCAAAACAAAAAATTTTACCAGAATCAAAGTCCCGGTCAACAAAAAGAAAAAAATCAAAAAATTGAAAAGCTTTTCAAGCCAGACGAGGTAATTAAAAAAGCCGCCATTAAACCTGTAATTAAAAAAAATTCACGAACAAAATTAAATGAGATTTATTCATGGGAAGCAAAAGAATTTGAGAAACTTAATCGTCACCCAAACTGGTATCTTTATTTTTATATTGTTTTGTTTGCTATCAGCATTTATTCTCTTTTTGTAAACAACCTTCTCTTTGCAATTTTAATTATTTTATTTGGATTGCTTTTTTATATTTTTGAAAAACGTCAACCTAATATTTATTCTTTTGGCATAACCAAGGAAGGAGTTTTTGCCCAAGACAATCTTCATCCTTTTTCTTCAATTGAAAGTTTCTGGATCTTCTATGAGCCTGGCGGGCTCAAAGAGCTTTCATTAAAAAATAAGCATCATATTATTCCCTATACTCAAATTCCAATTGGAAAAGCCGATCCTTCAAAAATCAGAGAAATTTTAATCAATTTTATCCCCGAAGAAGAACGTGAGCAAACCATTTTTGATTATATCGAAAGATTCTTTTAACTTTCACAACTAAGCGCACTCTTTCAAAAAATCCACATTGAGTGGATTTTTTATATTACAATAGCATTCCACTTTAATTCATGATAATATAGAAAAATAAAAAATATCTCAAAGAAAAATCTTATCTTCTAATTACTGAAAAATAATCAGTACCCTGAAAATGAGAAAAAACTATGCTTAACCTTAACGACCCAATAACAATTCTTCCAAAAATTCCTAAAAGGTTTTTACCAAAACTAAAAACCTTAGGAATTAAAACTATTGGTGATTTACTTTATCACTTCCCTTTTCGTTATGAAGATTTTTCTTTGACTAAAAAAATAGCAGAAACAATTTTAGGAGAAACTGTGACAGTTTCAGGAAAAATTTCAAAAATAAAAAGTATTCGAAGCTGGAAAAGAAAAATGTTGATCACTGAGGCTTTTGTTAAAGATGAGACTGGTGAAATTAAAGCTGTTTGGTTCAACAATCCCCTTCCATTGAGATTTCTTGGGGAAGGAAAATATGTCCGTCTTAGTGGAAAAATTTCCGCTGACAAAAAAGGAGTTGTCTGTTTTCAACATCCAAATTTTGAAATGATAACCAAGGCAATTTTTGAGAATGAAAAATCAACCATTTCAATTCCGGAAACGAAAAATCTCAGCACTGGAATTCTCGCACCGGTCTATCCAGAAACTCAAGGAATCACCAGTTACTGGTTTCGAAAAACAATCCGCCAAACAATCCGCAACATTCGAGTTATTGATTTCATTCCAAAAGACATTCTTAAATCCCAAAAATTAGATGGAATTAAAAAGTCCTTAGAAAAGATTCATTTTCCTCAAAACTTAAAAGAAAGTGAAGTCGCCAGAAAAAGATTTGCCTTTGAAAAAATGTTTCTCATTCAAATCAAGGCTCTTCAAATCAAAAAAGACTGGGAAAGCGAAAAAGCTACTAAGATTAAATTTAAAGAAAAAGAAATTCAAAATTTTGTAAAAAGTCTTCCTTTTCAATTAACTAATGCTCAAAAAAAATCGGCGTGGCAAATCATCAAAGACCTCGAAAAAAACCAACCGATGAATCGTTTACTAGAAGGAGATGTAGGAAGTGGCAAAACAGTCGTCGCAACCCTTGCCTGCCTTTCTGTAGCACTCAATAAAAAACAATCAGCTATTCTTGCACCTACTGAAGTTCTAGCAATTCAGCATCATCAAGGAATCCAAGCATTTTTCAAAAACTATCCAGAAATAAAAGTTGGGATATTAACCGCTTCTCGATGTATGATTAATAACAATGAAATTACCAGAAAAGACTTCTTAAAAAAACTAGGCGACAATGAAATTTCTGTTCTAATTGGAACACATGCTATTCTACGAGATGAAATAAAATTTAAAAAACTAAGTCTAGCTATTATCGACGAACAACATCGTTTTGGAGTCAATCAACGCTCCTTTCTTCAAAAACAAACGCTTGAAATTTCCGACGGATCCAAAAAATCAATCCCCCATCTTTTGACAATGACTGCCACCCCAATTCCTCGAACTCTCTCTCTTGCTATTTTCGGCAATCTTGATCTTTCAATTATTGATGAATACCCGAAAGGTAAGAAAAAAATCATTACGAACGTCATTACGCCGAATGAACGTGAAAAAGTTTATAATTTTATTAAAGAAGAAGTCAGAGGAGGAAAACAAGTTTTTGTAATCTGTCCGCTTGTCGAAGAATCATCAAAAATATCTGAAGTAAAATCTGCCACAGAAGAACACAAAACTCTTCAAGAAAAAGTTTTCCCTGATTTCAGAATTGGACTTCTCCACGGAAAAATGAAACCAAAAGAAAAAAACCAGATAATGGCTGACTTCAAAGAAAAAAACTATGATATTCTTGTTTCAACTTCTGTTATTGAAGTCGGAATCGATATTCCTAATGCAACGGTTATGATGATTGAAGGAGCGGAAAGATTTGGACTTGCTCAACTTCATCAATTCAGAGGACGTGTTGGACGAGGAAAAAATCAATCCTATTGTTTTCTTTTTGCATCTCAAAATATTCAAGGATCACCCAGTCGTCTTCGATCAATGGAAAAAACTAACAATGGTTTCAAAATTGCTGAAGCAGACCTGAAACTCCGTGGACCAGGACAATTTCTTGGTACTCTCCAGTCTGGTATTCCTGATGTAACAATGGAATCCCTCTCTGATATCAAACTAATCCAGGCTACTCGAACTGAAGCCCAAAGAATTCTTGATTTCGATCCAGAATTTAAAAAACTTCCTCTTTTAAAAAAGGAAGTTGAAAAACTCCAAGATAAACTCCACCTTGAATAATTATTTTTCTTTCTGATATTCAGCTATTATTTTTTCATAAGCCTTAACTAATTTTTTAGCCTTATTCTTATAATCATATTCAAAGGCTTCTTTCCGAGCTTTTTGCGATATTTTTGCAAAAAGCTCTTTGTCTTCTAGAAGCTCTTTTGCTTTTTGATAAAATTCCTCGACATCTTCATTAAGCAAATAACCAGTTTCTTTGTCTTTAACAATATCAACCGTTCCAGTGGCATTAATTGCCAAAACCAACATCCCCGAAGCCATGGCTTCAAGTGCAACAAGGCCTTGAGTTTCCGACTTAGAAGGTTGAATCAAAATATCTCCAGCTGAATAATAGTTTTGTACTTCCTCTTGAGGAACAAGTCCTGTTATTATAACTTTATCTTGAAGGTTTTCTTTTTCAACAAATTTTTTAATATTTTCCATCTCGCTTCCATCTCCTACTAACATGAATTTAGCCTTCTCAAATCTTTTTGAAAAAACTTTTATTGTCTTTAAAAGAAATTCAATATTTTTTTCCTTCTCCATCCTCCCAAGCCACCAGAAACAAATTTCATCAGACTTAATCCCAAATCTTTTTCTGGTTCCCTCTCTTCTCCCATTTTGAAATCTATCCCAATCAATTCCAGTTGAAATTATCTCGATTGGTGTGTTCACTTCCTGGTTTTTTAAAATATCTTTAATGTCATGAGTTGGCGCAATCACACAATCAACTAAATTAGCAAATTTTTTTACTGAATTGGTTACATATTTTTTCACAAAAGATTGAAAAAATGGAACGTAATGAGTGTAGTCCTCATATCGACAATGATAAGTAAAAAAAACTGGAACATCATTTCTTCTCCCATGTTTCAATGCCTCATATCCGATTGCAAAAGGTTGATGGGTATGAATTATATCAAAATCGAGCTCATCAACTTTCTTAGCAATTTTTGGTGAATAAGGAATAGGTAATGGATATTTAATCTTATAACCATACATTATGCTCGGATAAAAAAAAGCTTTATCATTTTTTAAATCATAACCATGAAATTTTGGAGTAAAAATATATACTTCATGACCAAGCTCCTCTAATCCTTTACGAAAATACTCAACAGAAACAGAGGATCCAAATGTGTTTGGTAAATACGTATTAACGAAGAAAGCTATTTTCATTTTTTTGTTTTTACTTTTTATCTTCGAGTTCTAAAAGAAAATTGTGAATAACTGAAAAAAAATCTTTTGTTTCTTCTTTTGTTAAAGTATGGCTATCATACTTCGATTGGATCCATTGTAATTTCTTTATTTTTGATTTTAATCTATTAAATATGATCCACGGTGAATATTTAGTAACTAAATAATCACTATTAGTTTGAACTATTAACACAGGCACTGTCACTTTATTAAGATTCATAGCAGATTTTCTAATTGCCCATAAACACTCCTTCACACTTCTTAAGGGAAAATACTTATAAGAATGATTCGATGGAACTACAGTCCCTGTTTTTTTAGGATAATTTTTATATACATATTTTTTAAATAAAAAAGGTCCCAATCTTGATCCGATCCATGCCCAAAAATGACTTTTAATATGAACTGGAGTACCCATTAAAAGAACTCCGTCAATTTTTCTTTCAAGACTCGATAATAATGATAAATTCCCGCCAAGAGAAATACCTCCCACAAAAATCTGTTCAAGCTCATAATTATTTTCTACAAAATCAATAGTTTTAACTACATCATTAAGCCAAACTTGCCACTTCATTCGTTCTATATCTTCTGGTTTAGTTCCATGACCAGAAAGCAATGGAATAAAAATCCAATAACCAACCTCATTTAACATTCTGGCTAAATCATCAAACTGTCGTGGATTAGCAGTCCATCCGTGGATCAAAATAATACCTGCTTTCTTCTTCCCTTCTAAAACTTTTACTTTCTCAAAAGCCATAAATATATTTCAGTACATTAGTCTAAAAACCTAACTTAATTCTAGTTCATAAAACTTAAAATGTAAATCTCTATTGGACAAATACTGCTTAAAATGATACCCTACTAAAGTATTAACGTAAAAAATAAATGCTCAATTATGAATATAACTTGGTATGGTCAGTCTTGTTTTAAAATTCAAACAAAGGCACAAAGAGGAGGAAAAGAAACAACAATAATTACTGACCCGTTTGATAAATCATATGGACTTCGTCCACCACAAGGAAATGCTAATATTGTCATAGTAAGTCACACACAACACAATGATCACAATAATACTAAGATAATTAAAGGAGATCCCTTTATTATTGATGCTTCAGGTGAATACTCGATTGAAGGAACTCAAATTGAAGGAATTGAATCCTTTCATGATAAGGTTAAAGGAGCAGAGAGAGGACGAAATACTATTTTCACAATCGACAGCGAAGGAATAAAAATTTGTCACCTAGGAGACCTTGGTCATATTCTCGAAGAAAATCAAGTAGAAGCAATTGGAGAGGTTGATATTTTAATGATTCCAGTTGGAGGAACGTTCACTTTAAACTCAAAAGAAGCAGAAGAAGTTGTTAGTCAGCTTGAGCCAAAAATAATCATCCCAATGCATTTTAAAGTTGAAGGATTAACATTGGAGCTAGACGATGCTGATAAATTTTGCAAAGAATATGGAGGCAAAACAGAAAAAGGCATTACAAAATTAAATATCAAAAAAAAGGAATTGGATGAAATAGAAACCAAAGTGATTGTAATGGAAATAAATAAATAGAAATCAAATGCAAACTCTCTACGAAAAAATTCTAGATAAACCAAAGTCTTATCGCAGAAAATTATCCTATGTAATAACGGCTATTCTCGGAGTTTTAATTTTTGCCGTCTGGTTAATGATAACAATTTTTTCCATGAGAAAATCCTTTAACTTTGAAGATGTTACTGAAGACATTCAAGGTTCATTTTCCGGAGAATTCGAAGTTCCTTCTCTCTACGAAGAAGAAGGTACGGAATCATTAGAAGAAAATTTTGATACATTAATAAACCAAGAAAAAGTTGAATCATCAACAGAGAAAGATTTAAATCTACAAAATTAACTAAAAAGTTTAAGAAATAGAACAGAAAAGCTATGAGTAAAAAACAAGAGAAATTGATAAATAACGTGGGGGAAATCAAGATACGGCCAATAACTCAAGAAATGGAAGAATCTTACTTATCTTATGCAATGAGTGTTATTGTTACTCGTGCCCTCCCTGATGTCCGAGATGGACTAAAACCGGTACAAAGAAGAATTCTTTATTCAATGTGGAGCCTTGGACTCAAGCATAATGCTAAATTTCGAAAATCTGCAGCAGTAGTCGGCGAAGTGCTTGGTAAATATCATCCACATGGTGATAGTTCTGTATATGAAGCTATGGCTCGAATGGCTCAAGATTTCTCATTAAGATACCCATTGGTTCATGGTCAAGGAAATTTTGGTTCAATGGACGGAGACAAACCTGCAGCAATGAGATATACCGAAGCTAAACTCTCTAAAATATCCGAAGAAATGCTTTTTGATATTGACAAAGAAACAGTTGATTGGCGAGATAATTATGACGGTACTAGAAAAGAACCTGCCTTTGTTCCAGCTAAACTCCCCCAGCTTTTGTTAAATGGTTCAATGGGAATTGCTGTTGGAATGGCAACGAACATCCCTCCACACAATCTCTCCGAATTAACCGATGGAATCTGTCACCTCATCGATAATCCTGATGCGACAGTTGAAGATTTAGTAGAATTCGTTAAAGGTCCAGACTTCCCTACTGGAGGGATTATTTATAATAAAAAAGATGTTATTGAAGCTTATTCCTCTGGAAGAGGTGGCGTTGTAACTCGGGCTAAAACTGATATTATTGAACCAAGTGCTGAAAAATTCCAAATTATTATCACAGAAATGACTTATCAGACAAATAAAGCCACTTTGATTCAAAAAATTGCTGAACTTGTCAAAACTGGAAAATTAGTAGGAATTAGAGATCTTCGAGATGAATCTGATAAGGATGGAGTAAGAGTCGTTGTTGAGCTCAAAAAAGATGCTTTTCCAAAAAAAGTTCTAAATAAACTATACAAAACCACCGAACTTCAAAAGAATTTTAATTTCAATATGCTTGCACTTGTTGATGGAATAGATCCAAAAGTGCTCAATTTAAAATCTCTTCTTGAACACTATATTAAGCATCGAAAAAATATTGTTACACGTAGAATTCAATTTGAACTTCAAAAAGCTAAAGATCGAGCACATATTCTCAAAGGACTGAAAAAAGCCCTTGATCACATTGATGAAATCATCAGTCTTATTAAAAAATCACCGACTAAAGAAGAAGCTTATGCAAATTTGATAAAAAAATTCAAATTTTCAGAAAAACAAACAACAGCAATTCTAGAAATGAAACTTCAAACATTGGCCGGACTTGAAAGAAAGAAAATCGAAGATGAATTAGCTGAAAAATTAAAATTAATCAAAGAACTTGAAACAATACTTGGAAATCCAAAAAAAGTTTTAAAAATTGTTAAAGACGAATTAATAGAGCTTAACGAAAAATTTGGAGACGAAAGAAAAACCAAAGTTATTAAAGGAAGAGTTGATGAATTTTCCCAAGAAGATCTCGTTGCTAATGAAGAAACTTTGATCAGCATTACCGAAGATGGATACATCAAAAGACTTTCCCCTGACTCATTCCGAAGTCAAAAACGAGGAGGAAAAGGAGTTATCGGTGCTGCCATCAAAGAAGGTGATGAAGTTGATAAGGTTCTCTCAGCCATGACTCATGACACCATAATGTTTTTCACAAATACTGGAAAAGTTTTCCGAATGAAAGCTCATGAACTTCCTGTTTCATCAAGAACTGCAAAAGGAAATGCTATTGTAAATTTCCTTCAAGTTGGACAAGATGAAAAAATCACCTCCCTCATCGCAATTCCGAAAGACACTAAGGCAAAATATTTAATAATGCAAACAACTAATGGCAGAATTAAAAAATCATCAATTGAAGATTTTGAAAATGTCAGAAGAGGTGGTCTCATTGCTATTAATCTTGATAAGGAAGATTCTCTTGGTTGGGTTGAGACATGTAATGAAAAAGATAATATTATGGTTGTCACTGCCGGAGGTCAATCAATTAGATTTCCTGAATCAAATGTTCGAGCAATGGGAAGAACGGCTGCTGGAGTAAGATCAATCAAACTTAAAAATGATGATAAAGTTATCGGAATGAGTATAGCTGATAAAAATAATAAAAATCTTCAACTTTTAATTATCTCAGAAAAGGGATATGGAAAGAAAACAGCTTTAATAAAATATAAAAGTCAAAGTCGAGGTGGATCTGGAATTAAAACAGCCAAAACCACTGGAAGGACCGGAAAACTTATTTATTCAAATATTATTGAAGCTAGTGAGGAAGAACAAGACTTAATCGTTAGTTCTAATAAGGGACAAATCATTAGAACTTCCGTCAAAGATATCTCTGTGCTTGGAAGAGCAACGCAAGGCGTAAGAATTATGAAACTCAAAGCAGACGAACGCCTCGCAGCCGCAGCAGTGCTTTAAAGGTATATATTTAAAATATATACTTCCAACAAACGCCTTCAGAGGCGTTTGTTTTTTATTTAATTAAAATTGGAACCGGAATATAAGATTTTTTTATTAAAAATAAAAAAGTACGTAAAAATATACGTACTTTTATTGTAACAATAATAATGCTTAGTTATTTCTGAAATTTTTCACTAAAATAATTTTGTAAATCCTCAATTTTAATTCGCTCCTGATTCATTGTATCTCGTTCACGAATTGTTACTGCGCCATCTTCTATTGAATCAAAATCAACTGTCACACAGAATGGAGTTCCGATTTCATCTTGACGTCGATAACGTTTTCCGATATTACCGCTATCGTCAAATTCACACATATACATTCCTTTTAAAGAATCAAAAACCTCTCGAGCTTTTTCAACAAGCTCTGACTTGTTTTTCAAAAGAGGAAAAACAGCAACCTTTACCGGAGCAAGCTCTAATGGAAATTTCATCACCACTCGACTTCCCTCCTCAACAACTTCTTCCGTATAAGCTTCTGTCAAAACCGTCAACAATGTCCGTCCCACACCAACTGACGACTCAATGATATGTGGAACATATTTTTCTCCAGTTACTGGATCTGCATAAGAAAGATCTTTTCCGGAAAATTTTTGATGCTGATTTAGATCATGATCTCCTCTAGCATGAACTCCTTCTAATTCCTTAAATCCAAATGGATATTTATATTCAATATCATAAGCCTCCTTTGCATAGAAAACTAAATTATCGTGTTTATGCCATTGAAGATTTTCTTTTTTAATTCCAAGGTCGAGATAAAATTGCCAACGAGCTTCTCGGAGTTTTTCATATTCATCCATTTCTTTGTCCGGATGCACAAAATATTGCATCTCCATTTGTTCAAATTCCCGAGTTCGAAAAATAAATTGTCGAGCAGTAATTTCATTTCGAAAAGCCTTTCCAATTTGAGCGATTCCGAAAGGAACTTTTACTCTCATTGAATCCAAAACATTCTTATAATTTACATAAATCCCCTGACAAGTTTCTCCCCGAAGATAAGCTGGCTCCTTGTCCCAATCGCCAGTAAAATTTCCAAGGTTTGATTTCACCAATAAGTTAAACTTTTTAGCTTCAGTAAATTCACTTTTCCCACAAGTCGGGCATTTTATTTTTTCTTTATTAGCAGAAAAAATTTGGTTAATCTCCTCTTCACTCATTTTTTCATCTGCTTGGATTCCTGCTTCTTCTAGAAGAGTATCTACTCGAAGTCTCGCATGACAATTCTTACATTCTGAAAGCGGATCAGAAAATCCGGAAACATGTCCACTGGCTTCCCAAATTTTTGGATGCATGAAGATACTTGAATCGAGACCAACAATGTCGTCTCTCATTTGAACCATCCCTTTCCACCAAATTCTTTTAATTGCATTGGCAACCTCAGTTCCATAAGGACCCAGATCATAAACAGCAGAAAACCCACCATAAATCTCCGAAGAAGGATACACAAATCCCCTTCTCTTACATAAAGAAATAATTTTGTTCATCAAATCATCTTTTTTCTCTCCCATTTTTTTATTATTAAAAATTATAAAATAAAAATCCTCGCTCCAATAATCTTAAATCAATTAAGATTACCAGAACGAGGACTTCCCGCGGTTCCATCTGGTTTCCTTCTCAACTCGAGAAGACCACTTTCTTATTTTTTTGGCTTATCTTGAAAATCCAAGAAAGAATTTTGCCATCGTTCTCTTCGCCAAATTAAACTATCTCAATTATACGACCTATTAATCCATTGTCAACAGCAAAGATTTCAATTCTTACATTTTTGCTTGTTCATCTATAACAAATCCTTCTTTTATCTTTCTTTTACCCTTCCTCCGCAAACCAGACACCTTCTCTTTGTCTCTTCTAATTTGCTTTTTAATCACTTCTTCAATTCGATCCATTGCCTCCCTTAAGTTTCGATCTTTTTCAATTGCTCGATAAAGCTCATAAGAACTATCAAGTGAAAAATCAAGCTCCCAAAATCCTTTTTTATCTCTTTTGATTCCTATTTCTACGATTGACTCTTTATTCTCGCCACTTGGTAATAATTTTTTCATTTTTTCAATCTTTTCTTCAATATAATCACGCTCCTCTTGTCGTACTTCATTCCCATTAAAACTAAACTTAATTTTTAGTTCCATTTATTTTTATTTAATAATTATCAACCTTTCAAAAATTAATACGAAAAATAAATCTTTTAAATTACAATCTCAATTTCCTCTTCTAGTTGAATCCCAAATCTATTTCGAACTTTTTGCTTAATAATACTAATTAAAATCATCACATCCTCAAAAGTTGCATTACCAGTATTAATAATAAAATTTGCTTGAATATCATACACCATTGCTCCACCAATTTTCTTGCCCTTCAAATCACATCTATCAATTAACCAACCAGCCGGAACCCTTCTCTTTCTTGCTTTAACGCCTCTTTCTTCTTCAAAAATATCCACGACCTCCTTAGAAGCCACAGGGTTTGTAAAAACTGAACCTGCCGAAGGAAGTGTCCCGAGAGAAGGTTGTTTGTCCTGCCTCTTCTTAATATACTCTTGAAATTTTTTCTGAATTTCATTCTTATCTCCTTTTCTTAGCTCAACAACAGCGGACCAAAGAATCAAATTCTCATCCTTCTTCAAAAAACTACCCCTATAATTAAACTCGCAATCATCTTTTTTTACAATTTTTTCCTGTAAATTTCCGTTGTCTTTTTTAATCACTTCCACCTCCTTAATTGAATCTCCAATAGCTGGTCCAAAAGCCTCAGCATTCCCTCTTACTGCTCCACCAAATGTTCCAGGAATTCCAGCGACCCACTCAAGTCCTTTGTAACCATTTTCAATACAATATTTTATTAAATCAGACAAAGCCATCCCTGCTTCAACTCTTAATAAGATTTTCTCGCCATCCTCCTCTATTTTTTCCAGCTTCTTATTCTCAATCTTAATAACTAGTCCATCAAAACCATCATCCGAAAACAAAACATTGCTTCCACCACCTAAAATAAAAGTTTGCAAACTTTCTGATTTAGCCCATAAACAGGCCTTTTTCAAATCATCTAAACTCTTTACAACACAAAAATACTTCGCTTCACCGCCGATCTTGAAAGTTGAATATTTTTTCAGTGATTCGTTCTTTTTTATTTTCATTAAACTTTTTTAAGTATCTTAAGCGTTTCTTCTGCACATTTTTTCCAGCTAAAATTTTCAATTCGTTTAAATCCTTTCTGAATCAATTTTCCTCTTATACTATCATTAAACAATACTTTATTAATTTTCTCAAATAAATTCTTGCTATCCTTTGTTTCAAAAACTTCTACTGCGTCTGACCCGATTTCTATTAAACTAGAATTATTAGCAATAATAACTGGTACCCCACTAGCCATCGCCTCCAAAATTGGGATTCCAAATCCCTCATAAATTGAAGGACAAACAAAAATTTCTGCTTGATTATATAGAATTGCTAATTCTTCAAAGTCCACTTTACCAGTTAAAACAATGTCTTTATGAAATTCTGAATTATTAACTTTCTCAATAGTTAATTCCGACTTCCAAGCTTTTTCTCCAACAAAAACTAATTTTAAATCATTCCAGCTTCCTTTCTTATTCTCGCTCTTAAACATTTCAAAGGCCTCTATTAAACGAACAAGATTCTTTCTTGGTTGAATTGCTCCAACATACAAAAGATACCTCCCTTTAATTTTATATTTTTCTTTTACTGAAACTATTCTTTCTTCTAAAAACTTTCTTGTAAAAAGTTCTTTTTCAAACCCGTGATAAACAACTTTAATTTTCCCTTCATCAATCTTAGGATGAAATTTTAATAAATCCTTTTTTGTTGTTTCAGAAATTGCGATAATCATGTCAGCCCTCTTCACTGCTGTATCATGAAAAAAATTCAACTTTCGAAGCCTCCAATAATCAAAACTTTCCGGGAAAATCTTAAACGCCAAGTCATGCACGGTAATAATAGTTTTGATTTTCTTTGAAGCCAAAAAGGGAATTTGTTGAATTGGCATCCAACAAATATCAGGCTTATCATGCATCAATTCATAAGACAATCTTGTCTGAGTCCAAATAAATGGATAAGGAATTTTTCTATCAAAATAATTAGGATAAAATCTTGGTTTTAAGAGAGGATTAAAATCTCTCCTATGATAAAGAAAAAATTGACTTTCATTATCCACCTCACCAAAATAATTTAATAAATTTTTAATATAGACCCTAGTGCCATCAATTCTTGATTCATCCAGATCTGCACAATCAATTGCAATTTTCATTTAATAAATTAAAAGTAATTTTTATTATAATAACATTTTTTCTCATTAATTTACAATTAAACAATATTGACTCTCCAATTTAAATCCAACATACTAAATTAAACAATAATCATAATCAAACTAATTAAAAAATATGTCTCAACGAACTGAAAAAGTTAACGCGCTTATTAAAAAAGACATCGCAGAAATTCTTCAAAAAGAACTTTCACTCAAACCTTCTGTTTTTGTTTCAATTATAAAAGTTGACACTTCACCTGATTTGAGATACGCTAAAGTGTTCTTAAGTGTTTATCCAGTCAGTGAAAGTGACTATGCTGTGAAAACTATTCAAAAAGAACATTATCGAATTCAAAAAACTTTACATGGAAAACTTCATATGAAAATTCTTCCAATAATTGAATTCCGACTAGACAATACACAAGAAAAGGTTAGTGAGCTCGAAGACCTTTTCCAAAAAATCAAAGAAGAAAAAGAAGGGAACTAAAAATTAGAACCAATTTGATTAATGTAACAATAAAAAAACTTAATTTTTATTAAGATTATTAAGTTGTTTTAACCAAAAAAATGGAAAAGCTCGTAGAACAATTTATTGAATTAATGAACACATTGAAGGAAATTAAAAAACCTCTTCTTGTGACGCACCCAAAAGCCGATGCAGATGCACTTGGTTCAGTTTGTTCGTTCGCTGAAATTCTTAAAAATGAATTTGGGATAGATTCAAAAATTTATACTCCAGACAAACCTGGAGAAATTTTTGAAGCACTTTTCCCTCTTCATAAAATAAAAAATGAATTCAACATTGAAGATCATGACTCTATTATTTTTCTTGATAGAGGAAGCATGTACTATGATTTTAAATTTAATGAAAAAATTAACAATAGTAAAAAAGATTTTAAAATAATTAATATTGATCATCATCCTCAAAGTAAAATAACCGAAGCACTTAATATGACTGATATCAAGGCTTCAGCAACTTGCGAAATAATTTATCGCTTCATGAATTATTTCAATATGAACATTAACCCAAGAATGGCTCAATACCTTCTCAATGGAATTTATGCTGACACTGGAGGATTTCGTCACAATAACACTTCTCCATTAACTCTTGAAATTTCAAGCGACCTACTTCGTAAAGGTGCTTCAATAACAAAAATCAATCGGGGGCTTTTTTCCAATAAATCTCTTAGTACTCTTAAGCTTTGGGCAATTGCTCTAGATAGAGCTCAAATTAATCCTGAAACTGGAATGGCAACATCTTTCATTACTAATAAGGACTTAAAAGAATGCGGAGCAACTAATGATGACATCTCTGGAGTTTCTGAAATCCTAAATTCTATTTCAGAAGCAAAATTCTCCCTAGTCCTTTCAGAAAAAGATGATAACAAGATTAAGGGAAGTTTACGAAGTGAAGAATATAAAGGAGTGGATGTTTCAAAAATTGCTCGACAATTTAAGGGAGGTGGTCACAAACTTGCTAGTGGCTTTGAAATCGAAGGAAAAATTCGAAAAAACAAAAACAACTGGACAGTTGAATAATGCATTTTTTTATATAAAAGTCTTTCATTAATCTCTACTAAGTATAAACTAATAACTGACCAGGACTCTTGTCAAAACAAAAAAAGTGTATAGAATAGTATGTATTGTAAACATTTCGATTTAATCATCAAAAGATATTCTCGGGTGACAGAGCAATTGCTTAAGATAATGTTTTTTGATAAATTAAAGTTATAAATTATATTCCCGGGTGGCGCAGCGGTAGCGCAGTTGACTGTTAATCAATTGGTCGTCGGTTCGAATCCGACCCCGGGAGCTACGTCTTGAAAAGCCTTTATTTAAAGGCTTTTTTGTATATAAAGGTTGACAAAAAATCTAATAAGTGATATTATCCAATGTCACAGTTTTTTGATAACAATCAATAATAAAAGTGCAAAAGAAGGGAGACGGGCTATGAATGAACATGACACTTGGGTAACAAAAGGATTGAAAAAGCTACGCGAAATCGGTGAAAATGGTTTTAAGATTTTGTGCTTAGATTTTGCCGAAGCTATCGTAGATGCTATTAAGTCTCACGAAAAAAGCGAGATGAAGATTGCCAGGGAAAAAATCGACCGAGCAAGTCGTCGTTTTTCCCTCGGCAGTCTTAAGTCTGCTAAAGATCATCAAGATACAGAGGACGCTTGTAATGCTATGGCAGGAGTAGAAAGATTCTTCTCAAAGATATCTCTATTTAAGAGAGGTGAGATTGGTCCAAAACAAGCGGTCTCATATCCTTTTTGGATCATAACTACTTATACGAAAAAAGGAGATAAACTATCATTGCATGAGATTAAAATTCCCGAAAACTTTATGGGATATAGTGAAGTGATTGATTCGCTTAGACCAAGACACCAGGGAACGATGAACTTACTGGAGATAAACACAATGATTGAAAGCGAACTCAAAGCATACGCTAACACAAAATCTCAAATGATAGACATTGGAGAATTAAAAAAACAGCAGGAGGAAATAAAAAAGAAGGTCAGTGAAGCTGAGAAAAATTTACGGAGAATGAACATTAATCCAGAGAATCCACAAATCTTCAATTAATCCATGCCCGCTGTGCAACTATAAAAATTAACAGAGATTGGTCTCAACTGAGAACAATCTCTGTTTTTTTACACAAAAGCGGTTCGAACTTCGTCCGCCAAACGGAGCTACGTCCTGTAAAGCCTTTGTTTAAAGGCTTTTTTGATACTTTTATTTATTATCCTTTTCCAAATATTTGTATCTACAAAAAAATTACTCGTACCTCAAGGCTTCAATAGGGTTAAGCTTAGCAGCTTGCTGTGCTGGATAATAACCAAAGACAATTCCAATTAATGCCGAAACTCCAAACGCTAAAACGACTGAATACCAAGTCACTTCAGTCTGCAAAACTCCCATTGCCGTCACGACATAAGAGATTCCCCATCCTAAAGCAACTCCTAGAATTCCTCCGATGAAAGTCAATACGATTGATTCAGCAAGAAACTGCTTATTGATATCAGCTTTTTTAGCACCAATTGCTTTTCTAAGACCAATCTCTCGAGTTCTTTCAGTAACGGTCGTCAACATCATATTCATAATTCCAATTCCACCCACTACCAACGAAATTCCAGCAACAGCTCCAAGAAGCATAGTCAATACACCAGTAATAGACGAGGCAGTTTCGATAATATCAGATTGATTCATAACACTAAAATCTGCATCATCAATACTCGCTATTCCATGTTCACTTAAAAGAATTTCTTCAACTTGAACTTGTGCAGTATCCATTGAATCTTGATCGATAACTTGAATATTTATAGTCGAAACATATTCACTTCCAGAAAGATACTGTTGGGAAGTAGAAAGTGGAATAAAAATCATCTCATCACTACTTCCAAATCCACTACCTCCCTTTTCAACAGTCGTGCCGATTATTGAAAAATCAATTCCGTTTATTTTTATTTTTTTACCAATCACCTCATCAATATCAATATCCTCAAATAAATCCTCAACAACACTTGGACCCAAAACTGCTACTTTTGACATTTTCAGGTCATGTTGTTCTGTGATAAAAGAACCATTCTCAATTTCCATATTTCTTACTTCCAAATAAGAAGCATTTGTCCCAGCAACAGAAGAGTTAGTATTGTTGCCGTTAATCACTATTTGATACTTCCCAGATTCTTCAGGAGCAACATTTTCTATCAAACTTAATCCTGAAATTGCTTCAGCATCAGAAAGCTCCAAAGAGTTAGCACTTCCACTACTTCCTCGAACCTGAGAACCAGGTCCCTGGCTTTTCCCAGGTCTCACAGTCAATAGATTCGAACCAACTGACTCAATACTCTCCTCAATTGAATTCTGTGCTCCAACCCCAATTGCCAACATTGCAATTACTGAAGCAATCCCAATCACAATACCCAACATCGTAAGACCAGTTCTTACTTTATTTGAAGTTAATCCACCGACTATTTCTTGATATAAATCTGAAGTTATCATCTATTTATTCCTTTATTTCATTATTTTTCTGTCCTCCACTAACAATCCGTCCCGAATATAAATCACCCTATCCGCATGTAACGCAACTTCTTCTTCATGAGTAATTAACAAAACTGTATGTCCTTTTTCTTTATTCAACTTATCAAAAGTACCAAGGACAAGCTCCCCAGTCTTAGTGTCTAAATTTCCAGTTGGTTCATCTGCTAAAATCAAAGATGGATCGTTCACAAGGGCTCGAGCAATTGCAACTCTTTGAATTTGGCCTCCAGAAAGCTCATTCGAAAGATGACCCCAACGCTCTTTTATTATTCCAACAGAATTCAAAGCTTTTTCGACTTTTAACATCCTTTCTTCAACAGGTGTTTCATTATAAATAAGTGGCAACATTACATTCCTAATTACCGATGTTCGAGGTAAAAGATTAAAAGACTGAAAAACAAACCCAATTTTTCTCATTCTAATTTCAGCTAACGCATCATCAGAAAGCTTCGAAACATCTTTTCCTCCTAACTTATAAGTCCCCCTTGTTGGAGAATCAAGTGCTCCTAAAATATGCATCATAGTTGATTTTCCAGAGCCGCTAGGACCCATAATTGCCACATATTCTCCTTTTTCAATTCTAAAAGAAACGTCTTTCAATGCAACTGTCTCATTAGAGGAACCACTTTTATATATTTTTGTAATATTATCACACTCAATCATTTCTTTTTGTAAAAAGTTAACGCTTTCCTCCTCCCATTTTAACTGAATCAAGTAAGCCAGCAGCCTCCTTTTCGTAAGAACCACTGCTTGAACTAGTGCTCATTTTTATTACTATAATATCACCCACATTAATATCACCACTCACAATTTCAGTTACCACATCATCTGTTAGACCTGCTTCAATTACTTGTTTTTCTATCTTAAATTTCTGGATTGAATCATCTCCATTTATTGATGATGTATTAGTCTGCAATACTTGAATATAAGTTGAACCACCATCATTAGTTTTGATCGCTGAATTAGAAACCTGGAGAACATTTTCCCTTGAATCAACTGCAATTTCAGCATTTACACTCATTCCTGGTTTGAGTAATTCACTATTAGATTCAAAAGAAATCTCCGCATTATAAGAAACAACATTCTGGGATACCTTACCAATTGTATCAATTTTACTAATTTCCCCTTCCATAACAACTCCAGAAAGAGCATCAAAAGTAAGAATGACTTTATTTCCCTTTTTCACCATCACTGCGTCAACTTCATTAAGAGAAATCTCTGCATGCATTGCTTCAGTAATTACAGAAGCGATCACATCACTTTGCGAAACCGAATCTCCCACTCCAACACTTAAGCCAGTAACAATTCCATCAAATGGAGCTCGTATATAATAATCTTCTAAATCATTTTGAGCATCACTTAAAGACGCTTGTTTTTGTTGTACTGAAATCTCTTGAGATTGTCTTTTCCATTTCTCTTCAACTGTTTCGTTATCAAATTCATTCTCAATCTCTTTTTGATTTATTAAAACTGATTCTAATCCAAGTTTGGCATTTCGAACAGATTTCATTGGGTCTGTTGTATCAAGCACTGCAATCAAATCGTCCTTCTTAACTTCTTGGTCATTCTGAACTGCAACTTCAACAACATCAATTCCATCTCCTGCTTTCACTCCTTTCAAATCCACCTGACTTTCAGCATAAACCTGCCCTGTTCCCGTAACGATAATTTCAATATCATCCCGCTTAATTGTAGTCGTTTTCACATCATCGCCGCTATCAGTTTCGGAGCCATTATTATATCCAAAATATATTGCACCCCCAATTACTAAAATAGCAATTCCAAACAAGAACTTATGCTTCCAGATTTTTTCACCAATATCGAACAACTTTTTCTTCATGATTATATATTAATAAATTACCCTATCTGACCATTATTCGTTCCGCTGTTTCCTCTCCATCTAAAGTCCAAATAGAAATCATATTTCCCTCCTCAAGATCACTCTTTGAAATTTCCTCTGGCTCACTGTCACTCCTCATGTCTGGCCCTCTTCATCTTTCTGCTCCCTTCACATAAGAAGTTCCTTCTGCAAGAATAATTGTCACTTCTCCAGAAATCGTTGGGGTTGGTCTTTCAGAAGATGTTTGTTCGCCAGGGACTTTTCCTTCACCACGATTACCACCCATATTAGACATATCAAATTGCTCAACAACAATTGAATCACCATTTATTTCCTTAATTTTTCCAATAACATCTGGCTTATCTCCTTCTCTGCTAAATTCTCTTTTTTCTCCAGCATTACCAATCTTAATTTCTTGTCCATTTTCAAGTTGAAGAACACTTGAATTTTTACTAGCTTTTTTCTTTGATACTACATTACTAAGAGCATAACCTCCACTGGCTAAAACTGCAATACTCACAATAACAATTAAACCTTTTTTCATTTTTAATATATAATTATTTATCACAAAAGACGTTCAGCCTCCATTACTATGTAAGATACGAATATATGTGGAGATGTTTGCATGATTATACAATATTTAATGTTTATAAACAAAAATAGCTAAACCAACACCAAAAGCTGACCTACTTGTTTAATAACAATATCAACGTTCACCTCCCTATTTAACCACTTAAAAGTTCGAACTTCGTCCGCCAAACGAAGCACCTGTTTTTAAGCCTTTATTTAAAGGCTTTTTTGATACTTGAACTGATGCTCTCCCTTAGACTTTCTTTAAATTTAAAAGCCTCAGAATTATCCAAGGCTTTTGTAGTTAACACAGAACATCAAAACAAATTAATCTTTGTCAGGAAAAGCGATCATGGCAGGATCAACCCAATACTTTTTTATTTGAATTGCCAATCCTTCACGCCCCATTCCTGCTCGATAACGTACTTCCACCAAACACAAATTCAGGGTACGGTTATATTTCAACAAAATAATCTGTTCAAATTTTACATTCAACCGACTTGAAAGAATTGCTCTTGGCACAAAGCCTATTTCTACTCTTTTATTGATATACTTTTCAATAAAAAAATCAGAAAACGCTTCAACTGCTACAGGTTGTGACAAAAACAATATCACCGCTAGCCATAAAAAACATCTTTTCATTGTCTGGTCCTCCTTTGTCAAAGTTCATTTTATTAACATTACTATTGATTATCAATCGTAACACATTATTTATCACAAATCAAGCCTATGTACAAAATGCTCTAGTTATATAGACATTGCATTTTAGATTAAAGCCAAAAGCTGACCTACTTGTTTTATTGTAATATCAACGTTCACCTCCCTGTTTAACCACTTGAAAGTTCGAAAACTGTCCTGCCAAGCGAGCACCTGTTTTTAAGTCCTTATTCTAGGGCTTTTTTGATACTTTGATTACTACCCTGCATCGGACGTTAGAGCTTTTTGGAAGATTATGGTAAAATTATTTTATAAATTATTAAAGACAAAAAATGTCTGAACAAATGCCTTCTTTCGATAATACTAAAAAAAATAAAATCGAATCAAATAACGAAAGAGAAATAGTTTTCCCTCATGCAGAAAGTATCTTGAGGTTATTTAGAGATAAATATAAAGATGAACCAGAAAAAGCAGACATAATGGAAGATGTTCTCTATGAATTTTTTGAACAAGAAATGAAAAATATCGAAGTTTTTGAATCAGAAAAATTCGAAGCATCCTTCCCTTGGACAGTCATAAAAACAAAAGAATTAACTAAGAAAATTGTTGAGAAATATTCAAATAAAGATGAATTGGAAGAAAAATTAAATAACTTTACAGAAAAAGATGGGGTTAAAAAACAGGAATTTATTTTCAGCTCTGGTAGCATAATGAAGAGTGGCTACCCATTTACTTTTGTCGAGGAGGCTATGCATCAAGCGATAACTTCTCTTAAAAGCAATCTTCTTGATTTACAAGAAGGAGTAGAAATAAAAGATCAAGAAATTTATACAATAGGACTACCAACCAATGAACTTGGCAAAGTCGGTCCTAAATTTCTAGAAAAATTAAAGTCAGATCCGTTTGACGCAATGGGTGAATTACAAGCTGAATTTATTCAATCTCATCTTCCAAAAAATGAAAATGAAGCACAGAGACTAAATATAAACCTCTATGGAATTTCTACTGGAGCAAGTCTAGCCGCAGCAACTGGAGAAAAATTAATGGCAGAAGGAGTTGTGTCTCAAGATATTAAAGATAAAGATACTCCCCGTCTTTCTGTAAGAATGGATTCACCAGTTGGACTAAGCAAATCAACAGCGAAAAATTGGCAAATACCATTAGGATATGTTGCTGAATTTGTATATCAAACTTTTAAAGATCCAAAATTTCGATTGGCCGATCCAAGTTTTATGAACCAAGTTAAAAAGGCTCTGAGTGAAAGAGGAATAACAGAAAATATGACAAGTAATGATAAAAAAATAAAAACAGAGGCAATTAATTCAGTAATTGGTAAATTAAAAGAAGGTGTTGATTTTGACGAAAACCTCAAGGTCACAAAAGTCACTGGAATATTAGACCCTTTAACTTTTTCACCAACGGAATACAAAACTGAAAAGGCTCGTCAGGAAATATCAGCAGGAACTTTAGGTCAAAATATTTCCCTTAGAACCGAAAAAAATAGAAGGGAGTTTATGATAAATCAAACACATACACCTGCCTTTTTCAGAGATAGTGAGTTAAAAAAGTATTATGAAACAGCTCGTCGTATAGAAAAATTAAAAAAATAAATACAAGCTACTCACATTAAGAATGAATTCGGCTTAAACTTCTTACATCAAGCAGCTGATCCCCCTCTTAAAATCAACCATTTTAGCTAATTCCCTATTGATTCCTACCCAGTCAAAAGTTCTGAACATGCCCGCTAGGGGGAGCAAGATGAAATTAAGCCCTTATTCTAGGGCTTTTTTGATACTTTAGTTACTACCCCAAATCGAGCGTTAGGATTTTTTGGGAGATTGTGGTAGAATTTAGATATAAGTTATAAATAAAAGAATGAATAAATTTTCTTTAATATTCTTTATTTTTTTCGGAATTATTTTATTGTCAGGATGTGGAGAAAGACAAATTGATCAAAATAACCAAGTCCCAATAAATTTACCGTCTAATCAGAAAGACAACGGCATACAAAATATTAATAATCAACTAAAAAATATTTCTGGTAGTAAGTTAACTCTGGATAATTTTAAATATATTCAATATGAATCATTAGATACTGAAGGATCAATAATACAAATAAAAATATCAAAAGATGGTTCATATTCCCTTGTGTTAAAAAACGGAAGAACATCAAAGGGTGGAGAAACAAACGAAGTTTTCGACAAATTAAAAATGGAAGAATTCATAAAGGACATAAATGACGTTATGAATGATGATTCTTACACTGACTTTTTTAACTTAGAAGACAAATATACTATAAAAGTTGATAAAAAAGAAGATGAAGATCACGCATCTATTTTGATGAAAACTAATTTTGCAGAAAAAAAAGTTGCGGTCAATGGTTCAATGAAGGGAAAAGATGCAATGCCCGCTGCATTTTTAGGCATTCAAGGAAGGATAATGGCAATTACAAGCTATTAATAATATCTTTTGTAATAAAATTAAATTATAAACAAAAAAAATGAAAAAAGTATTAACAATGTGTGCAATTCTTATTTTTTCCAGCATTATACTCACTGGGTGTGCAACTACAAAACAATTACCTGATAATTCAAAAATCGAAGATAGTGTAACTAATACTTCCATACCCCCTGTCGAAACTAAAAAACAATGTAATATTAAATGTGAACATCTAATCACCTCTGAAAAGATTTCTCAACTAACTGGGATGAAAAAAACAGACGGAGGAACATGGGACAATGCAGAAGAAGGCTGTGTATATTCACCTAAGGCAATTTTTTACATTGTTTGTAACCCGAAAAGCGAAGATGGATTCAAGGAATTCGCCTACGGTATTATAGATAGTAATGTACAATCCACTAAGGCACTTAGTTCTGATAATCTTATTTTTGAAGAAAAAGAAAATGAAATTGGCAGAACATCCTACTCATCATACATCGGCGCAAACGAAGCTATGGGTAGCGCAATTATTCTTTATATAGATCCAGAAACTGGATATTTTGTTTCTGTCCAGCTAAGAGATTTTTCAAAATCCAAAGAAGAAATTAAATCTACTACCAAATTAATCGCAAAAGAAATTGAAAATAATCTTAAATAATATTTACATTTTAAAAACATATACAAACTAGTAATCTCTGTTATCAAAAAAGATTTAATTTTAAAAAAAGTATAAGAGGAAGGCTTAAAAAATACTAAAAAATTGTTAAAAATCACTGATTAAACAAAAGCGATTCGAACTTCGTCCGCCAAACGGAGCAAAGCACAATAAAATGACCATTTAAATGGTCATTTTTTGTGCTTTTATTTTTATTTACAACTAATAAGCTTTGTGATATTCTAACTCTTCTATTCTTTGAAAACTAAATAATAAATATTATACGAATACAACTTCCAAAAAACTTTTAACTCAGGAGGAAAAGGCTATGTTTAACAAAAAACTTTTTTTGAAAGTGCTGGTTCTCCAATGCACCACACTTAATCTAACATATGGACAGATATGGGCTCTTGCACCAAATGTCTTTGCAGTTATGATCAGACCCATAAAAGACGAAATAGACTGGAAAGTTCTTTTTTATTTTGATCACCGAGAAGTAAAAAAACGAGACAAGGATAGCAAGGAACATCTTATGGCCAGAGAAGTCCAACTGCTAATAATGAATGGATTTACCGTTGAAACATTACCTGATAACGTTGGTACCGCCTATTTTAATATTGATCCCACTGGATATCAATCGGCAAATGTTATCAACTATGCATCTCAAATTTTTGCCAAGACAGATAATAATGAAATCTCGTGGTTTGATAACGCAGAAGTGTTGCCCGCGCCTTTGAATGAAATGGTAAGGGAAAGTTAATAGTTCAACTATTTAAAAAGGAGTTATCAATGACAAAAAAAATTAAATTGGATGAGAAACAAACAGAAGCCATCAAAAAAGCTCTACTTTCAGCTTATGAAGGTGGTAAAAATGACACAACGGCTCTTAATGTGGGGATGGAAGAATTAATAGATGGTCCTGTCAATAAAATAGAAAAGGTTATGAAAGAATTTTTTGAATAACCTCTGACCATCTTCTTAAAAACTGCATCACTTAAAACAAGTAAGCCCATCAAGTATAAATATACTTTGATGGGTTTTCTGTTTTTATACCAAAGCCAAAAGCTGTCCTATTTGTTTTATAGTAATATCAACGTTCACCTCCCTATTTAACCACTTAAAAGTTCGAAAACTGTCCTGCTCGCCTCGCTGAAGCTTTAACGAAGTGAGCCAAGCGGAGTAAACAAAATTAAGCCCTTATTTTAGGGATTTTTTGTATAATTTTAATTATTTTTATTTACAACCAATAAATTCCATGATATCTTAATTCTTCTAGTTTTTTGAAAACTAAATAATAAATTTATTAATAAATTCTGGAGGTAAGTTATGTCGAAAAAAATATTAGAGTATTTTTTCGCAGTAACAATGAATTCTATTTACAAGGTTGTCCTTAATGAAAATAATTATCCTTTTGCTCATGAAATTGATTCGCAAGATAAGTTAACTAATGGAATGTTGGCTATATCTAAGAACTTGCAGTTCTACAATCCTGAAAAGCATAGCACGTTATCTTCGAAAACTTCTGTTAAACAAGGATTGGAACATGTAAATACTCAATGGTGGGGACAAGAAACCTCAGATATTGTAGCCCTTTTTCTCGACGAAAAAGAGGCATCCGATTGTTCCAAGGTTCCTAATACAAAACCTTACGATTCTCGCTGGATTAAACAAACTAAAAAGGTAATAGAAGCCATAAGACAAAATCATCCTGATGTCACGGTCTGTTATGACTCTGACTTGAGAATTTATTAATTAGAAAAATAAAGAGAGGAGACCTTATTAAAAAAATATCGTCTCTTTTTTTATATAAAAATAACCCTAGCTCACTAAGCCAAAGCCAAAAGTTAACCTATTTGTTTAATAATAATATTTATATTTCTTCCCTATTAAACCGCTTAAAGGTTGAAAATATATTCTGCTCGCCTATCTAAATTCTTGGCGAAGCGAACCAATAAAACACAAAAAATTAAGCCCTTATTTTAGGGCTTTTTTGATACTTTAATTGCTACCCCGCATCAGACGTTCGAACTTTTTAGGAAATTGTGTTACAATAAAGTTATAAAAATTAAAATTAAAAAAATGATAGAAGGATCATTTGAATCAAAAAATAATGATTTAGAGACAGTAAAAAAATTTCAACAGAGCATAATCGATTACATTGAAAGCTTAGAAACAGAAAAAGATTTATTTGAAGCGGGTGCAAAAATGGGATTTGGATATGAATTTGAAGGAGATGAAAACCTAGATATAATCAAAGAGCTTAAAGAAAATATAACAAACGATATTAAAAGAACACTTACAACTCCCGATAAATTAGCAAAGGCACTTTCTAATTTGAATCCAGAAGAAGAAGATGGACAATAAACAATCGACCCATAATGATCTGTTGTTTTTTTACACAAAAGCGGTTCGAACTTCATCCGCCAAACGGAGCTAGACATATTTTAAGGCTTAACTAAGCCTTTTCATGTTATATAAGCTTGACTTATGCCATATATTTTGCTAGTTTACTTTATTAAGTTAACTGACTTAATATACTATGTTTCTTAACAAATAAAGTGTAATTTAATTTTAAATTCTATTTTTATAAATAAACACTATTATTATTTGAAAGGATAGGATAATGACACGAGAAGAGTTCGCTCGTAAAATACACTGGGCAAGAATAATCTGGTTCGTTGGAATCGTAAATCCGTTTATCATGGCTCCATAACTTTTTAAGATGTGGACGATCATGGAAACAGTCGCCTTATCATTTGGAATGTTAGGTATTATCACGTTTGTCCAGAGTGGATTCGCTTTGCACAGATTTTTTATCCGAGACAAATTCGTTTTTGTTAGTAATGTAGCAGCAGCAGCAATGTCTATTGCCACACTGGTATCTATTCCAATAATTCAAATGATAAAGTAATTAGTTCATAAATGACCGAATAATAAGGAGGGAAGCTCATGCAAGGATTATTATGTTATTACTTTATAGGATTTGTGATTGTTTTTCCTTGGTTCTGCAAAGATGGAGGAGTGAAGGATGGCCTCATAGCATTTCTAGTGCCTACTCCTTTTTGGCCAATTTTTCTCGGAGTCCCTTTGGCCTGGCCATTCATTTTACTATTCGGATATGAAGAAATCAAAGAAGCACATATAAAACTTTTCAAAAGATTATTCCTGTGATTCATGTAGACTGAAAAATCGATTTCAGAAGAAGCCTGTTCAAGATTATAAATCTTGCAGGCTTTTTTTATTTAAACCAAAGCCAAAAGCTGTCCTATTTGTTTTATAGTAATATCAACGTTCACCTCCCTATTTAACCATTTAAAAGTTCGAAAACTGTCCTGCTCGCCTCGCTGAAGCTTTAGCGAAGTGAGCCAAGCGGAGTAAACGAAATTAAGCCCTTATTTTAGGGATTTTTTGTATAATTTTGATTATTTTTATTTACAACATACAAAATTCATGATATCTTAACTCTTCTATTCCTTGAAAACTAAATAATAAATTTATTAATAAATTTTGGAGGTAAATTATGTCGAATAAAATATTAGAGTATTTTTTCGCAGTGACAATAAAAAATTCTGTTTATAGGGTTGTACTTAATAAGAGCAATTATCCTTTTGCTCATAAACTTGGCTCGCAAAATAAATTGGCCGATGGGATGTTGGCCATATCCAAGAATTTGCAATTCTACAATCCTGAAAAACGACAGAGCATGTTGTTTTCGAAAACTTCTGCTAAAAGAAAATTGGAACATGTTCAATGGTGGGGACAGGAAACATCGGATATTGTAGCCCTTTTTCTCGACGAAAAAGAGGCATCTGATTGTTCTAATTCTCCTAATAAAAAACCGTTTGATCCTCGTTGGATTAAACAAACTGAGAAGGTAATAGAAGTCATAAGACAAGATTATCCTGATGTCAAAGTTTGTTATGACTCTGGTTTGAGAATTTATTAATTAGAAGCTCACTTATTAGAAATAGCTATTGAAAAAGAGAAGAGACCTTATTAAAAAAATATCGTCTCTTTTTTTATATAAAAATAACCCTAGCCCACTAAGTCAAGGCCAAAAGTTAACCTACTTGTTTAATAACAATATTTATATTTCTTCCCTATTTAACCGCTTAAAGGTTGAAAATATATTCTGCTCGCCTATCTAAATTCTTGGCGAAACGAACCAATAAAACACAAAAAATTAAGCCCTTATTTTAGGGCTTTTTTGATAGTTAAATCTTATCCATTAAGCAACATTGCTAGAAACCCTTTTCAAATCAAAAAAAGTAGGGTATTATTGAAACTTAGTGTGTAATATAAAAAAACTATGGCAAACAATGATGTAGCAGTAAGATTTAATAAAGTTTCATTTGAATATGATGTCAAAAAACCTATTTTAAATGAGGCTTCTTTTGCATTACGAAGAAGAACAAAAATCACCCTTATGGGACAAAATGGTGCAGGAAAAAGTACTATTCTAAATCTAATTACCGGATCACTAAAAGAAGACGATGGATCTATCTATGTTGATCCAAGACTCAAGATTGCTTATGCAAAACAAGTTATTCCAACCGAACAAACGAAACTTACACTTAAAGAATTTTTTGAACAAAGTTTTAATGAAAAAAAATATAACATTGCGCCAAAAATTGATGATGTTCTTAAATTAGTAAACCTAAAAGCACCTCACGATAAAATTATTAAAGAATTCTCTGGAGGACAACAAGCAAGACTTCTTTTAGCATCAGCCCTAATCCAAGATCCGGATCTACTTATTCTTGATGAACCAACTAATAATTTAGACCAAGCCGGAATAGACCATCTCACACAATTCTTAATGGATTACGATAAAACATGTATTGTGATTTCTCATGATGCAAACTTTTTAAACTGTTTTACGGATGGAGTTATTTATCTTGATATTTTCACACATAAAATCGAACAATATCTTGGTGACTATTATGTAGTGGTAGCTGAAATCGCAGATCGTATCGAAAAAGAAAAAATGAAAAATGCACAATATGAAAAAGAAATTATTGCGAACAAAGAAAAAGCAAATTTCTTTGCAAACAAAGGAGGAAAGATGCGTTTAGTAGCAAGAAAGATGCGTGATAAAGCAGTTGAAATGGAAGCATCAAAAATCGATGTGAGACGAGAAGACAAAGCAATCAGAGACTTTGCCATTCCAATTCAAGAAGGATTATCAGGAGAAATTTTGAAAATCAATTCCCTGACGATAATGAAAGATCATCAATCAACCGAAAAAAAAGTACGCATTTCTCTTGATAAAAAAACTCATCTATTACTAACTGGTCCCAATGGGATTGGCAAAAGTACATTACTTGAATCATTGGTTTCGAGCAAGGCAGAAAATATAAAAATGGCAGATGATATTCGAATTGGATATTATCGACAAGATTTTTCAACGCTTAACTTTGAAGATACTGTCCACGATTCACTTGAAGTAATAATGCAAAAAACAGACGAGAAGATGTTACGTTCAGTTGCTTCTGGATTTCTTATTGATAAAACAATTATTCATGCAAGAATAGGGTCTCTCTCAGAAGGGCAAAAAGGACTTATTGCTTTCGCGAGACTAGTGTTACAGAAACCAGGATTGATCATACTTGATGAACCAACAAATCATATCAACTTTCGTCACCTTCCAATCATTGCTAAGGCATTAGATTCTTATGCAGGCGCTATGATCCTAGTTAGTCATGTTCCAGAATTCGTTGAGCAAATAAGAATAGATAGAACATTAGACCTAGGCCTAGAATAAAAAATAAGCAAAAAAGGCATATCAACTTGATATGCCTTTTTTAAATAATCTAGTTTACAAAAGTTAATGCCACCCCTCTTTGATCAGCTCTACCCGTCCGACCAATTCGATGAACATAGTCATCATAAGTAGCAGGAAGATCAAAATTAATAACATGACTAACATTTGGGATATCTAATCCTCTGGCAGCAACATCTGTTGCTACTAATATATTGACCGTATTTTCTTTAAACAATTTCAATGCCTTCTGTCTTCTGTTTTGAGTTTTATTACCATGGATAGCATCTGATTTAAATCCTCGTTGATGCAATTTTTTTGAAAGCTTATCCGCTCCATGTTTTGTTCGAGTAAATATTAAAACTTTTTCAAACTGAGATTGATTAAGAAGGCCATGAAGAACATCAACCTTATCTTTACTAGGAGCAACACGAATAATGTCTTGATCAACTTGTTTAGATGTTTCTCTAGTTTTAATAGAAATTCGCTGTGGACTCTTTAGAAAACTTTTAATTAAATTTTCAATTTCTGACGAAAATGTAGCAGAAAACAACATTGTTTGTCTCTCTTTTGCTACAAAAGACAATAACATTTTCACATCATTAATAAATCCCATGTCTAACATTCGATCAGCTTCATCTAAAACCACATTACCAAATTGAGAAAGATTAAGATTTTTTCTGTTGATTAAATCCTTCAATCTTCCTGGTGTTCCTATCACTATATTATGTCGTGATCGTAAATTCCTAATTTGTTTTCGAATATCAGCTCCACCAATAACAACCACTGAGGAAATCTTCACTTCCTTCGCAAATGCCAAAAATTCTTCTTGTATCTGAATAGCTAGCTCTCTGGTTGGAACAACAATAAGCACTTTTTCCTGAGGATTGTTCAAGATCTTATTGATCATCGGAATTAAAAAAACTGCGGTTTTTCCAGTTCCAGTATTAGCCAGCCCAATGACATCTTTCCCCGCAAGAACAAAAGGCATAGCCTCGTCTTGAATAGGAGTCGGTGTCTTAAAACCACGATTTGCAATCGCTCTTTTTAAAACGTCACGAATCTCTAAATCATCAAAAGAACATCGAGGTTTAAAGGTCTCGATTTCTTCTATCGGCTCTGCTTTATTAATAAAACGATTAATATTAATTGTACTCCCAGAAAACCCTCTTTTTCCAAAGCGTGAATTGTTATTGCTTCTTTTTTTCCAGCCATTATTAGTGCGTGGCTTTCGCACGTTTGTCCTATTATACATTGTTATCCAACATAAAAATTAAAATCTTTTTATGCATAGATACCAACGAAAGTATTAACATAAAAATTAACTATATCACTCTTCGTTCATTTCGTCAAGTACTTCGATCTTTTCTTAAAGAATTGTAAGAAATTAAAGCAATGGTGACAATAAACGAAATAAAGAATTTCTAAATTTTATTAAAGGATTAATTTTTTCATAATCATCCAATGTCACTTCTTTGCAATCATCTAAATCTTGTAAAAAATCTTCCTTTAATTTTTTAGCTGTTTTCAAATCAAAAATAACCGCATTAACTTCATGAGAAGTCTGAAAACTTCTTAAGTCCATATTGGTTGTCCCAATAGTACAAAAACTTGAATCAACGCTAATAGTTTTTGCATGCAAAAATCCTTTATTATAATAATATATTTTTACACCGGCATAAAGAAGTTCTTCTAAATATGAAGAAGCTGCCCATTTTATTATTTTAACATCAGACATCCCTGCTATCATTACCTTAGTATCTACCCCAGAAAGTGCCGAAAATTTAAGAGCTTCCAGAATAGTTATATCTGGAATAAAATAAGGAGATTGAATAAGAACTTCTTTTTTAGCAGAAGAAATCATCGCTAAATACAACTGTCTTACATATTCTTCTTCTGAATCTGGCCCTGCAGTAATAACTTGAATTGGCAAAACATTATCAACTGGCTTTGGATTTATGAAATATTCTTCTTTAAACAAAGATTCTTTAGTAATTTCTTTCCAATGATAAACAAAGGTAGCATTCAAAGCGAGAACTGCCTCTCCTTCAATCCGAACATGAGTATCTCGCCAAAATTCATGATCAACTCCCCCATCAATGTACTCTTGCCCCATATTCATTCCTCCGGTATAACCGATTTGACCATCGATAATAACAATTTTTTGATGATTAACGTTATTAAGAGCAGCAATTTTTGAACGCACCATTGATTTTAAAAATGGTATAATTTCTACCCCTGCCCTCCTAAGCTCACTAAGATAATTACGCCCCTTAATAACAAGACCAAGACTTCCAGTTGGGTCAAAAATTATCCTAATCTCAACTCCTTCTCTAGCCTTCTTAATTAGAATATTTTTAATCTCATTAGTAAGATTATCATTTCGCCAAATAAAATATTCCATATGAATATATTTCTGAGCCTTTTCAAGATCATCTTTAAGTGCCGAAAACTTCGCTTCTCCATTTTGAAGAATTGTTACGATATTATTTTTTGTAAATAATGATTCCCTAAAACTTTTTAAAATATTAATTAATCTTGATTGTTCAGAAAAATCACCTTCAATCATTTCATTAATTATTTCCTGTTCTCTATCCTGAAAAGGCTTTATTGTCTCAATAAACTCTTCTTGTAAAATCTTCTTAAATTTCTTTTTTTTACGACTTCTAACTCTCCAATTTCTTCCAAATAATATATAAATTACAACGCCAATAACTGGAAACAATAAAAAAATAAACAACCAAGAAAATGTTGCATCAGCACTTCGATTTTCCATGATAATAAAAATCAAAACAATGATTAAATAGACATAAAAAAATAGCGCTACAATCCAAGATAAGTTTGCCAAAAAATTTACCATAAATAATTTTTATCTTTTAATTAAAGTAAGACCTAATAGTGTGTTAATAATAGATTATTAATCACATACAATCAAACATTTAACAACTCTTCACAATAAAAGAAGCCTTGTTTTTTATTTTATGGTATGCTTTAATTGTATCTTATATTAACTCAACGCTATGCTTATAGATGATGTAACCATTAATGTCTTTTCAGGAAAAGGCGGAGATGGGCTATCTACTTTTGATAAAACAAAAATGACACTCGGACCAACCGGTGGAATTGGTGGTAATGGCGGAGCCATTTATCTCCAAGGAGTCTCTAATATCGGTGCTCTATCTCAATTCAGAGGTAAGAAAAACTTTCAAGCAGAGAACGGACAAGAAGGTGGACCACAAAAAAAGGAAGGTCGGAACGGAAATGATCTCACATTAAAAGTTCCAGTTGGAACTGTAATTCACATAATGACAACCAATGAGAAAAAGGAGCTTACTAAGATTGGAGAAAAAACACTTATCTGTAAAGGTGGAAGAGGTGGAAGAGGAAATCATGCCTTTCGATCACCTTCTAATACAACTCCTAAGGAATTTGAGAAAGGGGAAAAAGGTAAAGAATTAAAATTAAGACTGGAATTAAAATTAATTGCCGATGTTGGATTTGTTGGACTTCCAAACGTCGGAAAATCAAGCTTACTTAATGAACTTACTAATGCAAAAAGTCGAGTAGCAAATTATCCTTTCACTACCCTTGAACCAAGCCTTGGAGCTTTCTATGAATTAATTTTAGCTGATATTCCAGGTCTTATTGAAGGAGCTTCTGATGGCAAAGGCTTAGGAATAAAATTCTTAAAACATATCGAAAGAACTAAAATTTTCTTTCACCTTATTTCCGCTCAATCCGAAAATCCTATTAAGGATTATAAAGTTATTCGAAAAGAGCTTGAAAAATACAATAAAGAACTTCTTAATAAAAAAGAATACATTTTTCTAAGTCAATCTGATATAGCAGATCCTAAAAAAATAAAAAAAGACATTGCGAAACTTAAAAAGATAAGTCCAAATGTCTTAACTATTTCGATACTCGACGAAAACAGTATTAGAAAAGTCAAAAAAATTCTAGAAAAAATAACAAAAGAAGAAAAAACTTTTTCTGAATAAAAGATTATGCGACTCTGTTAATCTTTTCTCGAGCATTATTTTGTTCTCTTGCTTCTTTATAAGCAATCATTTTTTCTTTTACTAAACTAGGACTAACCTCCGTAATACCTCCCTCCTCTGAATTATACTGGAATCCCTGACTCTCAGATTCGTTGATTGCCTTTTGTAAAAAATCTTGATCTTCCTTTTTCTTAAACATATCTCTTGCAGACTTTCCGCTTTCAAAAGCACTAATAAGAGCTGCTTCTCCCAATGAAAGATTTATTCTATAAAAAGAATACTCTTCTGATAATTTCATATCTTCTTCTTTGAAAGATGGGACAACGCTTCTTATTTCCAAAACTTTTCTAACTCCACTAGGGCTAGCTAATGAATACATGTCCGCTGTTAATAAAATTTCCGAAACAATTGCCCCTTCTTCAGGAAAAGGATGTTTTATTTCCGCCAAACCTCTTTTTGTTAATTTCTTATTGACATCATCTAAAATATTTTTCATAAACCCTGGACTAGGACCCATATGAGACCTAAAAGCATTCTGAAGAACTTGAATTGATTCTTTATTAAAATTCTCCTCACCAATAACACTCTTGATAATTTCCTTTAATTCTTCATTTTCAGCGACTTCCTTTGCTGCCAGTTCTCCATGCAAAACCACCATAACATTATCAATTCCATCCATTTCCTCAGGAGGATTATCTCCCTTTGCTATATCATGCAAAGAAGCTACTACCGCTATTAAATCCAATTCTTTCTCTGAGACGTTTCTCTCAATTCCCTCTTCGATTGCTAAATCAAGAATTTGACGAATATGATTTTTAAATTCTCTTAATTCATCTACATTTTCAGCAATACTTGATTTTTCATATCTTCTATCAACATAACTAATTAATTTTTCACATCTCTCAATTAATTCTTGTTTTTTTCTCTCAATCATCTCTTTCTTTTTTTCTTCCATTGAAATAACCTTAGCATTCTTGTTTTTTTTTTCATCAATACCTTCTTGCTCGTTTAACTCAGATAATTTATTTGGAATCGGCATATTTTTATATTTAAAAATTAATGACTTATAATTTTAGATGCTTATATCTTAACACAAAACAATAAAAAAGTTTACGCTATTAATACAAAAAATGTTTTTGACAAATTATAAATATCATGTTATTCTCTATTTTTATTTAATACTCTTATGAAATACGACATTGCTGTTATTGGAGGTGGACCGGCCGGACTCATGGCCGCAGGAAGAGCTGGCGAACTTGAAGCCAGTGTTATTTTGGTTGATAAAAATCCTAAACTAGGAGTTAAACTCTCAATAACAGGAAAAGGACGCTGTAATATAACAAACAAAGGAGATTCTAAAGAAGAAATGATAAAAAAATATGGGAAAAATGGGAAATTTCTTTTTTCTGCACTAACTAAATTTGGTCCTGACGAAGTAATCGACTTCTTCGAAAATAATAAAGTAAAGACAAAAATTGAAAGGGGAGGAAGAGTTTTCCCGGAAAGTGATCGATCAATTAATGTAATTAATGCTCTCAATAACTACCTCAAAAGATCTAACGTTGAAATTAAATCAAACGTAAAAGTCAAAAAAATTGAAAAGAAAGACGGGAAAATAGAAAAAATTATTCTAACTAATGGAAAAGAAATCTTTGCTGAAAAATTCATAATTTGCACTGGTGGAAAATCATATCCGGAAACAGGTTCTGCTGGTGATGGATATAAATGGGCAAAAAATCTTGGTCATACTATCAAGACCCCTTCCCCAGCTCTTGTATCAATTTTTTTGAAAGGAGAAAAATCAACTAAACTGGAAGGGTTAAGCCTTAAAAACATCGAGGCCAGTCTTTACAAAGATAATAAGAAAATTGATTCTCGTTTTGGAGAAGCAGTTTTTACTAAGTACGGAATAAGTGGTCCAATAATTTTAAATATGAGCAAAAAAATTGGAGAAGAATTAGCAACTCCAGGAAAATTAAAAATAAAAATTGATTTCAAACCAGCCCTAGATTTTCCAAAGCTTGATCAAAGAATCCAACGAGATTTCCAAGAAATGAACAATAAAATATTTAATAATAGTCTTGATAAACTATTACCACAAAAACTTATTCCAACAATAATTGAGTTATCCGGCATTGATCCAGAAAAAAAAGTTAACTTAGTAACAAAAGAAGAACGAAAAAAACTTTTACATTTAATTAAAGAATTTTCCCTCAAAATTGATAAAGTAGGCGATTTCAAAAAAGCTATTATAACAACTGGTGGTGTTTCATTGAAAGAAGTTGATTCAAAAACAATGCAATCAACAATAATTGATAATTTATATTTTGCCGGAGAAATCCTTGATCTTGATGGTCCTACTGGAGGATACAATCTTCAAATATGCTGGAGCACAGGTTATGCAGCAGGAGAAGGAGCTTGTAGTAAATTAAAAACAAAACAAAAACGATAGCAAAAAACATTGACAAAACAATTCACTATGCTATAATAGAAACTCATATAAAGAAACCTGTAACAGTAGCGTAGTCGAACTTTTTTTTACAGCAATTTCTTATTATGTAATTTAAATTATATCTATCTATATTATTATGGAACAAGGTACAATTGCTAGCTTGAAGGATCGAGGATTTGGATTCATTTCCAGAGAAGGACAAGATAAAGATCTTTTCTTTCACTCAAATGCTCTTCAAGGAGTATCTTTCGATGAATTAAACGACGGAGACGCAGTTCAATTCGAAATCGAAGAAGGTCCAAAAGGACCAAGTGCAGTAAACGTTTCACGAGTTTAATCTCATCCGTTTATAATAAAAACCCCGCATCTTGCGGGGTTTTTGCTTTGATAAAAGCTAATTCTAAAAAATTACTTAATCGGATTAATCGAAACGATTACAATTCCTATTAAAATGGCAATTGCCACTACGACCAACAACACTTCAAAGAGAGTAAATCCTGCTTTCTTTTTATTTTTCATTTATATTATTTCTAAATTTATATAGTCATTTTAATCTATCACAAAATATAAAAAAAAGAAAATTGAACAAAATGCTTATTCATATCTCAATGCTTCAATCGGATTCAATTTCGCAGCTTGTCGGGCTGGATAGTAACCAAAAACAATTCCAATTAAGGCTGAAACCCCAAACGCTAAAATAACCGAATACCATGTTACTTCGGTCTGCAAAAATCCCATTGCCGTCACGCCGTAAGAAATCCCCCAGCCTAAGATGACTCCTAGAATTCCTCCAATAAAAGTCAATACGATTGATTCAACAAGAAACTGCTTGCTAATATCAGCTTTTTTAGCACCAATTGCTTTTCGAAGACCAATTTCTCGAGTTCTTTCAGTAACTGTTGTCAACATCATATTCATAATTCCAATTCCACCCACTACAAGAGAAATTCCAGCCACTGCCCCAAGAAGCATCGTTAATACACCAGTAACAGAAGAAGCGGTTTCAATCATATCAGCTTGATTCATCACGCTAAAATCTGCATTATCAATAATCGCTATCCCATGTTCACTTAAAAGAATTTCTTCAACTTGAATTTGTGCAGTGTCCATTGAGTCTTGATCAATAACTTGAATATTTATAGTTGAAATATATTCATTTCCAGAAAGATACTGTTGAGAAGTAGCAAGTGGAATAAAAATCATCTCATCACTACTCCCAAATCCACTACCTCCTTTTTCAACTGTCGTGCCAATTATTGAAAAATCAATCCCACTTATTTTTACTTTTTTACCAATCACTTCATCAGCATTAAAACCCTCAAATAAATCCTCAACAACACTTGGACCTAAAACTGCCACTTTTGACATTTTTAAATCATGTTGACCTGTAATAAAAGAACCATTCTCAATTTCCATATTTTTTACTTCCAAGTAAGAAGCATTTGTCCCAACCACAGAAGAATTAGCATTATTCCCGTTAACCACTATTTGATAATTACCAGATTCTTCAGGAGCAATATTCTCTATTAAACTTAGTTCTGAAATTGCTTCAACGTCAGAAAGTTCCAAAGAATTAGCACTCCCTCTACTTCCTTGAACCTGAGAACTAGGTCCCTGACTTTTCCCAGGTCTCACAGTCAATAAATTAGAACCGACTGATTCAATACTCTCCTCAATTGAATTTTGTGCTCCAACTCCAATTGCCAACATTGCAATTACTGAAGCAATTCCAATCACAATCCCAAGCATCGTCAAGCCTGTTCGAACTTTATTTGAAGTTAATCCTCTAATTATTTCTTGGTATAAATCTGAAGTTATCATCTATTTATTCCTTTATTTCATTATTTTTCTATCCTCTACCAATAGTCCATCTCGAATATAAATCACTCTGTCTGCATGTAACGCAATTTCTTCTTCGTGAGTAATCAACAAAACTGTATGTCCTTTTTCTTTATTCAATTTATCAAAAGTATCAAGAACAAGTTCACCTGTCTTGGTATCCAAATTTCCGGTTGGTTCATCTGCTAAGATCAAGGATGGATCATTCACAAGGGCCCTGGCAATTGCGACCCGTTGAATCTGTCCACCTGAAAGTTCATTTGAAAGATGATTCCAACGTTCTTTGATTATTCCAACTGAATTCAAAGCCTTTTCCACTTTTGACATTCTTTCTTCAATCGGTGTTTCATTATAGATAAGAGGTAACATTACATTCCTAATCACCGATGTTCGAGGCAGAAGATTAAAAGATTGAAAAACAAATCCAATTTTTTTCATTCTAATTTCAGCCAACTCATCATCAGAAAGTTTCGAGACATCTTTTCCTCCTAGCTTATAAGTCCCCCTTGTTGGAGAATCAAGTGCTCCTAAAATATGCATCATAGTTGATTTTCCAGAGCCACTCGGCCCCATAATTGCCACATACTCTCCTTTCTTAATTCGGAAGGAAACATCCTTTAATGCAATCGTCTCATTAGAAGATCCTTTTTTATATATTTTTGTAATATTATCACACTCAATCATTCCTTTTTATAAAAAGTTAACGCTTTCCACCTCCGCCTCCCATTTTCACTGAATCAAGTAGACCACCAGCAGCTTCCTTTTCATCAGACCCGCTGCTTGAGCTAGTACTCATTTTTATTATTATAATATCACCTTCGTTAATATCACCACTTAAAATTTCAGTTACCACATCATCTGTTAATCCTGTTTCAATTACTTGTTTTTTTATCTTAAACTTCTGGGCTGAATCATCACTAGTTGTTGTTGATGATATATTGGCCTGTAACACTTGAACATAAGTTGAACCATCATCATCGGTCTTTATAGCTGAATTAGAAACTTGAAGAACATTTTCTCTTGAATCAACTGAAATTTCTGCATTCACACTCATTCCTGGTTTAAGTAATCCACTAGTAGATTCAAAAGAAATTTCTGCATTATATGAAACAACATTTTGAGATACTTTACCAATTGTATCAATTTTACTAATTTCCCCTTCCATAACAACACCAGAAAGAGCATCAAAAGTAAGCGCAACTTTATTCCCCTTCTTCACCATCACTGCATCAACTTCATTAAGGGAGATTTCTGCATGCATTGCTTCAGTAATTACTGAAGCAACCACATCACTTTGCGAAACCGAATCTCCCACTTCAACGCTTAATCCAGTAACAATCCCATCAAATGGAGCCCGAATATAATAATCCTCTAAATTAGTTTGAGCATCACTTAAAGATGCTTGTTTTTGTTGCACTGAAATCTCCTGAGACTGTCTTCTCCATTTTTCCTCAACTGTTTCATTATCAAATTCATTCTCAACTTCTTTCTGACTTATCAAAGATGATTCGAGACTAAGACGAGCATTTCGAATAGACTTCATTGGATCGGTTGTATCAAGCACTGCAATCAAATCATTTTTCTTAACTTCTTGATCATTTTGAACTGTGATCTCAATAACATCAATTCCATCTCCTGCTTTCACTCCTTTTAAATCCACCTGACTTTCAGCATAAACCTGCCCTGTCCCCGTAACGATAATATCAATATTATCCCGCTTAATTGTAGTCGTTTTCACATCATTACCACTATCAGATTCAAATCCATTGTTATATCCAAAATATACCGCACCCCCAATTACTAAAATAGCAATTCCAAATAAGAATTTATGCTTCCAAATTTTTCCCCCAATATCAAACAACTTTTTCTTCATGATTATGTATTAATAAATTACCTTACCTGACCATTATCCGTTCTGCTGTTTCCTCGCCGTCCAACATCCAAATAGAAATCATGTCACCCTCTTCAATATCATTTTTTGATATTTCTTCTGACTTGCTTCCCTCATTTTCCCCTCTCCTTCCCGTCCCTCTTTCTACTCCTTTAATATAAGAAGTTCCTTCTGCAAGAACAATTGTCACTTCTCCAGAAATCGTTGGAGTTGGTCTCTCAGAAAATATTTGTTCACCAGGGACTTTTCCTTCACCACGATTGCCTCCCATATTAGAAATATCAAATTGCTCAACAACAATTGAGTCGCCATTGATTGATTTGATTTTTCCAATAACATCTGGCTGATCTCCTCCTCTGCTAAATTCCCCTTTTTCTCTAGTATTACCCATTCTAATTTCTTGTCCATTTTCAAGTTGAATAACACTTGAATCTTTGTTAACTTTTTTCTTTGATGCCACTTTGCTCAAAGCATAACCTCCACTAGCTAAAACTGCAATACCTACAATAATAACTGAACCTTTAATAATCAAATCTTTCTTCATTTTTTTGCTTGCCCTGTTAAATAAAAAATTTTCAATTTTTAATTTACAAAGTAAATTATTTAATAGGGTTAATTAATTTATTATAGAAAAGAAGACTCTTAATCTTCACTGTTCTAAATATACGAATATCAAAGCAAATGTTTGCAAATTCAAGACGCTCCCGTTGGGAGCGTCTCTACAATTAAATACTATTCAGTTTTACTCTTTTGGTTAAATCAATTATTTACCAAATCCTCCACCTTTGTGACCTCCTCTCATTCCATTTCCACCTTCTCCTAATCCACCAAGAGCATCATGATCAATTCCATTGTCTTCCATCCATTGATCCATTTCTTCACGATGACCCTCTCTTGCTTCCATTTTTTCTTCATGAGTCATCCCTCGAAAAGTTTCACGATTTTCTCCTTTTTCAGTCCTATTCTCTTCCATTTTACTTAGAAGTAACTCTTTTTGCTCTTCAGAAAGCTTCCCCTCGCTTACTGCCTGAGCTAATCGTTCTTCTTGTCGCTCTTGATTTTGAATTTGACGTTCAGCTCGATTTTCATCAAACACACTTTCGACTTCGTCGGTGTTTAAATTAAACCTTTCAGCAATCCTTTGAACAATTGTTTCTCGATTATCATCTGAATCTGAAGCAAACGTTGCTCCGACTCCGTAGAATCCAGTACAAGCTATTGCTCCAAGAATAAGTGATGGAATAATTACTTTTTTACTAATCTTTTTACTCATGTTTTTATTAATTACTTATTAAAACTTATGAAACTTTCTGATTGCTAGCATAGAGCCTGTTCGTAATCTCTCTTTCGTCGTGAAAATTTATAATTTCTAGCGAAAGAATTAAAGCACGAGGAAACATATCGGTAATCTGTTGACGAGTGCTGAAATTCTTGTAGCTGAAATTAGGAATTTGCAACAGAATACGGAGATTACGAACAGGCTCTTATCTTCAAGCTCCACATAATAATTATACGAGACCCTGAAGAAATGTTTGCAATAAAAAATCCACGCTTCAAAATGAAGCGTGGAAATAATCTTTTTTCCACTAGAACCTATTGAACCATTCTGCGACAACCGTCCGGAAGACATTCTAGCCTCTCTTTATTTTCTCCTTTCACTCGAGGTTCATTTTTAAAAGGAGGTTGTATTATCATAAAAGCTTCAAAAATATATTCTTCTTTCTTTTCTCCTACAATACCGACTCTCCATCCTTCTTCTATTTTTATCTTTCTTTTAACTTCAGTTTCATCTGAATAAAAAACTTTCCAATCTTCTCCCTTTCGTGTTTTTATTACAAATAATTCTGCTGATTCAACCTTAATAATCTCTCCTCCCAAAAGACCATCTTCTGGTCTTTGCCAACGTCCTTCTGCTGGTCGAACGAATTTATCTGAACCAGGAACACCTTTTTCTAAATGACTATTTATTTTTGAAAAATGTGCCAAAGACCCAAGAATTGCAATAGCCAAAACAATAATCCCAGAAATAAACAGCACATTATACCGATATCCTCTTTTTGTTTTTCGAAAAATCATAAAACCAGAAAAAACCGTTATCAAAAAAAGTATTAGCCATAAGTAAGGCATGGTTACAAAAACCAAAAAAAGAAATTTTCGTAATTTCAATTGTCGAGCAAGTTCTGAACCAAAATCAGTAACATTTAAAATTACTAACGAGAAAAAAACGGCTCCCAATAAAATCATCAATGAAAAAGCTAACCAAAAAGCATAGTTTCTCCAATGAGTTTTCCATTTAGAATCAGGAACAATATGATCTTTTTTAATTGTTTCAGCAATTTTTTTTGAAAAATCTTTCATAAAATTATTCCTAATTAATTAATAAATCTTTTTGCTCTGCTTCTTTAATGATCATTTTTCTTCCACGAGCAATCAGAGACGCCACTGTTCCTTTTGATTTCTGGACAATATCCATAATTTCTTCATAAGTCTTTTCTTCGAGAAATTTTAAGATCATTACTTCTTTATATTTATAAGGCAAATTAGCCATTATTTCCTTTATTTCCTCTAAATGCTCTTTGGTCTCAAATTCATTCTTTATATCAATATTTGATTTAAAAATCTTTATCATATCCTCTTCTTTAAGTCGAACTGACTGAGGACGAACTTGTTTTTTGCGAATTGCATCAATTGTAGCATTTCTGGAAATTTGATATACCCAAGTCGAAAAAGTAAGGTCTCCATCAAAGCTGTTTAAATTTCTATAAACTTTTATAAAAATTTCCTGAATAATATCCTCGATATCTTCATCGCCAAAATATGAAATCCTTTTAATATAGTAAAAGAGGCGATTTTGATATCGCAATACAAGTTCCTCAAATACGTCTGGATTTTCTTTCGAAAGCTCCACCAACTCATTGTCGGTTAACTCATTCAAAGGCTTTTTCATCCTTATCTTAAATTTTTTATTTCTTAACCAATTTATACGCTTAAAATCAGAATTGTTTGCACTTCATCTTCAACCTGGATTATTTTTTATAATTATGATAGGGTAAAAACCTCTTAAAATCAAAATAAATGAACGTATTACAATACCTAGTTAAGTTAATAACTTATTTTTCCTCTTTAAAAATCTCTCTTATTTTTTCAAAAATACTCAAAAAACCCTTAATTTCATTTACTTTTAGGATGTTTTATGCTAAGATTTCCTTATGATGACAAAATTTATCCTTCATGGAGGAGGAACAAGAAAAGACTCCATTAAAAATAAAACATTTTTCCAACAAATAGCCTCTACTTCAAAAGGCGGTGATCTTTTAATTATATGCTTTGCTCGACCAAAAAAAGAATGGAAAAAACACTTTGAGAATGAACAAAAAAAATTCTCACATATAAGAGGTACATTAAATTTCATTCTCGCCGATGATAAACCAAAAAAATTCCGCCAGCAAATAGAGTCAGCAAATGCAATTTACATCAAAGATGGCAATGACGCTTTATTACAAAAAAAAATTAAACCTATTGAAGATTTTGAAGAACTAATCCAAGGAAAAACAATCGCCGGATCATCTGCAGGAGCAAACCTCTTGTCAAAATACTACTATTCAACAGATAACTGTCGAATCGAAGAAGGTCTAGGAATTTTACAGATAAAATTATTTACTCACTATTTTCCAAATCGCAGAACCGAATTAAGAGAACTATTTGGCTATAAAGACGATCTTGAAATCGTTAGTCTTCTTGAAACAGATTTCACAATAATAGACATTCGATCCTAAAAGAAAAAAGGAGGCAAACAATAACGCAAATATTTCTTGCGTTTTTATATACAAAAAATAAAACTATATTTTTTTCTATTTATATGTTATATTAGAAAAATTAAACGCAAATTATAAAATAAATGAAAAATTCTGATTATAGAAAATCTATTGGATTAATGATGATGACAATTCTTTTGTTGTTTGCTGGATTTTTCTTAACAATGCTCTTATTGTTATTTATCTTAAATAGTGAACTAGGAGATATCTATTGGGGAATTATTTTACCAATTTTCGCTTTTATTATAATAATCATCTTCATTTTTGCATTCACCCTATATCTTGCAAGTTGGATTTATTTTGTAAAAACGAAAAGATACAGCAGATGGCTTGGTCTTCTCGGACTTATTCCTATCATTGGTCCATTGTTTTTAATAATAATAAAAAACAACTCTCATCAAGAGGAAGAGCAAGAAAAAAAAGAGAGAATTTATATTATAATTACTGCTATTATTGGAATGGTCATTCCAATAATTGTAATTTTTTCTGCCTTCTTTTTTTGTCATCGTTAAAAAAAGAAATAAAAAATATAAATCAAGATACATATTTATCAGAAAGCAAAATCAATGCTACCGTTAAGGGCGTGCATCATGAAAAAAAATGAAAAAAAATGCAAGAAAATATAAACTCTTTAATAAATTTGATGCCTCTTTTGCATCATTTTTTTAAAAAAACAATCAACGATCTTCTTTTTTGTTTATTATATTGAAAATCTTTTTAACTCATGTTATAATTAAATTGTTATCTTAAATCAAATAAAAAAATGAAAAATAAAAAAATAATATCAATAAGTGCTCTTTTCTTTATAATTGCTTCAATTTTTTTACTATCAGGATGTCTTAAGGGAGGGAATACTATTAACTATGAGATGAATTTGGAAGTCTGGGGTTTTATTGATGATTCTGATGCTTTTAAGGAAATAAATAAAAATTATAAAACTCTTTCCCCTCAAATTAAACAACTTCAATACAAAAAAGTTTCATCAAACGTAGAAGAATTTGAAAAAGAATTAATAAATGCAATTGCAAGTGGAAAAGGACCAGATATAATTTTCTTTCACAGTTCATGGTTATTAGACCATACTGATAAAGTCGCTCCTCATCCACAATCAGCTCAATACCTAAATCAATTTAATAAAAAATTTATTGACGTTGCATCTACTGACTTCATTAACAATGATGAAATCTATGCGATGCCTCTTTACTCTGACACTCTTGCCCTTTTCTATAATAAGGATATTTTTAATCAAGAAGCCTTCACAAAAGCACCTGAGACCTGGGAAGAAGTCGTGGAATATACCAGAAAAATTACTAAACTTGATCAAAATGGAAACTTCTCTCGATCCGCAATAGCACTCGGAAGATCAAATGCTCCAGGTAGTATAAATCGTGCCTCCGACATTATTAATCTTCTTTTCATGCAAAATGAAATTAAAATTCTTAATGAAGAAGGAACAAGAACTGAATTTGACAGAGTTGTTTTGAGCTCATCACTACTCGATTTCTACACTAAATTCGCAAAAAATTCACCTTTTTACACCTGGAATTCAAAAATGGAAAACTCTATAGACAGTTTTCGTTTTGGTAAAACAGCTATGATGATTAATTATTCTTACATGGCAAATCGATTAAGAGAAACTGATCCAAAATTTAATTTTGAAATCGCCCCTGTCCCACAAGTTGATCTAGAAAATAAAGTAAACTATGCAAATTACTGGGGGCTTGCAGTAGTCAAGAATAAAGCACTAGTTCCAGAAACACCTAATCAGATTATTAATTACACAAATAAAGACCGGATTAAAGAATCTTGGAAATATATTAAATACGTAACAATGGGAACTATTACCAATAAAGAAGGACAAGAAGTTTCTCCAACTCCTGATCCAACAAAAAGTTATCTTGAACTAACTAAAAAACCTACTGCCCGAAAAGATTTAATTGAAGAACAAAAAAATGATCCCGAACTTGGAATTTTCGCAGTACAAGCTCTTACCGCAAAATCATGGCAAGGTCCAAGCGATGCTGTAACTGAACCCATTTTCAATGAAATGATCGACAATGTTGTTTCAGGGAAATTAATCGCAAGAGATGCCATTAAGACAGCAGCCTCTAGAATTAATATAATATTAAGAGATTTAAAAAAATAATCACATGATCTCAAAAAAATCATTTTCACTTTTCTTTATCGGATTTTCATTGTTATTTTTCTTATTTGGAACAGTCAATAATACTAATGCTGCAATAATAGGTGAAGATTGTAATGAAGAAAACTCTTGTACAGACGGAACTTATTGCCTTTCTGCATATTGTAGACCTGCATTCAATGGAGGACTCGGAGATGAATGCAATCCAACCGAAGAAATGCCAGCTGGAACAGTTTGTTCTGATGGAATAAGTTTTTGTTATGAAGGCAAATGTGCAGAAAAATGTGTTGTTGCTTATGGAAATTTATGTCATACGAATGATCCTTCAATAAGATGTTACCCATCAAAAGAAAATACCCAAGTTTCAATTTGTAAAACAAAATCATCAATTAATTGGATTGGCGCTCCATGTGGAATTGACATAGGAACTTTTTGTAAAAAAGAAGACCATGATCCCGTTTCTGGAGAAAAGACCTGCGGACCAGGCCTTGACTTTGCTTGGAGAGGATTTTTTATGTGTAGCCCAACAATAGGAACAGAAACTGAACCAAGTGTTAATCTCTCATGTTGCAAACCAGCATCGGAGACAGCAAAAGTACCTTGCCCTGATCTTAAATATGGAGCACTTTGTGCTAATAATAATGGATATTGTTATGATGGATTGTGTGAACCTGAACCAGGAAAAGAAGTAGGTGCTTTATGCGGAAACGATGGAGGAACTTGCCAAGGAGACCCAGGATGGACTGAAATTTGTCCAGGAATGACGACTTGGGATAGTGTTTCAGGAAGAGATTGCGATAAAACTGCATCAGGGCAAGAACTTAATTGTTGCATAGATAACAATTACCTACCTGACAGTACTTGTGTTAATAAAACAAATGGTGAATCATGCGGTAATGGTGGTTATTGTTATGATGGAATATGCTCTGAATTCGGACTAGGCACCTTAGATGAGAAATGCGGAGCTCATGACGGACACTGTGTTATTGGAATAAAAGAGAATAATATTTGGTCATGCCCAGAAAGTGCTCCGCAAAGAGACAATGCGGAAAGAAAATGTGATATAGGAAGTGATCCAGATAATAACCCAATTCTTTGTTGTACAATTCCTCCTACTGCTTCTCCTACTCCAACCCCAAACCCAATTAACATATCAGATTTCAATCCTACATACAAAGCATGTGCAGGAACTCAGCCAAGAGAAGGAATTGTGGGAGGAATGGGAATGTTTAGCGGATCAATTGTCCCTTGTGGAAGAAGTTGTGATGACCTCGGAACTCCAACCAACGAAATGAAAGAATGCACAATTTGTCATTTCATTCTGATGGGGAAAAGAATTTATGACCTAGTTCTTTCTTTGCTTATTATTGTTTCAATTGTTATGCTTACAGCCAGTGGAATTCTTTACATGTTTTCTGGAGCCAATCCAGAACTAAATTCTACTGCTAAAGAAATTGTTACCAAAACACTAATTGGCTTTGCCTTATTCCTAGGAAGCTGGTTGATAGTCAGCACGATTCTTATTCTCATTTCTTATAATAGTGCCTTCTTGGGAACTGGAGGAAAATGGTATAATTTCTCTTGTGACACTACTAGCAAATTTCAAGCTAAAGATGACCAAGGGAATCAATCATGGCAAAACCCAAACAACTTAAATATCCCTGTCAATTAGAATTTTTTCTCAATAAAAAAATATGAAATTAAAAACAATTTATTACAGCTTGCTATTAATTTTTTTTTCACTCAGTGCAGGAATCACAAATGCCGCTGGTTCTAATTACAACTATACAAACCCTCTCAAAGTGGACAGTATGACAGCCTGGCTTTCCGGAATTCTCGCTGGCCTTCAAGGAGTTGTCGGAATTATTGCAGTCATGATGCTGGTACTAGCAGGAATAATTTATATCGCCGCTGGAATAAATTCAAACTGGATGATACTAGCAAAAAACATGGCGACTTGGGCAATCATTGGCTTCGCTATTGTTGTTGCCGTTCCTTCATTACTAAAAGAAATTTACGACATCTTCAATACTAACCCTACAACTTCTCCTGATATCATTAAAGAAGCCAATTTTTTTAGAGACATCTTATTAAATGTTCTGCGATTCCTTCTGACAATCATTGGAGTTTTTGCTCTTATTAGTTTTGTGATTGCTGGATTCAAATACCTCACATCTGGTGGAGACCAAGGTAGAGCTGATAGTGCAAAAAAAATGGTTTTCTATTCCATCATCGCTGTTCTAGTATCAGGATCTGGAGTTATCATCATTCGTCAAATCTTCAAAATCCTTGAAGGATAATTTAAAATAAATTTATGAATAAAAAAATACTTTACGGGGGAATAATCTTTTTTGTTTTGTTTTTTGTAACAAACATTTCCATCGCAGCCGATTACATTGTTGAGTTTGGTAGTCCCTTCGGTATTTCAACAGTAGAAAACTTTTTCCTAACAATCATTGAAAATCTTAAAAACTTGGTTGTCTTAATTGCAATTCTTTTTATTGTAATTGGTGGACTTTTCTATATCACCGCCGGAGAATCTAGTGAAAGAATCACTACTGCTAAAAAAATATGGACAGGCTCAATTATCGGCCTTTCACTTGCCCTGCTTGCTCCAACTTTTCTTAGAGAAATCCAACATACTTTTCTTAAAGATAAAATTCTTAAAACCGATATCAATCAACTACTTAGCTTAAGTGCTATCATCACAAACGTCCTGACGTTCCTGTTGTCAATTGTTGGAATTCTAGCTATAATAAGTTTAGTGATAAGTGGACTGACTCTGATATTCTCTTTTGGAGACACTTCAAAAGCAGAGAAAGCAAAAGAAATGATCAAATGGTCTCTTGTTGGACTAGCTCTTTCCGGAGCATCAGTTATCATCGTAAGACAAATTGCTGATTTCATTCTGACAAAACCATAATCAACTCCATAAGAAAAGTTCAAAATAAATAAAAAATAAACTAGAAAGGCGGTGAAAAAATGAGTATTACAACTAAAAGAATTTTATCCTTTGTTTTCCTATTTGCTATTATGGGACTACCATTGCTAGCAGGAGCACAACTTAACGTTGACTCCACTGAAATGGCTAACTCACGTCTAAGCAATATCACATTCTATGATCTACTAGTAACTGTCATGAATTGGTTATTAATAGTTATAACTGTTCTAGCTGTTATTGGTTTTATTGTATCTGGAGTATATTTTATCACTGCCGCTGGAACCGGAAAAGTAGAAGACGCAAAACATTGGTTAACTTATTCAATTATCGGAATAATCGTAGCCTTAATTGGATTCATCATCGTTAGACTTATCGATAGTCTTGTCGCTGGAAAGGCTTCATACACATAAGTCTTCAATTGTTTTATAAAACAAAACAAAACAGGTCCACTCGGACTTGTTTTGTTTTGTTTTTTTAATTATAATAAGAAAAACGATGTAAAAAATAAAAAACAATAAAAATGAACATCTTCACAAAAAAAATTATATCCTTTATTTTTTTAATTTCAATTATGAGCATTCCTATGATTGCCATAGGTTTTGACACAGATTTACAAGAACTTAAAGATTCGAAGCTAAGTAGTAAAAGTATTCAGGCAATAATTATAGTCACCATGAATTGGTTGCTAACAATAGTAACCGTCCTAGCTGTTATCGGATTTATTATATCTGGAGTATATTTTATTACTGCCCAAGGAAGCGGGGAAATAGAAGAAGCAAAGAGCTGGATGATTTATTCAATTATTGGAATCGTTGTGGCACTTATTGGATATATCATCATCAACCTTGTTAACAGCCTACTCCTAGGAAATGCCACTCAAACAATAGTAATCCCTTAGACTCCTTAATAAACAGTCATACTTAAATAAATCCAAATAAATAATTGTTTTGTTTTATGAAAAATGATAGAATATCAATAATAGAGAAAAAATGATAAAGACAATTAAATACAATTTAATATTAGCTGTTCTTTGGTCAAATAAAACTCTTGCGCAATTTATTGAACCAGAGAATAAAACAACTTCTTCGACAACTAAATCATCTTCCATAGATATTAATTTTCTCATAGAAGTTGTCACCCTCCTCTTTGCTTTTGTTTTTATTATCTCTATTATTGGATTTCTTTTTTCTGGACTCAAGTTCATGACCGCTGGAGGGTCAGAATCAGTTCTTGAAAGCGCTCATAAAACTTGGATAGCTTCACTAACAGGATTAATTGTTTCCTTATTAGGATACATAATGATATACATATTAAAAATGATTTTTCTTTAAACATAAATAAAAAACATGAAAAATAAAAAAATAATTTTATTGTCTCTTATCACCATCTTTTTAACATTAGCCTCAACTGCTCTTGCACAAGAGATTAATGCAGGTGTTATCAGTGGTATTAAGTCAGTTGGTTTTATTGCTGCTGTAGGAGCCCTTATAGCTTTCGTCCCTTTTGCATCAGCTTCTTCTGTCCTAGGAACACTACTAAACTGGCTACTTTCAATTTTCACTTTCATTGCTGTTATTTCTTTTATTATAACTGGAATAATGTTTATATTTTCTGGTTCAAACCCCGAACTAAAAACACAAGCAAAATCTGGCCTAGTTTATTCAATTATTGGAATTGCTATTGGAATTTCAGGCTGGATAATCCTTGGTACAATAGCTAATCTTATGGGAGGTTCTATATAAATAAAATCTTAAAAATGAAACTATTTAAAAACATTGCAACCCCTCTTTTATCAACAATCACTTTTTTCGCAACAACACTTTATGTAAAAGCAAGTTGGACGGCAGGAATGGAAGTAATCAATAACCCCCTTGAAGTAACTCTTCCTGGAGGATCCTTTGCTCCAGGCCCTATTTGGATTTTACTATCACTCTTTCTATGGTTATTAAAAATATTTATGATACTAGGAGTAATTTCCTTTGTAATAGCTGGAATTGTATTTCTAGTTTCTACTGTTAATCCAGAATTAAGGGAAAGAGCTAAGAACATTGTCACTTACTCAATCATTGCAATCATTATTGGATTCTCTGGAATTCTTATTCTAGTAACTATCCTCTCCATTCTTACCGGTGCATCAGGAATAGATTACTTATTATAAATAAAAATAAATAATATGAAAATCGGATCACTACGTTTCTTGTTAATTATAGGAATTATTTTTACTTCTTTTGCAATTTTTTCAGGCAATGCTCTTGCTCAAGTTTGCATTGGAGATAATGGAAGCGATGGAGCTTGTGAATTCGGATGGTGCAGTGATGGGGAGAATATAGGAGATTCTGGAGATGATTGTGATATGGGGGATGTTTGCTGTGGGACAATTGGAGGAGGTAATACTGGAGGTAATACTGGAGCAACATCTGGTGTTCCTGTTGATTTAATCCCTGAAGGTCTTGGATTACCTGATCCCGGATTAACGAGTGGAGATCAAAGTGGAATTGAAGTGATACTCCTTGCTCTCTTGAATTGGCTCTTAATCATTTTCCTTATTGTATCTCTGATTGCTTTTATCATAACAGGGTTAATGTATCTTCTCGCAATGGGAAACTCCAGAACTGTCTTAATGGAAAATGCAAAGAATTATTTCTATTATGCGGTGATAGCCCTGTTAGTGACTGGCTCAGGACTAATTATCGTTAATGTTATCAACAACTTTCTCAACGCAAGCCTTTAAAAATTTTCATCATAACATTCTTAACAAAAAAGACACCAGAAGGTGTCTTTTTTTGAACTACAAACCATTACAATTTCATTATCAAACTGATTTTTCTATTAAATCCTTAGCCTTAACTAAAATAAAATTCCTTCTAGGTTCCGGTAAAAAAATTAAAGCCTGATCACTAATTCTAATATCAGCACCGGACTTTTTTGTTTTTGGATTATTTTTGATTTTTAAAATCATAAATTTCTTTGCTAATTTATTTAAAAAATTGGCAACTCCAATTTTTTCCAAGAAAACTTCTATATAAAAAGAAAATTTTGAAATATTTTTTGATTTTTTGATTTTATTACTTTCAATTAAATCAGACTGAAAATTTGGTAAAAATGCTTTATTTTTAAAATCATTTAATTGATAAAAACGTCTAGCTGTATCATGACCAACCATCCAAAAAGAAAATGCAATTTCATTGGAAATAAAAATACCATCTTCTTCAAAAATAAGTCCCTCCTCAGTCAAATAATGATTTAAACAAAATCTATCTTTAACCATCTTCCCATGTCTCCTTTTTCCAAACAAACTTAAAGTTAACGACAAAAAAAGTCTTCCCAGCCAAATATAATCCTTTTTAACTATTACTAAAAGATCCCAATCACTTCCATGGTTAGAGTTTTTCATTGCCAACGTTCCATTAAAAATGACCGCTCGTAAAAATGGAATATTACGAAAAAGTTTATTCCACTTTATTATTTTTTTAATTTTTGTTATCGAAATTTTTTGTTTCAAAATTCGATTTTGAAAAAAATCAGGTTCCTCCCTTCCCATTTTCCAAAAACCTTTTTGGAATGAAAGAAATAATCTTTCTTCTAATTCTCTTAGTGCTTCAATGACATCAATAAGCTCACAACATTCTCTTCTCCCTTTAATGTCAATATAATGCCTCCAAACCTCAAAAGTCGTTGGAGTAAAATCCATCGCATTTAAATAAGCGACTGTAAATAGAACGTTTTTATTAAGAGGATTCATAAAATTATTTAGTAATTCATATACATCCTTTCTGTCACAGTTGAAATATAGATAATGTATTTTCAAAAGCATGACGTTCTGATAGAATTTTTTGAGAAGAAGTGTTATCCATTTAAGAATCTGATGTGCAGATAATGTATTTTCGAGGATCTCGCCATTTTGATGGCGTTGCGAGAAAATACATTATCTGCACATCAGCACTATACCATATTTAAGTAAGATAAAAATACGTTATCTACATCTCTTATTTCAAAAGCATCCCAGTTGGTGTCTTCTTGTTCTTTAGTGAATCAGGAGTACCTTCAAAAACCACCTGTCCTCCCTTAACTCCTCCCTCTGGACCTAATTCTATCACCCAATCACATACTTTTGCAACATCAAGATTATGCTCAACAATCAATACCGAATTCCCTACTTTAATTAAACTATTTAAAAGTTTAAGTAATTTTTCAGTATCATTGAAATGAAGTCCGATAGTTGGTTCATCTAAAACATATAAACAATTTCCTTTAGATTTTCGAGAAAGTTCTGTCGCCAATTTCACCCTCTGAGCCTCACCTCCAGAAAGACTCATAGCATTTTGACCCAATTTAAGATAATCAAGCCCCACATCACACAAGCATTTCAATTTCCCTCTAATAGTTTCATTAGCATGAAAAAAATGATACGCGTAACCAACATTCATATCTAATATATCCGCAATATTTGCACCATGATATTCAATTTCAAGAACCTTTTTATTATACCTTTTACCCTGGCAATGAGGGCAAACAGAAAAAACATCATCAAGAAGTCTCATTTCTATTTTAACCACTCCATCTCCCTGGCAATATTCACAACGTCCACCTCTCATGTTAAAAGAAAAGTGACTTGCTTTATATCCTCTTTTTTGAGCCTCTTCTGTCTTAGCAAATAATTCTCTAATATAACTAAAAACACCAGTGTAAGTTGCTGGATTAGAACGAGGAGATTTTCCAATTGGTGCTTGATCCACGACAACAATCTTAGAAAGATTTTTAAATCCTTCAATTCTTTTGTGTTTTCCAGGCTCTTCCTGTGTTCTTAAAAACTTCTTTCTAATTCCCTTGGAAATAATATCATTCACCAATGAACTTTTTCCTCCGCCAGAAACTCCAATAACAGCTACCATACAATTTAAAGGAATCTCTAGATCAATATTTTTCAAATTATTTTGAACTGCCCCAATAACTTTTATAGATTTACTTTTATCTACATTATTATTAGCAATTTTATATTTTTTCTTATTATACAAATAGAGAGCTGTTTCACTTTTTGATTTTTTTAATTTTTCGAGAGTTCCTTCAAAAATCACGTTTCCTCCTTTTTCACCAGCTCCCGGACCAAAATCAACAATATAATCAGCTGCCTTTATAATGTCCCTATCATGCTCAACAACCACAACAGAATTACCATTGTCACGTAACTTATTTAAAGTTTTGACCAACTTTATCGTGTCACGACTATGTAAACCAATTGATGGCTCATCAAGAACGTATAAAATTCCACTCAGTCCACTATAAAGTTGTGATGCAATTCTAATTCTTTGAAACTCTCCTCCAGACAACGTTCTACAACTTCTATCAAGGGTTAAATAATCAACGCCAACTTCCTGAAGAGGCTTGAGACGATTAATAATTTCTTCTATTAAAAAAGTTGCCGCCTTTTCATTAGCTTTTTTATTTTTTTCTTTTATTAACTCACCATTTTTTTCTTTAAGAAAAATAATTAAATCATTAAGTTCAAGATTAACATAATCACTAATATTTCTACCAAAAACTTTGACAAAAAGATACTGTCGTTTGAGCCTATGACCCTCACAATCAGGACAAACACTAACGCTCATATACTTTTCTAGCTCACTCTTTGAAAAAAGTGATTCAGTTTTTTTATATTTATTTTCAATATTTTTTAATAAACCTTCAAAACCAATATCCCTCTTTCCTTTTTTAGTTTTTATTTCAAAATCTTCATTAACTCCAAAATACAATAATTCCAACACTTTATTGCTAAGTTTTTCAACTGGAACTTTTAAGGAAAATTTATATTTTCTACTTAATCCTTTTAAAAGTTGTTGTTGAAAATTATCTCCATCTGTTCTCCCTCCCATTTTTGTCCATGGAGCAATTGCTCCTTCTGCTAATGATAATTTCTTATTAGGAATAATTCTTTCTTTATCGGCCATCATAACTTCTCCTAGTCCTCCGCACCTCGTACAAGCTCCTTCAGGAGAATTAAACGAAAAATTTCGAACAGAAAAACCATTAGCACGGTTTAAACAATTTGAACAAACATATTCATTACTAAAAATCAATTCTTCTTCATTATCAATTAAAATATTTGCAGTTCCTTCTGAAAATTTTATTGCTGTCTGCAAAGAATCAATTATCCTCTCTCTATCAAAATGACCCTTATTAATTATAACCCTATCAATAACAACTTCAATCAAAGAATTCGGATTAATTTTATCTAAATTATCTTTTGCTTCTATTATTGTTAATATTCTCTCCTTATTCAAACGAATTTTTGAGTAACCTAGATTCTCAATAGCCTTAATTTTTTCTCCAATACTTTTTTGGTCCTTATTCCAAGTTGAAGTAATAATTATATAAGTCCCTTCCTCAAGCTTTTTAATTTTATCAACTATTGTTTCCACAGAACTTTTCTTCATTGGCAAATTACAATTTTCACAAAACGGTTCACCTGTAATAGCAAACAGAGAACGAAATAAATCATATATCCCCGTAATTGTCCCAACAGTAGAACGAGGATTACTTATTCCGCTTTTTTGACTAATAGCAATCGCCGGTGGAAGATTATTTATACTTTTAACTTTTGGTTTTTTAGCTGAATTTAGGAAAAAATAAGCATGATTTGAAAGATTTTCCATATATCGTCGATGACCCTCAGCATACAAAGTATCAAAAGCCAAAGATGACTTACCGCTACCAGAAACACCTGTAATAACAACGAACTTATTCTTCGGAATATCAATATCAATATTATTAAGATTATTCTCAGAAGCACCACGAATTTTTATTCTATTAGTATTTTGCATGTAAATAAGTAAACGATTAACTTCCAAGAATTATACATGATTTTTTTCTATTAGTAAACCCTCAAGCATACCTTCATAAAAAGAATTAAAAAATAATTAAAACGCATTATATAAATTTACACATCTTAAACAACAAAAAATCCTCACACCTGGCAAGGACTTTTGTATAGAAAATCTATTAAAGTAAAAACTATTTTTTCTTTTTAGTAGCTTTTCTTTTTTTTGTCTTCTTAGCTGTCTTCTTTTTTGGAGTAGCTTTTCTTTTTTTTGTCTTCTTAGCTGTCTTCTTTTTTGGAGCAGCTTTTTTCTTGGTAACTTTTTTAGTAGCTTTCTTTTTAGAAGTTTTTTTAGCTACTCTTTTTTTTGGAGCAGCTTTTCTTTTTGTTGTTTTTTTAGCAGTTTTTTTCTTCTTCTTAGTTGGCATAAATTTCACCTTCCTTTCTATTTTAATTTTTTATTTTATTTTTTTAAGCATAACTGAATTATAAAGCAAAAATTAAATTGTGCAAACATTTTTTAAAATACAAAACCCCGATCATTGTCGGGGCTTCGCATTTTTTGTTAGCTAGCAACAAAAAATATCAAAAGAGCTAATATATATCTTATAAATCAGAAACTCTCGCTGAATATTTCTTTAGATTTTCTAGTTGATTCTCATTTAACGTTTTTGATTTCTCGATTGAATTTTGAATCAATTCCTTAGAAAAACTAATTTCCCCACCAACAGCAAGAGATCCAGAATGATTTACATTTTTCCTTAGATAATCTTCAATGTAAATCTTATGTTCAGCAGTCAAACTGGAATCATTGTTTTTCTCTAAATAATCCCTTAATGCTTGTCGAGAAAGCGTAGTTACGCTATCTCCAGAAACAGCTGTAACAACAAATGCTTCATCAGTTTCTTCACTAGTTGTTTCAATAACATCCTCAACTGAATCAATAACTTTAACATCTTCAACTTCTTCTTTTTCAGTTTCAGCAATAACATCAGGAGCAATTTCTTTATCAACATCTTCAACCATAACATCCTCGTTCTCAACATAAACATCTTCTCCTTCTATCTCTTCATCATCAATATCTTCTATTGCAATATCTTCTTCGCTCATAGAATCATTTCCTCGATTTGAGTAAGAATAAATTCCACCAGCAATAGCAATTACAATTAGAACAGAAATGATAATTCGTATGTTATCTTGTAACCAGTTTTTTAGTTTCCCTCCAGTCCCTAAATCTTCTTGAACTTCCTGATTTTCTTGTTCCATAATTTCACCTGCCTTTCTAGATTCAATGAGTCATTAAGCACTGAGCTCAACTCTCATAAAATTAATTTTTAATGTTCTAACGCTTAAAAGCGCCTTTATCTCATGTTAGCAAAAAAAACTATAACGTCAACCATTGACAAAAATGATAATCTCTAGAAAAAAATTTGACTGCTTAAAATATTTTCTAATGCCAATTGAGTAATTTTTTCCAATTGATTTAATTCGCTTTCTTTAACTAAAACTTTTTGTACAATATCCCAATCTTTCTTAACAACAAGACGAAGAATTTTAATCACTGCTTGATCTATTTTAATCTTCTTGATATTCACGTTAGCACCACAAGAATTACAATAAGTTTCTAAAGACGAACAAAACCAAAAATTATGATTCTCTAAAGAAAACTTTTTCTGACATCCAGAACAACAAAATAATTCTGGCTGATTTCCAAATAAATACATTGTTTTCCAAATCAAATACATTCTCATTAAACGCATTCTTTCCCAACTAAGATCTTGAACTGACATTTCTTCTAAAAATTCCGTAATCAAATTAAAAATCTCTTGTTGCTGATTACTGCTTTCTAGAAAAGAATGTTTGAATATTGAAAAAATTGGTTTAACAAATTTAATTCTATCAAGATCATTTTTAATCCTAATATACTGATTATGGATAATCACCCCTGTCACCCGATCCAAAGACTTCCCTTTAACTAGAAATATTTCCGAATGAGTCAGGGGTTCTAAACCACTAGATAATTTAGCCGTTGGTTTCCGTACTCCTTTTGCTAAAACGCTAGTTTTCCCAAAATCACAAGAAAAAATATCATAAATTCGATCAAATTCATTAACCTCTCTGGAATTCAAAATAATTGCTTCTGTTTTATAACTCATTCAGACTTACAATAAAAATTTTAATATATATTTTAATATATATTAAAATACATACTTAAACAATAAAAAGTATTGCCAAAAATAAAAATTTATGTTATCTTGACTCTTGTATTGAATTTGAAATTTTTATGGCCTCATCGTCTAGTGGTTAGGACGCCAGGTTTTCATCCTGGTAACAGGGGTTCGATTCCCCTTGAGGCTACCACTTATAAAAACACTATTAGATTATCTGGTATTGTTTTTTGTTAAATATAAATTCTTGCAATTTTACAATTATTAAATTATATTGAGTATATTGCCGGAGTGGTGAAATTGGTATACACGCTTGGCTTAGGACCAAGTGGGGCAACCCGTGGAGGTTCAAGTCCTCTCTCCGGCACATAAAAGTAAGATAAGATAGATGGAAAAAATAACCTTCTCTTCTAAAGAAAAAATCAGAATTGACAAATACTTATCCGATAAAAATCCCGGCATTTCTCGCCGGGTTTTTAAAAACGCCATTGAAGAAGGCAATGTTTTAATAAATAACAAAAAGGTTTCTTCAAGCTACAAACTAAAGCAGGATGATGAAATAATTACTCTCCAAGAAATTAAAAAAGAAATCATAGTGAAAGAAATTCTTCCGAATAAAGACATTACTTTTGAGATTATTTTTCAAAACAAAGATTTTTTAGTTCTTAATAAAAAGCCTGGAATATCTATTCACCCTTCAGACAAAGGCGAACAAGACACTCTTGTTAATGGACTAATTCACCAATTTCCAGGAATCAAAAATGTTGGTGAAGATTCTTTGCGTCCTGGAATTGTGCATCGTCTCGATAAAGACACTTCCGGTATTATGATTGTCGCTTTAAATCAAAAAAGTTTTGCTTACTTTAAAAATCTTTTTCAAAATAGAACTATTCAAAAAACTTACCTTGCAATTATTTGGGGGGAAATTAATCAAAAATCAGGAACTATTGAATCATATATAGGAAAATCTAACAAAAACCCTTCTAAACAAGCCACGAGCGACTCTCCTCATAAACTTATTAATCCTAAAAGCGCAAAAACTTCTTATAAAGTATTAAAAATTAAAAACAACATGAGCTTAATTAAAGTTAAACTAGAAACCGGAAGAAAACATCAAATTCGCATCCATTTTCATTCTCTTGGACATCCAATTGTTGGTGATAAAAAATACTCCACTAAAGAAGGAAATAAATTAAACAAAGAATTTGAAAATATGATGCTTCATGCCTTTAAAATTGAATTCATTGACCCTGACAACAAAAAGTATTCTTTTTCCGCACCAATCCCTAGTTATTTCCCTATTAAAACAAGCCATCCTCTTGACCAAAGCATAAAACTAAGCTAGGCTAGGGGAAGTTTTAAAAACATTTAATGACAATAATTCGAAAAATATGGACCAAAAAATAATTGATTTTAATAAATCACAACAAAACAAATCAATGCCGGAAATTCAAACCGGTGATATTGTTCGTGTTCACAAGAAAATTACAGAAGGAGATAAGGAAAGAGTTCAAATTTTTGAAGGACTTGTTATCGCTATTAAGGGAAAACAAAGCTCTTCTCCGATGATTACCGTTCGAAGAAATTCTAAGGGAATTGGAGTTGAAATAACAATTCCAATGTTTTCACCTTCTATTGAAAAAATTGAGATTCTTCGTCACAGTAAAGTGCGTCGATCAAAGCTTTACTACATGAGAGACAGAGCTGGAAAAGCAGCTAAAATGCAAGTAAAAGAACTAAGTGAAAAAGAAGAAAACCAAGCTGAAGAATTAAATAAAAAACCAGAAGAAGAAACTTCTAAGAAAAAAACAGAAGAAATTAAAAAATCTCTTGAAAAAAAATAAGCATCTTAAATTGCTTGAAACAACTCGATGATGGCCTCGCAACCAGAGGACTGGTGCGGGGTAAAAATTTAGCTTTTTAGAAAAACAAAACCAACAAGGGAATGTGGTGAAACTGGTAGACACGCAAGCTTGAGGGGCTTGTCCTCGCAAGAGGGTGGGAGTTCAAATCTCCCCATTCCCACAATATTAATTGGTTTCAGCAATAACCTGCCTCGACTGGCAAGACGGGCTGATTTATTGTGTGGTCGAAAGTCCCTCTCGAGACACAAAAATATCCCGTATAAACGGGATTTTTTGATACAAGAATTATATAAATATATTTAAAAAATAGAAAAAAGTTTTCCGATATAGAAAACGTAAAATATTATCAAAAGCCCTCCTTCCCACCTTGTAATCTTTCTATCCTGAGTAATAAATAAATACAAAAGAGTTGCAATAACCATCATAGGAAGACCAAAAATTAAAATATCTTTTGATACGACAACGGATCCAACAAGAGCTGAAACGCCAAGAACACCAAATAAATTAAAAATATTTGAACCTAAAACATTTCCAACAGCAATCTCAGCCTTTCCTTTTAACGCCGCTCTAATACTAACCACTAACTCAGGCAAAGACGTTCCAAGAGCCACTGCACTAGCCGCAATAATTGCTTTACTAATTCCCAGCATTCCAGATAAAATCACCACAGATTCAACTGTGTATCTAGCTCCAAAGTAAATAAAGACCATACTAACTAAAAGAATAAAGATATGCTTCTTGTTTAATTTTCTTTTCACAACCTTCTTCTTTTTGTGAGACTTTTCTTTAACATCTTCATTACTTGATGTGATAGTGTAAAGCAAGTAAACAAGAAGGCCAGCTAAACATAAGATTCCCTCAAAAATAGTCACTCTTCCATCAATCATCATCATAGCAACTAAAAAGGTTGAACCAACAAACAAAGGCAAATCAACGCTTATCAGCTCATGATCAATTTTTAATTTTTTAGCTACTACAGCTGTTACTCCTAGAATTAAAAAAATGTTCGTAATATTTGAACCTATTATATTTCCAACTGCAATTTCAGAAGATCCTCCTAGGACAGCAATAACTGACGAAATCAACTCAGGCAAAGATGTTCCAAGAGCTACAATCGTAACCCCAACAATAAAAGAAGGAAGTCCAAAAAAAGAACCAATTGCTTCAGCAGAATCAGTAAAATAATCAGCTGCTTTAACTAAAACAGCAAGACTTACAATAAAAATCAATACCCAAATAAAAATTGTCATTTTTGTTTTTTCTATTAAATAAAACTCCTGCTTTGCTTAAAATTAGTTTTCATTCTCTAGAACCAAATCTCCCTGAGATGTAACTGAATCAGCCTCAACTTCTTTATTAATAAGTTCCTCGTTTTTCTCTGTTACTTTTTCTTGTGAAACTTCAATTCCTTGCATTTTCTTCACCCACCAAATAACCACATCTTGAGACCAAAGAGAAATAAAAGATTTTAATAACAAAAAGATTACGATGATTATTATACCAGAAATAACCATTAAAAATATCCCCAAAGGTTTCAACGCAAGCATAATCGCAAATGACAAGCCAATTAAAACTACAGAAATAATACCAATCACAACCATCCCAATAACTCCTCCAACCATGCTAATTAAAATATTTATTAGTATAATTTTAAAAGTTTCCATCTTATTGTTCTTGATAAGAAAATAACTTGTTTTAATAACAGTTAACCAATTCATATCTCCAAGGGAAACAAAGACGACTCCAATTCTTCTAATAATACTAACAACTATAATAGAAAGAATAAAAATCACAAAAAATGCCACTCCTAACAAAATTGCCAACACTATTAATACAATACCTCCACTAAATGCCATTCCAGCTCCAATGAAAAGTGCAATGATAATCATAGCTATAACGAAAGACATCATTATTCCGATACCCACTAGAAAAATAATCAAATCTAGCTTAATAATTTCAATAAACCTTGATTTTCCTTGTTCCCAAATATCTCGATGTTTTGCTTTTGAATTTTCATTATTTTGAAGACGATCTAACGCTCGAATCACTCCAGGACGAACAATTGTTGAAAAAATCCAAAAAACAATTCCAATCAAAAATCCTATTCCAATTGCAATTGGAATTATCCACCAAAATTCAGCTAGTGCACTTCTTTCTTCTATTTCCGGCGAATTACCTATGTTTGAAAAAAAACCACCACCACCTGCTGTCAAAAAAATTCCCCAAATCCAAAGAGTTTTATTTTTCCAAATTCTCTGAAAAGCACCACTAAGAGCATCAAAATAGCCATATGGTTGTTGACCTTGCTTTTGATTACCAGACTGAACACTATTTGGTTGTGCTTGCATTTGATTTTCCATATTTTTATTTTATAAGTAATTTTATTTAATTTATTCTAACACATTTTGTTTAATTTAGAAAATTATAATTTTTGATAGTATTCTTAATTCAAAATAATGTATTATGGAAATTCAGCATATTTATTTTTTGAACGTAATGGCTTTGATAAGAATAACAACGATATTAAGTAAAATACAGTCTTTAGCTACACTAATATTTCAAAGCAATGATAAATTCAGTGAAAAAAATAAATATGCTGAATTTCAAACAAATAAAATTAAAATTATTGCTAAAACAATATTAATCGATTAATATATAATAAGGAATAATAACTTATTTAAAAAATTTATGTCAAAAAAGACCATCTTTTCAGGAATTCAACCATCAGGAAATCTTCACCTCGGAAATTACCTTGGGGCTGTTAAAAACTGGGTAGAACTTCAAGAGGAGTACACTTCAATTTTTTGTGTGGTTGATCTTCATGCTATCACTATACCACAAGAACCAAAATTTCTTCGAAAAAAAACCATTGAAATTGCAAAAACTTATTTAGCTGCCGGAATTGACTCAGAAAAATCAACTCTTTTCGTTCAATCTCACATTCCACAACACACTGAATTAATGTGGATTTTGAATACAATTACAAAAATTTCTGAATTAGAAAAAATGACTCAATATAAAGATAAAGCTCGACGTGGTATTAAAAAATGGAAAAATGATAAGGGAGAAGAAATTAAAAGAAAAGTCATTTCAAAAGAAGAATATACAAGTGCTGGTCTTCTTAATTATCCAATTCTAATGGCTGCTGACATTCTTCTCTATAACACCGAGGTTGTTCCTGTTGGTGAAGATCAGGTGCAACACATTGAGATTGCAAGAGATTTAGCTAAAAGGTTTAATCACAAGTTCGGAGAAACTTTCACAATTCCAAAAGCATTTCTTAAAGAAGAAGGAATGAGAATTATGGGACTAGATGATCCAACTAAAAAAATGTCTAAATCAGCTGATTCGAAATATAACCGAATTGAATTACTTGATTCGCCAGAAGAAATCAAAGAAAAATTTATGAAAGCTGTTACTGATAGTGGATCTAATATTGAATATTCTGATGATCGACCAGCTTTGAAAAACTTGATTAACATTTTTTCTTCTGTTACTGAAAAAAGTACTGAAGAGATTGCCAGTGAATATAAAGATAAGGGATATAAAGAACTCAAAGAGTCTCTCACAGATGCAGTAATTGAATTTCTAAAGCCTTTTCAAGAAAAATACAACGAACTTCAAGATGAAGATGTTTTGAAAATTCTCAATCAAGGAGCAAAAAAGCTTGAGCCAATCGCCCAAGCTAAAATAAAAGAAGTGAAAGAAAAAGTTGGATTTATCATTAATTAAAAAATTAATACTTTCTCTTTTTGATTACAACTAGTAATAAGAATGGAACTAAGGCCCAAATGAATCTTGCTAAATCTGAAACGAAAAGCTGTTGAGGAAAAGGCGTAAAGAATTCACTAATTTCTTTTGCTGAAATCCAAGTTAAGACTAAGCTAAGAGATAGACCAACGATAGCAAGTGCAATCACTAAAGTTTGTGCCCAAATAACAATTTTTCTTCCATGAAAATTAAGACCAAAAACTTTTTTCATCATCCAAAAAACAATTGCAATTATTACAAGAAAATAAATTGCTCTAAAATTAATATCTTCGGGAAGAAAAAAAGATGACAGAGAAATCACATAAGCAACGTAAACAGAAAGCAACAAGGAACCAAGATTTTTCTTTTTAATTAAAAAAATCAAAGCGACGCTGATTACTAAAAAAACTATCAATAGCCAAATATCACCCGCATATTGACTTGGAATACCAATGTTAATTAAAAAATCTATCATTTTATTTTTGTTTAATTTTATTTAAAAAATTCTAAAGTAAATAATTTATTGTTATTATAATCCTAAATGCGATTTTTTTCAAACACAATGTCTGAATTTATTTTTTTTAAGAGGAAATACTCTATAATACTAACAATAATCCACTACTAGTAGCTATAAACATTCATGGTTATGAACAAGAAAAAGACAATTATTGATGCTGGGGTTGGACACATTAATATTTATTTTTTTGATACCCAAAATAAAAAAACAGAGAATGTTTTAATTACTGGTAATGATGACCTCCGAATACTTTTTCAAAAATATGATATTTTTGAAAAAATTAAAGACACCGATGTTTTTATAACTGGAAAACTAGCCAATATTGTTAAAAAAATTGTTAAAAAAGGAAATATTATTTTGCCAGTAGCAGCTCTCTGGGAAGCTGGAAAAAAATTGATGCATCAAAATGAAAACAAAGACATTGAAGAGCTAGCTATTATTGACCTATCTGCTTCTGGATATTTACTAATTGGGATTGATAAAAAAGGAAATCTAAAAAACGATACTCTAATAACTAATCCTCACTGTGGAGCTGGTAGTGGTGTAAACTTAGACCGAGTGTTACAAAAATTAGCAATCAAAAGAGATGGCGTAGATAAACTACTTTCGCAATATCTTGGAAAAAATAATAAAGAAGAAAGAGAAAAAATCAACATCAGAGCTGATCGTTGCGGTGTTTTTAGCTCTTCTGCTACTATATCTGACAAAAATCAAGGAATTCCTTTATCCTTTGCCCTAGCTACCACCATAAAATCAGAAGTGATAAAAACTTGCACAAAACTTCCAGAAAGATTTGAAAAGGTATATTTGACAGGACGTGTTTTCAATTGGCAATTTGCCAGAGAATGCGCTCAGGACTATTTGAAAAAGAAAGGAACAAAAATAATTGAGCTTGATAAAGATAATGATCTTTCCATTACTGGAACACTTGAACTTTCCAAAAAAGTGAAAAATGAAAATTTTAACAACGGAGAAACTGAATTAAAAAAAGAAGAAAAATTAGAAGAATTTCCCTCTTTTAAGTCAATTAAAAACAAACACGAAAAATCTAATTTATATAAAAGATTAGAAAGTGAACATATATCAGAATTGCAAGCTGACAAATTTGAAACAACCCCAGTGTATCTAGGCTTAGATGTAGGCTCAACCATGGCAAAGCTGGTAATATGCGATCAAAATGAAAATATTCTTCTTATAGACTCTTATGGTAATTCTGGAGATACTATTGATACTGTAAAATCAATTTTCAACAGCTTAAAAAATAAAAACGTTCACAAGCTTCAAATATTAAACATTGGAATTACTGGAAGCGCCAGATATCAAGTTGAACAATCAATAACACAAATTTATCCTCAATTAAAAGATAAGGTTTCAGTTTTAGTAGAAAATTATGCTCATGCTCGAGGATCAATTGATTATGCTCGAAATCATATTAAAACACTGAAAGAAAAAGGCATAAAAGATATTAATAACAAGTTTTGTATTCTAGTTGACATAGGAGGAGAGGACACTAAATTATCAACAATTACTTTAGAAAAAGGAGAGCTTTTTGATAATGTCATGAATGTAAAATGTTCAGCTGGAACTGGCAGTCTAATGGACACCCTCACTTCTCTGTTTGGAATGGACAATGTTGAAGAAGCTTGTAATCTAGCCTTTAATGCTGAAAAATCATATGCCATAAATGCTACTTGTGCAGTATTTTTAATGGAAAATGCTAGAAAATTACAGGCTCAAGGATATCCAAAAAATGAAATTCTAGCTTCAGCTAATTGGGCAATTGTAGAAAACATGGCTAGAAGCCTTTGGGGTCAAATTGATTTACCAAAAAATGCTATCACACTATTGCATGGTCAAACTATGCTCTCTGAACCTCTTCCTCTTGCTGTTTGTAATAGACTACAAGAATTTACCAATTCAAAAAATTACTGCCTAGTCCCTCCTTATCCAGGACATCGAGCTTGTATTGGACTAATAAAATCTCTGTCTAAAGATAATACAAATGAAACAAAAGAAATAATTTTACAAAGTTTTATTGAAAAAAAATTCTCAAAAAAAGTTATAGTTTGCAATGGCGTAGCCTGTGGAGATCGTAATGCACGTTGCAATAGAACTTTATTAAGTTGTACTAATGATAATAATGAAAAATTTAGTTTCACTCTCGGTGGTTGTACAGCTGTAAATGAACTTCTTAATAAAAAAGTAAAGCCTAATAAAAAACCAATTGATTCCTATAAAGAATTATGGAATTTCATTGATTCTCATCATCCAACAACAGAAGATAAAAATAGATTAATAATTCCAAGGAGCTTTGCCGTAAGTGAGTGGGCATATTTTTTATCTCAAATTTTTGAAGATATTGGAATAAAAACACATGTAGACAATGTGCAAGAAAAAGATATTCTAAATGCACAACCACTTTTCAATATCGACACTTGCGCCCCTCATATTGGAGCAGTTGGTCAATATAGACGATTAGCGAATGAACCACACGGAATGATTTTAGCCCCTCAAATTACCTTTTTACCTACTAATAAAAAAAGCCTAGGAAGAACCTGTACTCTTAATCAAGGAGGAATAGCCACAGCAAAAAACTTAGCTACCCTAAAAAACAAAAATTCTAAATTCCATTTATTTAGCATGAATCTTAGCGAACTAGATTCTAAAAAAATCAGCAACAACATTTTTCATCAATTGAAACCAGTTCTTAATTACTACAAAAAAAATATTAGTCGTAAAAGCTTTGAAAAATCAGTAACCAACGCACTTAAACTTAACGATAAACTCAAAAATGCAGTAGCAGATAAAGCAGCCATCTTTGCAGAAAAAGCTCTAGCAGATAACAAACAAATCGCGTTAGTCGTTGGACGTGAATACATCCTAAATCCAGGAATATACGACAGCCACGCTGGAAGACTACTACGAGATAAGGGAATGCTAGTTTTACCTTCCTATGTTTTTGACGTGGAACTAGATGATGATTTCAAACACATCTACTGGAAAAATCCTCACACAATCACAAGTATTGTTAAATATGTTTCCCAAAACAACTTAAGCAAAAAAATAAAAAATTTGAAACTTAAAAAAGTTTTTGAAAAAATTGAATCAAATAATAATAATCAATACCCTATTGTTCAAGTATCAACTTTTCGCTGTGGACCAGACAGTGCTACTTCTCATCTTATTTCAGAAATAACAAAAAAAAGACCGTTCCTGTTGATTCAATCTGACGCTATCATTAAAGAATTGGCTCATCTGGAAAACAGAGTTAATACCCATATAAAACAAATAGAACAAGACCTTCACTCAAAACTTTTAGATGAAGAAAATGAAGATTTTGAAATTAAAATCTTGGAAAACTTTCAAAATACTCAAGATATTGATAAGGAAACGGATGTAATTTATTTTCCGACACTTGGAGACAATAGGACAATTTCCTCTGTCGTTAGATCCATTGGATTTACTTGTATTGATAATTTTAATGACGAAAGCTATAATCTCTCAGACCTTATAAAAGAAGGTCGAAAATATGCCGGCGACTCCATTTGCGCTCCACTCGCAGCTGTCTTTGGAGATACCATTAGAGCAGTTGAAGATTTTAAAAAAAGAAAAGACAATAATGATCCTTTGTTTATAAATAAAAAACGAGTTTTAGTCTTTAATAACAAAGGAACTGGTCCATGCAGACAAGGTCAATATAGTGAAGTACACAAATTACTTGCTCATCAAAAATATTCAAACTCAGAAGATCAAAATCTTCTTAAATTCCTAGTTAGCGATGAAAGAAAGGGTTATAATTTCGGTGTTGACAAGGCAATTCTAATTCGAGCATTCAAAGGCGGAATACTTCAAGGTGTTCTTCATCAAATATTATTTAATTTTGGTTCAAGTTGCAATAACTTAAAAGAATACAAAGTATTTAAAGAAGAATTTAAATATCTTAAAAAGAAAATATTCAAAATTCAAGAAAATACAAAACCAAATGAAAAATTCCTAGAAAAGACAAATCTTATTCAAAAAATACCACTGATTAATGAAATTATTAAATATTATGGTTATGGCCTTAATAATAAAAATATAGAAAAAGAACTTTCAAAATTTACCGATAAATGGAAAAGGCAAATAAGAATAAAAACAAAAGATATTATCAAAATCCACATTGAAGGAGAAGCCTATTTACGTATAGCTCAAAGTGAAGAAGTTTTTAATAATCTATTATCAACTCTCGGTTTTAATAAATTTAACCTTGAATACACTCCGGTTTGGTCCTATCTTGAATACATTCTTTTAAATCAAATAAATATTGAAAAAGAAAAAATCAGCAATGACAAAACATTCAAAAACATCTTTAATTCCAGTAAAAAAATCATGAAACTAAATCTTGCTCATTTTTTCATAAGAAATATCTTAGCAAAACCACTTTACAAAGCAGTGAAAATAAAAGTTCCTGAATCAATGAAGAAAATTTTAGAATTATCAAAAAAAATAATCCCAACGCTACAACCAGCAGGAGAGCTAACTCCCTACGTAGGAGAAGCTATTCATAAACTTGAAAATGACACAGACCTACTCCTTAATATTGCTCCGGAAGGCTGTATGGTTTCTTCTATGGGAGAAGTTTTAACTCCGAAAATATTAAACTATACTAAAAACAAAGGAGGAATTCAAAATTTATTCTCTCAAGACGGAGAAATTAACGATGAAATATTAACGACTGCACTCTTGAAAATACTCGGACCTGAAAAATTCTATAAAAAATAAAGAACTATTCCTACTTACTAGATTATCTCCTTTTGCTATATCTTAAAAAATGCTTATGGAAAACATATTAACTTTCTGGCAAAACATTCCTTACAATATCAGTGAAATCGCTTTTTCAATTGGCCTTTTTCAAATAAAATGGTATTCGATTTCCTACGTTCTCGTAATCTTAACAATTGCATTACTTTTATGGTGGAGAATTAATAGAAATGAACTTCCAGAAATAAAAACATCTAAAGAAAAGTTTTCTCAAGATCTTCTTGATATCGGAATTTTCACTTTCCTTGGAGTTCTTTTGGGTGCTAGAATTGGATATGCTTGTTTTTATGATCAATCTTTATTATTCTCAAATATTTCACAACTCTTCAATCCATTCGAAAATGGTCAATTTATCGGCATCTACGGGCTTTCTTTTCATGGAGGATTAATTGGTTCCGCTCTCACAGGATTTGCAATAATTAAATTTAAAAAATATTCATTTCTACCAATCGCAAACTTTGTCATTCCAGCAATTCCTTTAGGTTATTTCTGGGGAAGAATCGGAAACTTTCTTAATAAAGAACTTATTGGGAGAGTAACTGACTCTCTAATCGGAATGAATTTCTCAGAAAATTTCCAGAGAGTACTTTTAAATCATCCCTCCCAACTCTACGAAGCACTGGGAGAAGGACTGTTAATCTTTCTTATTCTTTGGCCAATTCGAAATCATTTAGTTTTCAAAAAATATCTTTTTGCAATATTCCTAATTCTCTATGGAACAATTCGCTTTATTATCGAATTTTTCCGACAACCAGAAATCACCTTCAATTGGTTGACAATGGGTCAAATTTTGTGCTTTGCTATGATAATAACTGGAATATTTATAATATTTTTCTCTTTCAAGATAAGAAAAAATTAAAACAATCCAGAAAAGATTTAATATATTTATTTTTTGAACACAATGGTTTCGAGAAGAAAGATAAATTTAGCCAGCAAATTAACGCCTTTAATCATTTAAGGATTAAAAGCAAAGATAAATTCAGTGAAAAAAATGAATATATTAAATCTTAACACTCTTGATTTACGGTAATAACTATATGAAAATCCTCGCCATCGAAACTTCTTGTGATGAAACCGCTGCTTCAGTCATTTCCTTTTTACAAGATAAAATAGACATTCAATCAAATATTGTTTCATCTCAAATAAAAATCCACGCTGAGTGGGGTGGTGTTGTGCCAAATCTAGCTGCTCGAGAACATCTTAAAAACATCATACCCGTTATTAATGAGTCGCTCGATCAATCCAAAACAACTCTCGAAGAAATTAATCTCATTGCTGTCACTTATGGACCAGGACTTATCCCTGCTCTTTTAATCGGAACAAGTGCCTCAAAAACATTAAGCTATTTTTCTAACAAGCCCTTAATTGGAATAAATCACGTCGAAGCTCATGTTTATGCAAATTATTTTTCTGAAAACAAAAAACTTTTAAATGATTTTGAATTCCCGATTCTCGCGCTTATTGTTTCTGGTGGTCATACTCAACTAATATTAATCAAGGATCATCTTAAATATAAAATAATCGGAGAAACCCAAGATGATGCCATCGGAGAAGCCTTTGATAAGATAGCAAAAATTCTTAAACTTGGATATCCTGGTGGACCAATCATCTCAAAACTTGCTGATGAAACAAAAAACAAAGAAGTTGATTTAATTAAAAATACTGAAATAAAAAAACTTTTCGAAAACCTAAAATTTCCTCGACCAATGATTGGATCAGGAGATTTTAATTTTTCTTATTCTGGACTCAAAACTTCTGTAATGTATTTTTTCAAAAAACTAACAACCCTATCTCCATCAGAAAAAGACTTGGAAGTTAGCAAAAAATTAATAGCAAAATATTTTCAAGAAGCTGCCGTAGAAATTTTAATAAAAAAATCTCAAAAGGCTATTGAAGAATACGACGCAAAAACTTTTCTTCTTGCAGGAGGAGTGGCTGCTAATTCATATTTACGAAATCAAATTTCAGAAAATATTAAAATTCCTTTTCATTTTCCACCACTCGAACTTTGCGGAGATAACGCCGCCATGATCGCCATCTCTGCCTATTACCAATATCAAAATCTTTCTAAAAAAGAAAAAGCTAATTTAACGAGCAACTGGAAAACCCTCGAAGCAGATTCTAACTTAAGATTGTAATTCTAAATAACGAAAGGGTTGATATGTTTATTTTTTGAACGTAATGATATCAATTTAGATGACTCCAAAAAAAGGAAAATAAATTCAGTGAAAAAAATAAACATATCAACTCTTTATAAATCCTTCATTTATTAAATATGAAAAAAATTCCTGTCATCCTCGGACCAACATCTTCTGGGAAATCAGAAATTGCTGTAAAATTAGCAAAGCATTTTAATGGTGAAATTATTTCGACTGATTCAAGACAAATATACAAAGATATGAATCTTGGAACTGGAAAAGTTAAAGGAGAATGGATTAATAAGAATGATGAAAAAATATATTCATACAAAAACACCCCTCATCACTTAATTGATTTCGTTAGCCCAAAAGATGATTATAATGTTTCGCATTTCAAAAAAGATGCTAAGAAAAAAATTACTGAAATTCTTCAAAGAAAAAGAATGCCAATTCTTTGCGGAGGAACCGGCTTTTGGATTCTTTCATTAATTGATAATTTAAATTTTCCAAAAGTAGAACCTGATCTAACTCTAAGAAAAGAACTAGAGAGAAAATCAAATGAAGAACTTTTAGAATTACTTGAAAAACTTGATCCAGAAAGAGCCAAAACTGTTGATTCAAAAAATAAGATTCGCTTGATCCGAGCAATTGAGATTGCTAAAAAACTCGGAAAAGTTCCGAAAGTAGAAATGTTTCCAGAAAAAACCCCTATCTTCGAATTTGAAAATGAAAAAGTTCCTTTTATTCAAATCGGCATTGACTGGCCAATTAAAAAACTTTCAGAAAAAATAAAAGATCGACTTGACGATCGATTTCAAGCTGGAATGATTGAAGAAATTAAAATGCTACAAGAAAAATATCAAATTAGTCTTGAAAAAATTCAGTCTTTCGGCCTAGCTTACCACTGGATTCCAGAATTCATAAAAGGAAACATTTCAGAAAAAGAATTGCGAGAAAAAGTCTATTTTGCCGAACGAGGCTATGCCAAACGCCAAAAAACCTGGTTTAAAAGAGATGAAAGAATCATCTGGAAAAATGATACTAAAAAGATTATAAAATTAATAGAAAAATAAAAACACCATTGAGGGTGTTTTTATTGAAATGAGCCACCTATCGGAATCGAACCGATGACCTACTGTTTACAAGACAGTCGCTCTAGCCATCTGAGCTAAGGTGGCCTTCTAATTTTTAAATAATAATTAAAACTTAAATGGTGGGCCGGAACGGATTCGAACCGCCGTAGACGTAAGTCGCCTGATTTACAGTCAGGTGCATTTGACCACTCTGCCACCGACCCATATATTTGGTAACCATTAAAACAACTTTTCAAAAAACTTACACATCATAATTACATCACAATAACATCCATTTAACTATAATAAAACTCCTCTGTCAATCACGAGCCCACGAGCAGAATCGAACTGCTGACCTCATCCTTACCATGCCTGCCCGCCAATGCTTGAGCCCGGGAAGAGAATCGAACTCTTAACCTCTTCCTTACCATGGAAGCGTTCTGCCACTGAACTACCCGGGCATTTAAAGCTAAAGCAGGCGAGGATGCGCTCTACTGACTGAGTTACGTGAACATTTTTACATCAACCCTTTTATTATCTGAAAACACCAACAATACTAAACTCCCTTCTTTTAAATTAATAACTAAAAAATAATAATTAGTAATTAGTCTACCCCATTCTTTTCAATAATTTTATTTTCTCCAGTTTTCTTTTCGCATCAATATCTCTAAGATGAACTCTTAAAATTTGCCTGTAACATTCTTCTGCATCTGAAAAATTTTTCATTTTTATATATAACTCTCCTAATGCTCTATAATTTTCCATGTCCTTAGGAGTGTTGGCAATTTTTTGAACAATTTTTTTCTCAAGAATTGAACGATCCACCCCAATCTCATCATCAATATCAATTTCTTTCTTAGTAACAGGAACAACTTCCTTGATTAAATTATCATTATTATTCAATCCATAATCCGCTTCTGTCACATTAACAATTCCATCAGAAAATGACTCATCCTGATCAAAATTTTCTTCTTCAATATCATCATCTTCCACATTCGCTTTCTTGAATTTTTTTCTAAATTTTCCAAAAATTCCCACTGCTGTTGATAAAGAGAACTTCCCCTTCCTTTCTACGTCCTCTAATTCTTCGGCTTTTTGAACCTCTTCAGAGAAAAATGATTCGATTTTGTCATCTGTTTCAATTAACTCATCGTCATTTTCTTCTTCAATTGCCACAACGACAGACTTATTTCTTGTTTCAGGTTCTTTTTTAACGCCTTCTGTTATAACAATTTCCTCTTTAACCACGGCAATATCTTCATTAGCAAAAATATCTTTTTTAATATCAATTTCCACTTCCTTATTTGAGTCATCTTCTATTATTTTTTCGAGACTTTGTTCTTCCGCTTCGATTAACTCTTTCTTAACTTCAATCTCTCGAGATAATTCATCTCCTCCGTTATTCCCCTTTTTCATTTTTAAAACCCAAAAATGAATAAGATGTAAAAATTGCTTAATTTTCTTAAGAATAACTTCTATCAAACAAAAAAATCCATTCTTAAAAACCTTTCCTCCTTTATAAAACATTCCTTTAAATTTTTCAATTGCCTTCTCATCATTAATATCCCTGTTACTTTTAGTTTTATCTTGACTAAATTTTCTAATTTCAGGCAAATGTTTTCCGACGATATAAATAATAACGCCAAGACTCACAAAGATTAAAAATGGTAAAATATATTCCAGCACTATTTTTAAAATTAACTTTTAGCTTTAATAACTTTAATCTCCTTATTTTCAACACTTACAATACTACCATCACCAATTTTGACTTTAACTTTTTGACTAATCGGATTTACTTCCAAAACTTTTCCTTCAATTTTTCCCGCTTTTACTTGATCGTCTCTTTTCGGCATTTCTCTGAGCATTTCTTCGTATTGCTCCGCTTCATATGCTAAACAACACATTAATCTTCCACAAACCCCAGAAATTCTTTCCGATCCACGATGAGAAATCAATTGACATCGTGCCATTTCAGTTGAAATACTCTTCAAGTTTCCAGGGAACTTCTTACAACAAAGTTCTCGACCACAAACTCCACACCCACCAATTTTTCGAGCCTCATCTCGTGATCCAATTTGTTGGAAACGAACTGATTTATGAAATTGAGCAGATAATTTCTTAACAAAATCACGAAAATCAATTCTGCCATCTGCAATAAAAACTGCTACTATTGAACTACTATCTAAACTTAAACAAACTTCCACCATCTTCATCGGCAAATTCAATTCTCGCGCTTGTTTTTTAATGTCATTAAGATACTCTTTTTCTTTTTTTTCATTATTAAGAATTATCTGATGATCCTGAGCATTTGCTTTTCGAACAACTCTTCCAGCAGACTCTCCTCCTTCAATATTTTTATCCACAAAAAGGACTTTGCCCAGAAAAGTCCCTCCCCATTCATGCTGAATAACAACCCAATTATTATTTTGAATTCCTTTTATTCCACAAAATACATTTTTTGGCTGATCCCAATCAAAAAGCCTAACAATCATTTGATTCAATTAAGATTAAATCTCCATTCTTAAAAATTCTCCAACTTGAATATTCTCTCCAAGTTTAGCAATTTTTTCTTTTACATAATCCTCAATAATCATATCAGGATTTTTAACAAAAGATTGAGTCATTAAAGCATTTTCTTTTCTAAATTTATCTTCTTTTCCAGCAAGTGCCTTCTCAGCAATATCTTCTGTTTTCCCATCTTCAATTAAATCTTTTTTCCAATCCTCTTTTTGCTTCTCAATTTCTTCAGTAGGCACATCCTCAGGTTTCAAATATCTTGGATTCATTGCAACAATCTGCATTGCAATGTCTTTTGCTAATTCCTGAAATTCTTCATTCTTAGCAACAAAATCAGTTTCACAGAAAACTTTTACAAGTCCAGCAATTTTTCCATTACCATGAGTATAAGACATTATAACTCCTTCTCGAGCCTCTCTATCTCCCTTTTTTTCAGCTTTTTCTAATCCCTTTTTTCGTAAAAGTTCAATTGCCTTTTGTTCATCTCCGCCAGCTTCATCAAGAGCCTTTTTAGTATCAACAACTCCAGCACCAGTTTTTTCACGAATCTTTTTTATTGCTTCTATCATGATTATTTCGAAACTGATAAACTGTTTTAAAAAACAATTCACCTGTTTATTAATTTTTTATTTATTCTTTGTCCGACGTAGCTTTGGCGGAGTCAGATTTATCTATAGATTTTTTTGAAACAGTCTCTTCTTTAACTTCAACTTTCCCTGCCTTAAGTATTCTGCATAGAAAAATCTCTAGAATATATTTCAAAGATGAAACTGCGTCATCGTTAGCAGGAATAGCATAATCAACTAAATCAGGATTACTATTACTGTCAACAAGTCCAATGATTTTTACTCCAGCCTTTCGAGCTTCTTTCAAAGCAATATTGTCCTTGTTAATATCAAGAATAAAAACAGCTTCAGGAATTTTTTTCATACCCAAAAGACCACCGATTTTAACTTCTAACCCGTCTAATTCTTTTGTAAGTTTTAATCTCTCAAGTTTTGTTAAGTAAGAAAATTTTCCCTTCTCTAATCCATCTCTGTTTTCTTCAAGATATTTAATTCTTTTGGAAATAACTCCAAAATTAGTAAAAGTTCCACCAATCCATCGCTCATTCACGTATGGCATTTTCAATTCTTCTCCAACTTTCCAAACCAATTCTTTCGCTTGCTTCTTGGTTCCAACAATCATAACTTTCCCATTCTTCTTAATAATCTCTTCAAAAACTTTTAATGCTTTTTCATACATTTCAAGACTTTTTTCAAGATTGATAATGTGAATTCCGTTTCGAACACCAAAAAGATAATTAGTCATCTTTGGATTCCATCGCGATTTTTTTTGTCCAAAATGAACACCTGCCTTCAAGAGTCCTTCAAGAGTCAATTCACAATTTTCCTTATCAAGCTCTAAAGTTTGTGTTCTTTGTGGGCTCAATAGAGCCTTTTCCTCTACCTGCTCTTCTTTTTTTTCCTCTGCCTCATTCACTTCTTTTTCTGTCATGTTTATTCCTTAATTAATTATCACCTACTTGGCTTTCAAAGTCTGGCTAGACTTTTAACTCTCGGAAAAATCTCTCATATTAAATGAAAGACAGGAAATCCGGCCACCAAATATGTTTATTTAATATGAAGCCAATGACTTCATATCAACCCTTAATTTAGCATGTATTTTTTTGAATGTAAAGACCGTAATTAGTTGTTAGTTGTTAATTTAAAACAAAAAACTACCCTTTTTATTTAAAATACGCTAAAATTAAGATATTAATCTTTATAAATTAAATAAATGGAACAATTAGATCTACCAGGGTTTGGACCGCTTAAAGAAGAAAAGTTAACTTGGGGACCAATTAATTTTGAAACTTTTGAAAAAATAGATCCGGATGATTATCACTCTGAGTTTAAGGATGTTAAGATTGAATTTAAGGAGGGCCAATGGTTTATTGACGATAATGAAAAACCAGTTGAATTCGAAGAAATGCAAAAGATTCTTAAGTCGACAAATAAAGGCTTAGCATTTGCCCTTAGAGATAAAAAATTTAAAAGAATTTATTCTTATCTCGAAGAAAAAAATAAGCATAAATCCCAAAATTGACATTTTTTCTTCTAAATGCTAACTTTTCTAAAGATTAAGTCTACAAAACTGTACGCTTAAATTTAATAATTTAACGCTTCTTGTTCCGCAAACATCTAAGACGACGAAGTCGTCCCCATGAAAATGGGGATCCAGCTTTTTCCTTGTCTTATCGTTTGCGGGCCAGGGAAACAAAAAAATAATGTTAGAAGCAAAGAAGTTTTCCACTGAAATTGCTGGAAAACAACTTGTTGTTGAAGCAGGTCTTTTGGCTCAACAAGCTGGTGGTTCTGTAACAGTGCGTTATGGAGACACCATGGTACTTTCAACTGCCACTATGAGCAGTCGAAAGGTAACTGAAATCGACTATTTTCCTTTAATGGTTGATTATGAAGAAAAGTATTATGCTGCTGGGAAAATTAAAGGATCTCGATTTATCAAAAGAGAAGGACGACCTTCTGATGATGCTGTTTTAACATCACGTCTTATCGACCGAACAATTCGGCCTCTTTTTGATGAAAGAATGAGAAATGAAGTTCAAGTAATTGCAACTGTTCTCTCAATTGATCATGAAAATGACCCAGATCTAGTTGCTTTGATTGCTGCATCTCTTGCGATTGGAATCTCAGATATTCCATGGGCTGGTCCAGTAGCTGCAGTTCGAATTGGAAAAAATGGGGAAGAGCTAGTTACAAATCCTCTAATGGAATCATATCCTGATTCACAACTTAATTTACTTGTTTCTGGAACAGAAGAACGAATCAATATGATGGAGGCTGGAGCAAATGAATTACCAGATTCAGAAATGTTTGAAGCAATCAAACAAGCTTTTGATGTGATCAAAGAAATTGCTGTTTTTGAAAAGAAAATTATCAAAGAAATTGGAAAAGAAAAAGCTCAAATTGAATTCATTGAACCAGAAAAAGACTTTAAAAAGGGAATTATTTCATTCCTTGACAATGAAGGACTTGAAAATGCTTTTTATACTAAAGAGAAAAAAGAGCAAGATGAAAAAATGGGTGCCATCAAAGAAAAAATGGGTGAATATCTTACAGACAAATTTACTGACGAAGATGAGTTGGCAAAAAAGAAAGCAGAAGCTGATCTTGTTTTTGAACAATACCTTAATGATGTTCTTCACCGAAGAATTCTTGAAAAAGATGAACGACCAGATGGACGAAAACTTGATGAAGTTCGATCAATTGATTGTCAAACCAATCTTCTTCCAAGGACTCATGGTTCTGGACTTTTCACTCGAGGTGACACTCAAGCCTTGACTGTAGCAACTCTTGGAGCTCCTGGAGCAGAACAAATTGTTGATACTATGGAAGCAGATGAAAAGAAACGATATATTCATTATTACAACTTCCCTCCATACAGTGTTGGAGAAGTTCGATTCCTTCGAGGACCAGGACGAAGAGAAATTGGTCATGGAGCTCTTGCAGAAAAAGCTCTTATTCCAATGATTCCTTCAAAAGAAGAATTTCCATACACTATTCTTTTAATGAGTGAAATTCTTGGATCAAACGGTTCATCATCAATGGCATCCACTTGTGGTTCAACTCTTGCATTAATGGACGCTGGAGTGCCAATCAAGAAACCTGTTAGTGGAATCGCTATGGGAATCGTGACTGGAGAGAAAGGAGAATTCAAAGTGCTTTCAGATATCCAAGGACCAGAAGATCACTGGGGAGATATGGACTTCAAGATCGCTGGAACAAAAGATGGAATCACTGCAATGCAACTTGATGTGAAGATTGATGGAATCACTCCTGATATGGTTGAAAAAGTTTTCTCACAAGCCTATGACAACCGAGTCTTCATTCTTGGAAAAATTGCTGAAACTCTTGAGGTACCGAAGAAAAAACTTTCTCCATATGCACCAAGCATCATCACAATCAACATTAACCCTGACAAAATCAGAGACGTCATCGGACCAGGTGGAAAAATGATTAATGAAATCATTGATACTACTGGAGTTGAAATCGATATCGAAGACGATGGAAGTGTTTTCATTACCGCTAAAGATGGAGAATCTGGACAACAAGCCAGAGAATGGGTTGAAAAGCTTACCAAGGAAGTTCAGATTGATGAAATCTATGATGGGAAAATTGTAAAAATCATGGACTTCGGAGCTTTCACTGAAATTCTTCCAGGTCGAGACGGACTTATTCATATTTCTGAAATTTCAGATAAGCGTGTTGAAAAAGTTGAAGATCATTTGAAAGTTGGACAAATCGTTCAAGTAAGAGTCAAAGAAGTTGACCCTCAAGGAAAGATCAGTCTTACTATGAAAAATGTAAACAAAGAATAATCTATTTTACAAAAATAGAAGCATAGAAAAAAGCGGTCGATGATTTTCATCAGACCGCTTTTTGATTATTTATTTCCTCCTTTCTTTTTATTAGAATTCAAACATCCAAAAGACCGTCGGATTTATCTCCCATCCATATCTGGATCCGAAGAAATCATGAGTGATTTCGACCTCTGATCCAATTGCAGATTGACTCAAAAATCCTTTCGGGAAGAAACTCGACATTTTCAAGCGAATTTGTGGCTCGGAAATGAAAACAGAGCCACTATCACTTTTCCAATAATCAGCAAATCCCGGCTGGGAAAATTTTAACCCATAGACTTCAAAATTCTCACACCATTTCAAAGTAAAATGATATGAATCATCTTGTCCAATTTGATCTCGCAAATATGCAGAAAAACTCAACATATCCAACCACAAATCCAAGTCAGCAGAAAGTCCCCAAAGAAAAACTCGACCGAAAACATCCTTGTCGCTGTCATTATACTGTCCAGCGATAAAAGATTCTTTAATGAAACCGATCGGCACGTGAATTCCAAATATCTTACCTACACTTAGATAAGTATGATACTCGAAATACATAGACTCTGCCTCGGTCTTAAACTCATCTTTTCCAGCAAGATCCAAGAAAAAATAGTTTTTCCCATAATCCCACTTTGAAAAGTGGTCGACGGTTAAAGTGAAAACCTTCTGATTCCCCGGATCCCGATCAACTTCCATGTGAAATTGAACAGAGCCTCCGGCGAAACAATTACCAGAAAATAAAACTATCACAATCACCAGTAAAACTAATTTTACTTTTTTCATCTTGACTCTCCTTTTATCTTTTTTCAATTTTATACCAAAAACCCATAATTCTTTTTGCAATTCCTTTTGTAAAACTCTGGATATCTTTGATCAGCTTCCATAGCTGTTGTTCTCTTCCCAACAAGATAGCAACAACTAAAATTAGATAGAAATAGGCTAAAATCAAAATAATGCCTTGTCCAAATATCAAGAAAAAATTCCCAATAAAGCAAAATTTGATAAAAAATAAAGTACAAGCCAACGCTCTGGCAATCACATCTCCCATTTCAATGTCATCTACACGCTTCCTTTCTTTGATTTTCATTATTTGCTTTAGAAATCCCCAACTAAAAAGAAACGATGCTACTAGAAAATATATATCGGAAATAATCACAATAAACCCCTTTTATTATTATTTAATTGTTAAATAACAGTAACGCTTCACTCTAGCGCACTGAAAGTTTTTTACAAATTTGTCAAAATATTTTTGACTTTTCTCTTTAAATTTACTATAATTGCTATACATAAGGTTATTTTACAGCATTTATCTGTCAAAATAATTTGGTGACAAAATTATGAACTATCTCAAAGAACTGCAAAAATTAGGCTTAAAGAAAAATGAGGCGCAAGTTTATCTGGCCGGACTTAAGCTTGGTCCGACGATTATTTCAAATATCGCCCAAGAAACCAGCTTAAAAAGGACTAATATTTATGCTTTAATTAATGTATTAATGGAAAAAGGCTTATTTAAACTAAAAGAGTCCGAGTTTAAGAAATACTACTGTGCTGAATCGCCTAAAAACCTCAAAAATCTTGTTGAACAGCAAACTGATCAAATAATCAATTTGCTTGAATCTAAAGTAGAGAAGCATAAAAATACTGGCACCAATGAAGTTCTTCATTTTAAAGGAGTTGGCGGAATGAAAAATGCTTTCATGTCAATGCTTAATGATTTAAGAAAAGGAGATTTTTACTATGTAGTTAGTGACGGAAACAGATGGTATAACACAGACCCAAAATTCTTCAAAAAATTCATGCGAAAAAGAGCTAAGAAAAATTTAGATTTAAGATTAATTTTAGTAGATAATGAATTTGGAAGACATTCTCTTAAATACCAAAAAAACTACGGCAAAAAAGTAAAACTTCTACCTAAAGGAAGCGAGCTCAATGTCAATTTAGTTTTTAATCCGAATCGGGTTCTCACTCATCAACTCACAGGAAATCGCATAACAACAATTTTAGAAAGTCCCGAAGCTGCTCTAGCGCAAAAACAAATTTTTGATATTGCATGGGAGAATCTAAAAACATCTGAATAAAATTTAAAATAATTTCTTTTTTTATTGTTTTTGTGTTACAATGTTTTTACTATTTTGAAAAACAAAAATTAACTTTAAAAAAATGTTTGGAAACAAAAAAACAAGTGCTTCAAGTGACAACGATATTCAGCTAACAACTCGCTCAATGAAAAGTGATCTTGAAGGTGATTCTAGTAAAAAATTTGTAGAAAAAGAAAGAAAACCTCTTTCGAAAGCTCCTGAGAGAAAGAAGGAGTTAGAGATTCACAAAAAACCAGAAATTAAAAAAGTTCCAGAACCAATTGCAACACCAGCGAAAAGCTTTGATCTACCAACCAAAAAACCCCTTAGATCTACCACTCAGCCACAAATCAAAGAATCTGGAGAATTTAAACTGCCAACAGATTTTCCTGCTGCCAACAAAATGCCTGCCAAAACAACAGTTGACAAGTCACTTGAAAAACAATTCGGGGATAAGAAAGAAAAAACTCACGCTAATGATTTTTCTCCAGAAAATAAGTCAAAGGAAGAATTTCCAAAAAATCCAATAATTAATCCTAAAAAAGAACCTGTACAAAGCGCTAAATTAAAACCAATAAACCCTGCTCTAAAGAAAGACTATGATAAATTCTTTAAAGATAAAATTAGTCCACTTCCAGAAAAGGAAAACAAAAATAGTTCATCAAGCATGATTCTAGTAATCATCCTTGTGATTGTTTTAATTATCGCAATTGCCTCTGGAACGTACTATTACTTTTTTGTAATCAATAAACCCGTAACACCAACTGAATTACCAATTATATCCGATCCAACACCAATCTTCCCTGTTGATTCAACGCCGGTTCAACCCCCTAAAGAACCTCTTCCAATCGTTTTAACAGAAGCAAGTGAGATGATAATAACTGCCGAAAAAGATACAAGAGTTATTTTTTTCGACCCTCAAAATTCTGAAAATCTCATCTCTGGATTCTATTCCATTGAGAATGAAGAAGGGCTACTAATGAATGTCAAAGACCTTTCAACTTTATTAAACATTCAAATGCCAGAATCTATTGAAACTGCTTCACAAAATGCATGGATTTACTACGATGCAACAATCACACCAAAAATTAGCCTTGTAATTAAGATTGACTCCAAAGATACATACGAAGTGAAAAATTCTATTATGAATATTGAAAATAATCTTCCAATTATGTTTTCAGGACTTTACTCAGCTCCTATTGATAAATATTCAACAGGGGAAACAGTAATCTTTAAAGATAGTTTTGAAAATTTAAATTTTCGATATTACAATATTTCAACAACTCCGTCTGACTTAAAATCGCTTGATTGGGGAATAATTAATAACGATACTATTTTAGTTTTTGCTACATCAAAAGAAATGGCTTCAACTATCTCAAATCAATTATTGATCAATGATATTCCAAATAATACAACTAAGGAGGTTATATTAGAGAATACCCCTGAGGATGTTACTCCCGGAGATATTCTTGAAAATGAAGCAGTTGTGGATTAATTGTGGATAACTTTCAATGAAAATATCACGACTTTGCATTAAAAAGTTTTTGCAAAAACTTCGAAATGCCATTGTTTAAAAGCATTATCAGGTAAATTAAGTAAAAAAAGAACCAGAAACCAAAGCAAAACCCTTATTCCTTGAGACATGGGGATGTGAGAAAAGAAATGAACGAGAAAATGAACTAATTAGAGTGATTAAAAAATTAATACAAGAAGAGGAGGAGAAATTAAAACATAATCTTGCTAAAAAAATTAAGAGAAGAAAAAAATATGAATCATAAAGTTATTAACCCAGAAAGTGCTCGAAATAATACTATGAAAGAAAAACCGCTAACAATTACTAAAAATAAAACATTATCTAGTTCAAGGGAAACCATTACTCCTGCATCCAAAGACTATGATAAGTTTTTCAAAGACAAGATTAAAAAATCTCCAGAAAAAGAAGAAAAAAATGCATCATCAAGTCTCACTCTTATTATTATTCTTATAGTTATTTTAATCATTACAATTGTTTCTGGCTTTTATTATTATTTCTTTGTGCTCAGTAAGACACCAATTCCAGTTAAGCCACCAATTACCATTGAACCAGATCTAAATTTTCCAGTTGAGCCACTGGCTGAAAAAGCTTTTCCTTTTGTATTGACAAACTCACCTGAAATAGTACTAACTACTAAAAATGACATTAAGGTTATTTTATTCGACCCTCAAAATCCTGAGAATCTTACATCTAACTTCTATTCCATTAAAAACGAAGGAGGCATGGCAATGAACATCAAGGAACTTTCACTTCTCCTTGGAATTCAAATACCCGAAATTATTAACGCCACACCTGAAAACACTTGGATTTATTATAACTCATCAGCAACGCCTGAAATTAGCCTTGTTATTGGTATTGATATAGAAGATGCCGTGGAAATAAAACAATCAATCCTGAAAATGGAAAACGAACTTCCAAAGATGATGTCGGGTTTATATTCAACTCCTATTATTGAATATCTAATTGAGAAAACATTGTTATTTAAGGATAGTTCTGATGATCAAGCTTTCCGATATTACAATTTTGCAACAACTCCGTCTGACTTAAAATCGCTTGATTGGGGAATAATTAATAACGATACTATTTTAGTTTTTGCTACATCAAAAGAAATGGCTTCAACTATCTCAAATCAATTATTGATCAATGATATTCCAAATAATACAACTAAGGAGGTTATATTAGAGAATACCCCTGAGGATGTTACTCCCGGAGATATTCTTGAAAATGAAGCAGTTGTGGATTAATTGTGGATAACTTTCAATGAAAATATCACGACTTTGCATTAAAAAGTTTTTGCAAAAACTTCGAAATGCCATTGTTTAAAAGCATTATCAGGTAAATTAAGTGAAAGAATTGACCGTTGCCTCAAAAAATGCTATAATAGACATGTAAGTTAGTTCTTTAGAAAAAATCTGACATTTCATGGGTTGCAATGAACTTCAGCGAGATGAACTCCAGCCACGATTTCCCCCTATTCGTGACTGGAATTCATCTTACTGTTTCATTTCATCTTTAAAAACAAAAATAAAAAAAGATCACCCAAAAACAAAAACAAAAATTGAGTAAAATCATGAAATGGTTAGATGAAACATCACTTAATTAAGTGATACCTCCCAATCTTGATATTAAAAAACTTAGTATTATATTTTGTTTTCGGACGAAATAAATCTATTTTAAATCAAGACTGGTACCGGTGGCGCTAGCCACATATTAATTTTTTTGGGCTCAGCGCCCCGGTTTCCTTACTAAAACCAAAATGCACCGGTTACAGATTCAGACAAGAACGACTCACTTGAGGCCGTTTTTTTTATTAAACTTTTCAATATATTTAAATTAATGCTATAATATTAATATGACAAATATACATATAGAAAGAAAAATTGAAGTTAATCGTTGGTTAATAAAAGCTCGTTGGTTTTACGGATTTGGTATTTTTTTAATTGGTATTGTTTCAAAAATTCTTAGTAACTCTAATGTAAACTTCTCGGTTATCAACATGCTTACATTGATAATAGTTTTTACTTTAATTAATGTTGTTTTTGAAATATCCTTTCGTCAGATTCGCAAAAAACGCTCTATCCGAGGATTAAACATCCTCAGTTTTTCTCAAATGGCCGTTGAACTTGGGATCCTGCTTATTGTAATGCATTCCGCTGGAGGAGTAGAAAGCATTGGAATTACATTCTTTTTCATACCAATCGTTTCTGCTTCCTATTTATTCAGTGCTAAAGGTTCAATAATAACTGCTATTGCTTCAACCGTCCTTGTTAATGCCTTAGTAACATTAGAGTACTTTGAGATCATTCCCCACGTAGCAAGATACAACACTCCTTCTCCTGAGCTAAACAGCCTAGCTCTATCCTTAACTATAACCATAACAATTTCAATATTTTATCTAATAATAGGAGTCTATAGTGGATATGGAGCAAAACTTCTCTTTAAACGAGAAGAACTTCTGGAAAATCAAAAAAAGCAACTTAGTAAAAAAACTAAACTTCTCTCCAATCGTGAAAAAACTTTGTCCAATATAAACGCTGAATTAACTGAAGAAAAAAACAAGATAGGATCAATTGTTGCCAACTTTACTGGTCCGATTATATTTATAAATAGTAAAAAAGAAATTGGGCTTATCAATCCATCTGCAAAGGAAGTTTTAGGAATTAGCGAAAATGATTATGGTGTAAAAATTTCATCTAAAAATAACTACAGCTTGGATAATTTTAATAAGCTAATAAAAAATGAATTTGAAATTCAAAGTCATGAAGGAGAAATGGATGAAAACAACAAACCAATTGAGGAAGTTGAAATTAAATATGAGGATCAAACTAAAACATATAAAGTAATAACCACTTCTGTATGTCGAGGGAAAGACAAGGATGCTTGTTATGGATTTCTAAAAATATTCTATGACTTAACTCGAGAAAAACAAATTGATAAACTAAAATCAGAATTTATCTCCATTGCCGCTCATCAACTTAGAACGCCTCTCTCTGCAATTAAATGGGTAATCAAGATGATTCTAGATAAAGACGTTGGACCTCTTAACAAAGAACAATCTGAATTACTTGAAAAGGGGTACAAAAGCAATGAAAGAATTATTGAGTTAGTAAATGACCTTTTGAATGTTTCAAGAATCGAAGAAGGAAGATTTGGTTATGATTTCAATATGTGTGATCTTCAGGAAATTCTTGACATTGTTACAGAAGACACTGAAAGATTTATCGCAAAAAATCATCAAAAATTTCTCATTAATAAACCAGAGAATCTACCAAAAATCTATATGGACAAAGAACGAGTTCTTTTGATTATTCAGAATCTTCTAGATAATGCAGTAAAATACACTCCAGAGTTTGGCAAAATTGAAATTAATATAAAAAAACAAAATGATGAATTTATTGAAATTTCTGTTCAAGATAACGGAGTTGGTGTACCTGAAGAAGATAAAATTAAATTATTTTCAAAATTTTTCCGAGCAAAGAACGTAATACGAATGGAGACCGAGGGAAGTGGACTCGGATTATTCATTGCTAAAAACATCGTAGAAAAACATCACGGTCAAATATCTGTTGAAAGCAGAGAAGGAAAAGGAACAACGGTTAGTTTTACATTGCCTCTCAAAAAGAGTAACATGGAATAAATCTCTACGAATTAAACTAAAATAAATTTAAAATAAAGAAATGGAATTCTCCTTTTTGTCTTTTGTTCATTTTTTAAGTCTGGCAACTTTTTTGTTTTTTACTGTCTTCATCTTACACAAAGACCTAAAAAGCACCCTTAACAGAATAACAGCCGCATATCTTGCATGTTTTGTGGTTTGGAGTGCAGGGATGTTTTTTATTAATAACACAGGAACAACTTATGAGGGAGCTATCCTGGCTAATAAATTTGATTCCTTTGGATGGATCTCTTTTCCTGCCTTCTTTTTTTGGTTTACCTTAGTTTTCATTAAAAACAAAAGGTTTTTAGAAAAAATATATAGCGCAATAATACTTTTCATTCCAACTATTTTCTTTATTTTTCAGCAATTGCAAGGAAAATTAATTTATACTTTTGAAAAAACTTCCTATGGTTGGTCTCATGTATGGTCTAATTCTATTTATACTTATCTATTTTATTTTTATTACACCCTTTTTACCTTAATTCCAATATATTTATTAATTAAGTATTATAAAAAATCTTCATCTGTAATAAAAAGAAAGCAAGCAAAAATAATCATCATTTCATCAATTATTCCTTTAACAATTGGGACTCTTACAAATGTTATTTTTCAAGAATTTGGTTTTCATAAAATCCCCTCAGTTGCTGATGTCTCTGCTCTTTTTTGGTCTTTTGGAATTGTCTACGCTGTAGTTAAATATAAATTTCTTGGAATTACACCAGTAACTGCTGCAGAAAACATCATAGAAACTATGTCAGATGCTCTTATTTTAATAAATCTACAAGGGGAAATAAATACCATTAATAAAGCTACGCTACAGCTTTCTGGTTATAGTGAAAAGGAAATAAAAGAGATAGGATTAAATGGACTTTTCATGGAAGACAATTTCAGTGAAATGATTATAAATAAGGCTATTAATGGATTAACAATTAATAATTATAATTTACTACTAATAACAAAAAAAGGAAACAATATTCCAGTTATATTCTCAAACTCCCTACTAAAAAATAAAGAAGGTCACATAATAGGAATTACTTGTATTGCAAAAGATATTACTAAACTTAAAAAAACAGAAGAACAACTAGAAAAAAGAGCCTGGGAATTAGAAACTAAAATCAAAGAATTAGAAAAAATACAAAAATTAACTATTAATAGAGAATTTAAAATGATTGAGTTAAAAGAAGAAAATAAAAATCTTCGAGAAAAGATTGAAGTGCCCAAAAAAACAACTAACCAATAAATATTATAATCTTTATTTCAAAAAAATGCTTAATAAAAAAATAGTCAATAATTTATTAAAAAGTATCAAAGGCGATGTTCGTGGTGTTGTTTTTAAAACTGATGCAGAATTTATTAAAGAAAAATTCGGAGAAGAAGGACTCGAAAAACTTCAAAGTGCGGCTAAAAAGATGGATATTCCAATCGACTATAAAGGAGAAATTAACGCTACAAGATGGTATCCGCTAAGCTGGAGAGTTCTTTCAATTCTCCTCATCCAAGAAGTATTTGGTTGGAACGATGAAAAAATAATTGAAATGGGAGAAGCTGCCCCCAAATACTCTTTTATAATAAAGACTCTTTTGCGATATTTTTTATCACTTGAGAAAACTTTTTCTGAAATTTCAAAATATTGGGATGAACATTATTCTGTTGGCAAACTAGTTGTTCCTGATCCAACCGTAGTTAATGAAAATTATCTCCTTTTTTATTTAAAGGACTTTAAGGTACATCCAATTATGTGTGAATATTATAAAGGATACTTTCTGTCTGTTTGTAAGTTAATAATCAAATCAGAAAATATGGTTATAGAAGAAACCAAATGTATGTTTAAAGGAGATGACTATCATGAATTTAAAATAACTTGGTAAAATAAAATGGAAAAATTACACTTTAAAAGCTTCAAGAAAGAATTTGCAGATATAAATAAACTAAAAGGAGAAGAACGCGCTTTAGATCTGAAATACGTAACTGAATATGTTAAAAAGAAGGAAGGAGAAGTAAAATACAATCTTCTCTTGAAAAAACTTAAAAAAATTGGCTTTATTTTGCCCGAAATAAATGAATCAGACAAAATGGATTGGATTCCTATGAAGATCCCTGTATTTTTTGTTATAGCTAGTGCAAAATTTTTCAATTGGAACCGTCAAAATATAATTAACATGGGACGTAATTTCATAACTTTTTCACCGCTACTTAAAATATTTATAAAATATTTTATTTCTCCAGAAAAAACACTTGGATCAGGAGCTGAAAATTGGAAAAAGCATTACACACTAGGAGAATTAGAACTTGTTAAATATAACGAGCAAGAGAAAGAAATTGTCCTTCATATTAAAAATTTTAAAACTCATCCAGTAGATTATATTTTTATAATTGGATCTCTTGAAAAAATGGGTGAACTTTCCTTAGGTCTTAAAAATATTAAAGGAGAAGGAGTCCAAAGAGATGCTTATTATGAAATTATCTTTCACTGGAATTAATCAATACAAAAAATAATGAAAAACCAACAGGATAAATTATCTCAACAAATATATGAAGACATAGAAAGTCTAGAAAAATATATAGAAGAATTTTCGTTCTTTCTTCCTCTTGCAGTCTGCACTATAAATCCAAGAAAAGTTATTGTTGATATTAATGAATCTACTAAAAAAATTACAGGTTTTACAGAGATTGATCTTATTGGAGAATATGCCAGCAAACTATTTGAAAATAAATCCTTAATTGATGCCTTCTTAAAGGAAGTAATAGAAAAAGAAATTCTCAAAAATAAAGAAATGGTCCTCATTACCAATAAAGGTGAAAAAATTTCCGTTAATGCATCTGTCGCCAAACGAACAGATCGTGAAGGAAACTTTATTGGATTCTTTTTAGCTATTTCAGATATAACAGAAATAAAAAAACTTCAAGAAGGATTGGAAGATAAAGTTGCCAAAAGAACAAAAGAATTAGAAAGAACAAAAAAATCTCTAATTAACATGCTTGAAGATACTGAAGACGCAAGGAAAAAAGTTGAAGATGAAAAGAATAAAACGTCTGCAATTCTTTCAAATCTCGTTGACCCTATAATAGTAGTAAATGAAAATGGGTTAATAATACTACTTAATCCAGCAGCTAAAAACGTTCTTGGTTTAAGTGATAATAATCTTGGACAAAAAGCCTTTAGTGATGATAATCTTTCAATGAATAACTTTCACAAAATTGCCCGAAAAGATTTTGAAGTTAAGGAAGTAATTAGTCCTGATTCAAACGAAGAGAATAACAACGAGGAATTAATTATAAAAAATGGTGACAAGGAATCAATTTACAAAGTAATAACAGCTAAAATCTTTGATAGAGACATCTACCTAGGAACCATGAAAATATTTCACGACCTCACTCGAGAAAAAGCAATCGATCAAATGAAGTCAGAATTTATTTCCATTGCTGCCCATCAGCTAAGAACGCCTCTCTCTGCAATTAAATGGATACTTAAAATGGTTTTAGATGGAGATAGTGGAAAATTAAATGAGGAACAAAAGGAGTTACTTGACAAGGGCTATAAAAGTAATGAAAGAATTATTGGATTAGTAAATGATCTTCTTAATGTTTCTAGAATTGAAGAAGGAAGATTTGGTTATAACTTTGACATGTGTGATCTTCAAGAAATAATTGATATTGTTAAAGATAACACCAAGAATCTTATAAAAAAGAACAGTCAAACGTTTAAAATTACTAAGCCTCTCAATTTACCAAAGGCTTATATTGACAAAGAACGAATTTTACTAGTCCTGCAGAATCTTGTTGATAATGCCATAAAATATACTCCAGAATTTGGAAAAATTGAAATTATCATTAAAAAACAAAAAAACAAATTTCTTGAAATCTCTGTTAAAGACAATGGGGTTGGTGTTCCAGAAAAAGATAAGGTTAAGTTGTTTACAAAATTTTTTCGAGCAACCAACGTAATGCGAATGCAAACTGAAGGAAGCGGTCTTGGATTATTTATTGCAAAAAATATTATCGAAGAACATAAAGGAAGAATTTACATCGAAAGCGAGGAAGGAAAAGGAACAAAAATAAATTTTACATTGCCCTTAAAAAGTAGTAAAATAAAGTAAAATAAATAACTACAATAAAAAATAAACAAATGGAAAATAAAACAGCAAGAATACTTTTAGTAGAAGACGAAGAAGCGTTAGCAGATGTTCTTGAAGCTAAACTAAAAAAAGAAGGACATGAATTAAAAGTATCCTACAACGGAGAAGATGGTTATGAACAAATCAAAAATTGGAAGCCTGATTTAATCCTGCTCGATATTGTAATGCCAAAAATGGATGGGTATGAAGTTCTTGAAAAAATGAATGAAGAAGGAATTAAAATTCCAGTAATTATTATTTCAAACTCTGGTCAACCAGTTGAAATTGAAAAAACAAAGAAACTAGGAGCAATTGATCATTTAATCAAAACTCAATTTGATCCAAAAGAAGTTGTGGATAAAGTTCAAAAATATTTAGTATCTTCTAGTAAGAATTCGGGTCAAGAAGAATCCAATGCTTCAATAGAAGAAGAAGTTATCCAACCTCGAAAAGAAGAAGGAGCAAAAAAAAGCATCAATATTAAGGTAATGCTAGTTGAAGATGATTCTTTTTTGAGAGATATTTGTGCTAAAAAATTGAGCAAGGAAGGATTTGAAGTTTATGAAGCAATCGACGGCGAAGAAGCATTAAAAATTGTTGATAAAGTTAAACCAGATATTGTACTTCTAGATATTATACTCCCTGCTATTGATGGATTTGAAGTGCTTGAAAAAATTAGGAGTAATCCAAATCCAGAAACTCAAAAAGTTCCAATTATTATGCTTTCAAATCTTGGGCAAAAAGATGATATTGAAAAAGCTTTGAAAATTGGAGCCAATGACTATCTCGTAAAAGCCCACTTTAATACTGAAGAGATTATCGATAAAATCAAAAAAGAACTTGGGAAAGAATAGTTAAAAAATCAGATTCATATATCAAAAAAACGCCTTCAAGGCGGTTTTTTGATATAACTAAACTGACAATTAAAATCAACTTTTCAACCAAAAATTGATTTCTATACCATCAATTTTTACTTGTTTTTCAATGTCAGCTTCTGGTTTTTGATTGCCAGCTTTTCCAAGCTTGATTGCTAATACTTCCTTGGAAATTTCTGTCTTAAACTTTTCAAAAATTTCTTCCCCACCTTTATAAAAGACCTCTATCCGATCATCAATCTGAAAATCAGCTTCTTTTCGAGCTTGTTGAATGTGACGAATAAGCTCTCGCATCTGACCTTCGATTTTGAGTTCAGGGGTAATTGTTGTAATAACTCCTAAAACTGCTATTTCAAAAAAATCAACAGTGGGAGTGTCTCCTTCATTAGATGGCTCACTTTTAACCCCCAAAGAAATTGCGACATCATTAGACTCTTTAATTTCATTAACCCTCGTAATGAGCTTAACATTTAACTCTTCTTTTATGATGTCGTTAATTTCATTGTTTAATTTTTCAATAATTTGAACTTCTGAAAGTGGTTGCCTGACTTTTATTTTCTGAGATGCTCGCACCTCTAACCCCCTCTTAACCAATTCTCGCGCAGAAGCCATCTCCTCGTTCAATTCCTTGTTAATCATTTTCTTATCAGCAATTGGGAAATCACAAAGGTGGACAGATTCTCCCTCTGTTAAATTTCTATAAATTTCTTCGGAGATGAAAGGAGCGAATGGTGCTAAAACCTTTGAAAATTCAGTCAGAACTGTCCAAAGCGTTTGATAGGCATCATTCTTGTCGTCATCACTTTCACTTTTCCAAAACCTCTTTCTACTTCTCCTGATATACCAATTAGAAAGATTGTCAACAAATTGTGGGAAAAATCTAGTTGCTTTATTCAACTCATATTTCTCCATCGCTGAATCAACATCTCGAATCAACATATTTAATTCTGATAAAATCCATTTATCCAATAAGTTTTTTGGTTCAACTTTTTCTCCTGGAGTCCAGTTATCAATGCTGGCATAAAGAGTGAAAAATGAATAAGAATTTTGAATCATTCGAAACATCCCTCGAGAAAATTCAGAAAGCTCTTTTTCTGAAAAATTCAAATTCTGAGCACGAACAACTGGCGAATGAAGAAGATAAAATCTCAAAATATCTGCTCCGTATTTTTCAATCATCTCGGTTGGATCTGGATAATTCTGAAGTTTTTTTGCCATTTTCTTTCCATCTTCCGCCAAAACAATTCCATTCACAATTACATTTTGAAAGGCTTTTTTGTCAAAAATCCCAACAGCAATAGCGTGAAGATAATAAAACCATGCCCTGGTTTGATCAATCCCTTCAGCAATAAACTCGGCTGGGAAACTTTTTTCAAATTTTTCTTTATTTTCAAACGGATAATGTACCTGAGCATATGGCATTGAACCACTGTCAAACCAGGTATCCAATACATCTGGAATTCTTTTCATTTCTTTTTTACATTTTTCACAAGGAAAGGTAATCTCATCAACTACATGCTTGTGAAGATCTTTAACTTTCTTACCACTCAAGTCTTCAAGCTCCTTCGCACTTCCCAAGACTTTCATTTCTCCACATTCACACTTCCAAATCGGCATTACAGATGCCCAATAACGCTGACGACTGATTGACCAATCTCTCGCTCCTTCAAGCCAGTTACCCCAACGACCTTCTTTAATATTATCAGGTTCCCAATTAAGCTCCTTAGCATGTTCTAGCATTTTTTCTTTAATTTTTGTAATCGCCACAAACCAAGAAGATGTCGCATAATTTATCAAAGGCGTATCACACCTCCAACAATGCGGATAGCTATGTTCGTATTTCTTTTTTGAAAAAAGAAGGCTATTGTGTGCAAGATATTTAATAATTTCAATATCGGTTTTCTGATGATCATCGCGAGGCTTCACTGAAAGTCCTGCAAAATCTTTAGCTTCAGCTTTAATCGCTCCATTCATTCCAACGTGCTGAATAAAGGGTAAGTTATTTTCTTTTCCAAAATTCATATCATCTTCACCAAAAGCAGGAGCGATATGAACAACTCCAGTCCCTTCTTCAGTCGTCACAAAATCTCCTGCATAAATCTTCCAACCATTTTCTTTATTTTCTAAACTATCTTGACTTGAATAATAATCAAAAAGAGGCTTATAATTCAGACCAATCAATTCTTTCCCTTTAATTTCAATTACAAAATCATAATTCTTATCATTAAAAACCTCATTAATTCTATCTTTTGCTAAAATATAAAAATCATTTTCATGTTTTACTAAAAAATATTTAACATCTTTGCCAATAGCCAATGCAACATTTCCAATCAATGTCCATGGAGTAGTTGTCCAAGCCAAAACATAAACTCGTGGAGGACTTTTTTCTGTTTCCTCATCCGCTCTTTTTGCCTTATCCTTAAGATAAGATTTTATAGCATTTTCCGTCGGCTCGTAATCTATTTCGGGCAAATTATCAAAAGAAAACCATTCAATCTTTTCTGTTTCATCAGGCACTAAATTTTCTGGTTCACCTTTTATCCTGGTTAGATAACAAACTGTATCAAAAAGTCGTCCTTCTATAAACTCTGGATTGTGAATAATTGGCTCTGCTAATTCAATATTAACCCCTAGTTCTTCTTTTATTTCTCGTTCAAGTGCTTGACGAAAAGTCTCTCCTTCATCAACTTTACCCCCAGGCATAGCCCAAGTTTCTCGACGTCTGTCCTCTTTACGACGAATAAGTAATATCTCATCTTTATCATTAAAGATAAGCGCACCTACCCCTCGGCCAGTTTTACCCTTACAATATTTTAATTCAAATTTAGATATTACAGAAAGATCCTTAATATCTTTATATCCTTCTGAAATTTCAGTTTGCGAAAGAGTTGTTTCACATCGAGGACAAATATGCATCGACCGATATCCCTCATAAATCAGATCTTTTTCATAAAGCTTTTTGAACACCCACCAAACTGATTCCATATATTCAAGGTCCATAGTTTTATAACTATTGTCCATATCAGCCCAACGTCCCATTTTCTCAATAACCTTTTCCCATTCTTCCACATAGCCCAAAACCTTAGTCCGACAGGTTTCATTGAACTTTTCTACTCCCAATTCTTCAATTTCCTTTTTATTAGAAATTCCAAGGTCTTTTTCTGCAATATTTTCAATTGGTAATCCATGACAATCCCAACCCCATCGACGTTCCACTCGAAAGCCTTTCATTGTCCAATAACGCGGGATAACATCTTTCATGGTACTTCCTACAATATGACCATAATGAGGAGCTCCTGTTGCAAAAGGAGGGCCATCATAGAAACTATAGAGCTTTTTCTCACTTCTTTGTTCCACAGACTTCTCAAAAGTTTTATTTTCTTTCCAATACTCAGTTTGCTCATTTTCCATTTCTGAATATTTCCTTCTTGTATCTACTGGTTTGAACATAGTTTTAATTACTAAAAATTAACTAACATAAATATTTCTCAATTCACAATTTTCAAACTACCCATTGGAAATTGTAAAATGAAAATTTCGTCCACTTTTTTATCAAAAGACTGTAACTATTTACTGTTTAAATAAAAAATCCCAAAGCCTAAAAGACTTAAGGACGATTTTCACCGTGGTACCACCTTATTTCAGTTATTAATTGATAGTTAATAGTTTTTAGAAGAAATCGAAAAACTAACACTATAAACAATAACCCTCAATTAACGGCTATTACGGGCTTACCCGGTGAGTTCTACTTTTCTATTTAAAAAATTTCTTCTCACAGCTCCAGAGTGATAACTCTATCTTCGCTTTTATTAATTTATATCTCTATCTTACAAATAAAACAATAAAATTGCAAGAAGAAAATAAAACTGGTAAAATAATCGTATAGATGGAGGCTCGCCCAAAGAGCTTTTCTGAATAAAAATTAATCTAAAAAAATGATAGATCCAACAACACTAGAAGAACTCAAGCAAAGTCTTTTGGATGAAAAAAAGAAACTTAAAGATGAACTCGGGTTAATTGCAAGCAAAGAAGGAGGAGATGATTATGAAACAAAATTTGAAGACTTAGGCAGAGATGAGGAAGATAATGCCGAAGAAATTGAAGAATACACTAATAAAATGGGAATAACAGAAACTCTTGAGAAAAAACTAAAAGAAATTAACGATGCACTTAATCGAATGGAAAGTGGAACTTACGGAATTTGTGAAAATTGTTTGAAGGAAGAAATTCCCCTAGATAGATTAAAAGCTTACCCTGCAGCAAGTACTTGCTTAAAATGTCAAAAATAATTTTTGAAAATGAGAAATTGGCCTTATCTACTATTAGCAACTTCTCTGTTAATTATTGATCAGATACTAAAAATTTTATCAATAAAAAACACCTTTCCAGAAATGGGAGGGTTTCTGGTTAGCTTCTGCAATCCCAATCTTGCATGGAACATTCCAGTGAATGAAATCTTTTTTTGGATCGCTTGGATTATTATTGTCTTTCTAATTATTTATAATCTCAAAAAGTCTTTCAATATTTTTCTGCTAATCGTTCTCTTTGGAGCAATTTCAAATATTATTGATAGAATATTGGGAGGTTGTGTTATTGATTATATAAATATTCCTTATTTTCCAGCCTTTAATCTTGCTGACGTAATGATAACAGGTGGAATTATCCTCTTTTTAATTCAAAATGTTTTCTGGAAAAATAAAAATAATTCAAAATAACATTCAGTTGTTGATAGAAACAAAAAGCCCGAAATATTCGGACTTTTTTATACAAAATTTCTAAAATCTAACCACCGAAAATATGCTTCCATAAAACTCTCTCTAATCTTGCAGGCGCTTTTTCTGTTTTTTCTTTTTCAGCTTTGTCCTCAGCAACATCAATTCCAATCTTTTCTTCTACTATATCGACCTCTTCTATTCCCTCTAGTTCCTCATTATAACTCTTTTTAGTCTTATCTTCTTTTTCGTTATAATTTATAAATTTTTCTCTTGGATAAATCTCCCAGACAGCAATTGTTCCAACTTTATATGAATCACCAAAATCAAAATAATCAACATAACGATTCGAAATCTTCTTAGCTTCATCGGTTGCTGTTGCAATTGAAAAATAAATGCACCCTTCTTTATCCTCTATTGATTTACTCATTCTATCATATTCTATATCAGGATAATAAACATCAAAAATATATTCATAAGAACGCTTGTAATCAGCTCCAACATAAAAGCACACCCTTTTCCCTGACTCCCTTCCTTTTTCAGCCATGAGTTCAGCTGCTTTTTTTATTTGACCAAAAGTTTTTCCATCATCTTGTTTAATAAAAATATGCCTAGTCACATGTGAAATGTCTTGTGTTCCCAGATAATCAAACCACATCTTTATCCCACTTAAATTCATAAGCAAAATAACAATAAAAGAAGCATAGGCAACCACAGATAAGAATTTATAACCGAAGCCTTCTACTACTTTCAATGTTGTTCCCCAGAAAATAAATGGTAAAACAGCAATTGGCATGAAAAATCTTGGCTTCAAACTAATATTGGTTTTTATTTGTAAAATTATAAAAACAAAAAACCAAATTAAAACTAAATAAATAAATGGTCTTGATTTTTTTTCCTTTTTCCAAAAATAAATTAATGCTGTTATTCCAGCTACCACGAGAAACGCTCCTAACCAAGCAGAAACGACACCTTCTTTGTGACCAAAAGAAGTTAAAAACATAAAAAGAGAAATAGCAATAATCTTACAAGTTTCAAAAAATCCCAACGCCTGATCTCCCGTTTTTGCAGTAATCGCATAAATAAACTGTTTCAAATTATCGCCACTGGTATAAAAATCGCTCAAAAAAACTGGGATATAAATAAAAATTCCCGTAGCTACTGCCCCCACCCAATATTTCCAATTAATTTTTCTTGGAAAATAAAGAACCCAAAATAAAGCTGCCACAATTGGAAATCCAACAAAAGCAACAAAATGAAGCTGACTAACAATAGCGTAACTCAGTCCAGCTAAAACCAACCACCATCCTGCTTTTTTTCCATCTAACTCCTTATAGGATTTTAATAATGAAAGCGAAAAAAGTAATCCCCAAAATGGAATTTGATTTGGATTCCAAGCAAAACGAGAATACTGCGTAATTATAAAAGAAAAACTATAGAGAATCGTTATCAAAATAGAAATTCTTTTTGAAAAAAATATTCTAAGAAAAATAAAAAATATTGGGATTGTTAAAAGAGAAAACAATAAATCCGGAAATGCAAAAACATGTGGCTCCACACTATTAAAAAGCTTGGCAGAAATATATTCCTCGTAATAGAAGATCGGACCAAGTCTCAAAAAGGTTCCTGCTGCTCTTGGTCCCAATAAAGAAAGTTCTCCTGGACCATTCTCAAAGGCTGATACTGCTAACTTTGCATCCCTTACTTGATCAGCCTTAAAATAAAGCCAATCACTAAAATTGTAAGTCCTTAAAACAAAGGCTCCTAAGATTATTAAAACAAAAACTATTACTAACCAATGTTTTTTTGTAAAATCTAAAATTTTTTCCATTTTTAAATACTTTTAAAATACTTCCTATAAATTAACTCTGATTAATTTTTTTATAAAAATTTAGGGCGTAGCTACTTGATACTCTAGTTGAGTATTTCTTAAATTTATCTTTTTATATCTAGATAAGCCTTGAAAGTCAAGCGGAGTGGTTCCTGAATTTTTTAAAAAAATTGATTAGAGTTAATAATTTCAATTTGAATTACTCTAAGACAATGTTCCTTCTTAAAGACGCCAAACCACCTTAGTAACTAATATAAAATTAATTGCTGTAGCCGCAATTACTCCCAAAAAAGCAGCAATTACATAATGAAAACCTAAGTATTCCATTGTTCCAGCAAAAACTAGCCAATTAAATATAATTGAAAAGAAAGAAATTAAATAATACAAAGTCACTCTTCGTAGGCTTTCTTTTTGAGTTGATGACCTTTTATCACTATAAGTAAATAAAGTATTAAAAATATAATTAGTAAAAATTGATAAAACAACTGCGATTGCCCATGCAAAATGCTCACCAAAATCATAAAACTCTACAAGTAAATATAATATACCAATATTTACAATTACTCCGCTTCCTCCAACAATACAAAATTTAATAAATCTTCCAGCCTCAGGAACAGTTAGAAAAATATGCCAAAGATGCTTAAAAAATTCCAATCCTTGCTTAAGAGTTGCCTTGCTATCATCGTTTTCTCGAACAAGAAATGTGTACGGAACCTCAACCGTCTTACTAACATTAGCTCTCATCAAAACCTCAACTAAAATTTTAAATCCCTTAGGAGAAAGATTCACATTGTCTAAAATGCTTTTCTTAAAAAGAAAAAATCCTCCTAACGGATCAGATGTCTTTCTGGTTGGAATAAAGAGAATTTGGGTAAAATATTTAAAGCCCAAAGAAACTGCTCGACGATAAATACCATAGAAAGTTTTTAAACTCCCTAATCCTTCGGCACTTCCGCCTTTAATATATCTAGTTGCAACGGAAAGATCCGCATCTTCTTCAATAATTTTCTTATAAAGTTCTGGAATTGTACTTGGTGGATGTTGTAAATCACTATCCATACAACAAATATATTTTCCCTGGGCTTTTTTAAACCCCTCTATGAATGCAGTTGCCAAACCCGTTCGATTCTCTTTTGAACGATGAATTGTATTAATTTCTAATTCTGGATTCTCTCGTTTTTGTTTTTCAATTTCTTCCGGAGTATCATCACTACTGTCATCAACAAACAAAACATCAAAAGAAACATATCTTCCCTTCATCACGTTTTTTATATCTTGCAAAATAGGTCCCACATTCCCTTTTTCATTGAATGTAGGCAGAATAATAGTTAAATCCTTTTCCATCTTTTTTAAAATAAAGATTAATCACCAAAAACATCTTTCCAAATGAGTCTTCCTGTCTTTTCACTTTCTTCACTTTCCGGATTATCCTCAAAATTATCATCTTTTTTTTCTTTTGAAAAAATCACTTGTTCTTTTTCAATTTTTATTTTAATAAACTGATTCACCTTATCTTTCGAAACGTTCATTTTAAAAACCACCAATTGTCCAATTTCTTTCGATGAAACAACTTCTGCATAATTCTTTATGTCCTTAGAAACAGAACCCAATCCACCACTAATTGTGTTAATAGCAAAAATTTGATCATAATTCAACAACTCACTAGTTCCACTAAGATGATCTGCGTCACCTTTTAAGTTTTTTATTTTTTCTTGATTTATTAGGTAAATCAAGGGTTGCTTGTATTCTGCCTTTGAATAAAATGCTATTTCATCCCCCTTGTGATTTTCTTTAATATAATCGACTACCCTCTCAAGTTGCCCTAATGTAACTCCATCTTCTTTTTTAAGAATAAAATCTCGATCCGTTGGAAAACTTTGCTTTTGAGAAATATATTGATCCTTAAACCAAGCAGTTGTTCCATATACATTCATTAAAAGAAAAACAATAAAAATTATTATGGTTAAAATTAAACCTACGCTTCTTTCTTTTAATTTTTTCTGAAAAAAACTAAACCAAAAACCTAAAACGATGAAAGGAATTGGGAAAACTACTACAAAATAACGTGGTCTCAATTGATAAGAAGTCGAAATCGTTATCAAAAAAAACATCCCAATCCAAATTGGCATCAAGAGTAAGAAGTCTCTTTTATTTTTATTTTTTATTTTTTTTCTTCGCCATAAAGAAAAAACAATCCCACTGGCCATTAAAAATAAACCCAATCCCACTGGGTATGGATCAGATTTTTTACCACTTCTGGTCCAAAAAGAAGTTGCAATTAAATTATAATTCTTTCCCTGCTCCCTGAAATTTCTCAACACCTTCTCCCCAAAAGTCTTGTCGTCTCTTGGCTTTTCCGAAAAAGCCCCAATAAAATTTTTCGTATTACTCCAATTAGTCCTGCTATCGCTTATAATAACTGGAACATAAACTAAACTAAAAATAAATAATGGAACTAATATGTACCCAATAGTTTTTTTATTAAAAACATTTTTAATCTTATCTAAAAACTCTCTTATTTTCCAAGGCTCTAAATAAAAGAAAAAATAAACTGCCGTTATTGCAATCAAGCTAAAAAAAGCAAAAAAATGGTATTGAGTAGCAATTGCAAAAGATAAGGACCAAACAACTAACCAACTAAGTCTTTTTTTATAATCATTGGTTCGCATTGTCATAAACATCCCCAAGAAAGTCAACAACATTAGGAAAGGAACTGTATTAGGATTCCAAGCAAAACGAGAATATTGAATTATCAAGAAAGAAAAAGTGTAAAGAGCTGTTATCAATAAAGAGTTTGATCGATTGAAATACAATCTTAAAAATAAAAATAAAAGTGGAATTGTCAAAATGGCGAACAACAAATCAGGGTAAGAAAAAACTTCTGGTGCAGTCGAATTAAATATTGCTCCGGAAAGATACTGGGAATAATAAAAAGCTGGTCCCAATCGCAGATAATCATCACCAACTTGAGTTGCCCGAGGCCCTAAAAGAGGAAGATATTCAACTCCTTTTTCAATCGCTTCCGCTGTAACCATAGCATCACGAGCCTGATCCCACTTGAAAAATAGCCAATCATGATGTTGATAAACTCTTAAAAAAATTCCAAATAAAAAAATAACCAGAAATAAAAAACCTGTTATTTTTTTACTATCGTTGATTTTATCGTAAATATTTTTTAGCATCTTTTTATTTTGAATAAACAATAACTAAACATATCATTGCTTTATTATCGCAAAAAATAAGATTTTTATCAATGTCTTCTTTTTTCTTTTATTATTGACTAGAAAGAACCCTTCCAAACAGTTATTAATCCAAATTGTGCCCCTTTTTCTAAATTTATCAAAACCCCTTTCTTAGAAAATTTATCACTTATTTTATCTAATGAATTGCCATTATGATCGACGATGAATATATCACAATTATCAGCCAATTCCGTTTCTATAGTTTTATTTATACGTTTTGCATTAAAATCAGGATAATTTCTATTAAAAATAAACTTGTAAGAAGCAAGATAAGTTGAAGGACTATTGAAGCAAACTTTGTTTCTCCCAGATTCCTTCACCATCCAATCAACGGCATTTTCCATTTCTCCATAAACAATAAAGTCATTTTGCATTAAAGATGTACTTGAAATCGTTCTACTAAGCGCAATCTCACTATTTTGATTCTCCAGTCCTTCATACCAATTAAAAATAGCACTTAGATTTAAAATGATAATAATTCCACAAACAAAAACTGATATTACTCTTCCCGTCTTATTCTTCCAGATACTGAAAATTAAAATTGATAAAAGTATATATGGAAGAAAAAAGGCAGAAAACCAAAACCTGGGCTGATTAATCTTGAAAGCAAGACTATAATTTAAAACAAAAAATACTAAAAACCAAATTAAAATCAAAGAAAGAAAGCTTCTGGGAAGTAAGGGCTTTCCATTGCCATCCTTCTCGTCTCTTTTCCACAAAATAACTCCCACTACAACTGAAGCTAAAATAATCAAACAACTAAACCATTTTATATTTTCAACCTCTTTGTCATTAACAGAAAGGATAATTAGAGAGTAATATTTTCCATACTGTTCTACTGTTTTATGTGCTTTCTCGAAAAATCCTCGCTCTTCTGTTTTCACGCTAAAAGCTTTAGTAAATTCTTTCACATTACTTCCATGCATATTTATATCATAAGCAATCAACGGTGAGTACACTGCAATCAAAATTAAAACTGCTCCAATCCAATATTTCCAATTCACCTTCACTGGACGATAAAATGCCCAAAAAATCAAAGCGACCAGAGGGAATCCTAGCAAAGGAAACGTATGAAGTTGACTAGCGACACCATAACTCAAACTAGCAACAAGCAACCACGTGCCTGCCTTATTTTTATTTTTTTCAAAAACAACCTTATATATACTCAAAATGAATAAAAGTCCCCAAAAAATTATTGCATTAGGATTCCACGAGAATCTGGCATATTGTGCCATAAGATAAGAAGAAGCAAGCACGGCAGTGACCAAAAGACTTTGTCCTTTTGAAAAAAAATGTCTAAGAAAATAATAAAAAAGAGGTATTGAAAGAATAAGAAAAAAGAAATTAGAAAAAGCAAAAACGTCTGGTGAGTCAATACCAAAAATTAATCCTGATGCATACTCAAAATAATAGGAAACTGGCCCTAAATGAAAATTAGTTCCACCTGCTTTTGGCCCTAATAGTGGAAGATTTTTAACGCCATCTTCTATCGCCACCACGGAATTTTTTGCATTTCTTGCTTGATCAGCCTCAAAATAAAGCCAATCATGAAAATTATGTATTCTGATAAAAATTGCAACAACCACAATAGCCAACAACACTAAAAAATGCCAATTTTTTTTCATATAATTTAATTACTTTTTGTAAGGTGGGGATTGAAGCAATTCTCCCCATGTCTCTGCTCTCATTCTTGTTTCACTCTCTCTTGTTTTAACTCCTTTTTCTTTAGAATTAATCTTTAATTCGTCCTTTAATTCAAATTCCCAAATCGTTAATGCGTCGATTTTTTTTGAGTTTTTAATTTTAAAATTACCAAAAACATCTTCATCGATATCTTTTACTCCCTTTGTAGTTCTTCCAATAATAAAATATAAACAATCCGAATAAGCATCGGCATAACTGAAACGACTAAGTATAATGTTTGGATAATTCACATCCCTAATAAACTCAAACCCTAAATTATATTGATAATTTGAATTACGTAAACACACCTTTTTTTCCTGAACTTCAGCTTGCTTAGCAATGTAATCAAAAGATTTCTCCATTTGACTAAATGTTATCATCTCTCCATGAGGACCAAGCTTTAAATTACGATTATATTTAAACTCATCTTTTTTATTATCACCTTTTAATGCATCATGCCAAGAATATGAAGCTTGAAAGTTAAAAAATAGAAGAACAATTGTAACAATCAACATTGTTATAACTCCGATCATTTTAAATTTAATTTTTTCTAGTAATGAGAACCAAATTCCTACCATAATAAAAACCAAAGGGGATATGCTTACAAAATATCTCATATTATCCAACTTACCGTAGATCTTAAAAAATATAACAAAATTACATATCGACCAAAGCAAAATTATAGACAAAAGAATTTTTTGATTTTTAAATAAAACTACAGACTTATTTTTGAAGAATAAAAATGCAACAAAAATAATTGAACTCATAAAAAAAATCCCTCCAACTCTTTCTACTGAACCGATTTCTCTTTCATGAAAAGAAGTTAAATTAAATCCAAAGAATTCTCCAAATCGATCATATGTTTTTGAAACTTTTTTCAAGAAAGGTTTATTTTCTTTTTGCTCTCTGGTTATTGCAACTAAAAATCTCTTGGAGTTATCCCCGTTATTCTTAATTTCACTAGCAATCATGGGTAAACTAAAAACTAACACCAAGAGAGCTGAAGTCAACCAAAATTTCTTTGAAATTTTAGAACAACGAATAAAAAATAAAAAGTAAATAGTAAAAAGAGTAAATACTACAAATGCAACAAAATGTAACTGAGAAATAATAACCAGACTCAAAACAGTTAAAATTAACCACCACCCTCTTTTTTCGTCTCTTAATTTAAGCAATTTAAACAAACTCAAAACTAATAATATCTCCCAAAAAAATAATTGGTTTGGATTCCAATTAAAACTTGAGTACATTAAATTAAAAAAAGAAAATGCAAAAAGTGCTGTTATTAAGAGGCTATTTTTTCTAGAAAAAAACTGAATACTCAAATAATAAAATAATGGAATAGATAAAATGAACATTAATGCGTCCGGTAACGCAATTACCCAAGGTTGAAAGCTTTTAAAAATAAAAGCGAAAAATAATTGAGTATAATAATAAAAAGGACCAATATGCAAAGTGTCTCCACGAGAATTTACATCTCCCTTAATATAAGCCAAGTCAATTTTAGGTCCTAATAACTTAATAGAGCCAACTCCCCTCTCAAAAACTTCCTTAACATGAAAAGCATCCCTTGCTTGATCTGCTCTAAATAAAAGACCAGAAGACAAGCTTAAGAAGTGAATAAAGCTTGCAATTAAAATAATCCCTATTAAAACATGCCAATGCCAATGTCTTTTAATATGATCAATTAACTTTCCTTTAAACATAAAAATATTCTATTTTTTAATCATCATCCTCAGCTATCTTTTTCCCATCAAGACAACTCATCTCCTCAGGAACTAATTCAAAAGACTGATACTCAGAGTCACTCTTACTATTCATTTCTGGATTATAATAAGAAACAACATTTACATCATCATTATCAATTAAAATCTCACTAAAAACTCCATCGTCTTTAAACTGATATTCTTTTTTTAGACCCCTGTTTGCCTTCCAAAATCCCTGTGAAACATAATAATCTACACCATTTTCATTAAGATAACAAAACCTCTCAGTATGACCCGAAAAAACTGCTCTGACTTTATTTTTAGAAAACAAATCTCTTAACTCCATGCCTCCAATAAATAATTCATCTTGAGTCTTTTTTTCCTCTATAATTAAAGGCTGATGAACAAAAACTACCTTTTGATACTCTTTTGATTCTAATAATAAATTTTCCAACCAAATCATTTGAACTGGGTCAATAAATCCTGGATAAAATTCATTTTCCGGACTAGTATTGAAAGACTCACCTTCTTCAGCAGGCTTATTATTACCATCTAAAACAATAATTCTATAACCATTCATATCAAAATAATAATAAGGTTTTTCATAGCCGACCAAGTCAAGCCAAGTTTTCTTAATAAAACCTCTTGTTTCATGATTACCTAAAACATGATATTTAGGAGCTTTTACTTGATTATAAAAATTAAGTGCTTCAACAAAAGTTTCCTGACTACGATCATCTTTACCATCAATAAAGTCTCCATTTTCAATAACAAAATCTGGATTAAATATATTATTCATCCTATCAACAAAAGCTTCTAATGGTTTTTCGCATCGCCAATTAAGTTTCCATTCTCCGGTGTCTTTATTTAGATTTGCATAACAATGAGCATCTGTTATAAAACCAATTTTTAAAAGACTTGTTTGAGTTTGATTATTTTCTTCTTTAATTAAAATATTCTTGTTTAAATCTTTATTATTTATTTTTAAAAACATAAAAATAAGAACTCCAGCCACTATTAAAATTGTCATTAAAATAATATTTTTATGTATTTTTTTCATTTTTTTCATTAATCTTGAAAAGGTAATGTTTTGTTATTACAAACTACCGTATCTTGATTTATTTTTATTGACTGATAATCATCTTCTTTTCCATCACTAAAAAACATTTCGATTTTGATTTCATCATCTTTATTTATAGTCACTTGATAAAAATTTCCTTTGTCCTTATATTGATCCTCCTTATTAAGACGAGGATTCTTCTTATGAAAACCTTGAAATGTAAAATATTTAACTCCATCAATATCAATATCACAAAGTTCTTCTATGTGACCTGAAAAAACAGCCTTTACTTCATATTTTGAAAAAAGACTTCTTAAAGGCTTTGGATTAATAAAAAGATCGCCACGTATCTCTCCAATTGTTTCATCTAGAGGTGGTTCGTGAATAAAAACAATCTTTTTAAAATCTTCTGATTCATCCAAAACATTCTCGAGCCATCTCATTTGTTCATCATCCATTAGGCCTTTATAAGAATGAGGCTCCATTTCAGGTTCCATGTCAACTATTTTCTGAGAATCATCAACATCCTCATAAGTATTATTACCATCTAAAACTATAAATCTGTAATCTTTAAAATCGAAATAATAATACGTTCTCTTGTTTTCAGTAATCTCCATCCATCTTTCCTTGGTAAAATTATTCGTTTCATGATTACCTAAAACATGAAATTTGCGAACTTTAATTTTATCATAAATATTTTTAGCCTCTAAAAACCCATCTTCTTTTAATTTGTCTCTTCCATCAACCAAATCTCCTCCCTCAATCACAAAATCAGGATTAAATTCATTATTCATTTGATTAACAAAAGTCTCCAATGGTCGAGAACATCTCCAATTAACCTCCCAATCATCTAAATCTTTATTGAACTTTGAATAGCAATGAGCATCTGTTATAAAACCAAAACGCACAGATTCATCTTGTCTAATGTTTTTAAAATAAACAAATAATCCATAACTAACAAGAAAAACTATTCCAATAAAAATCAAAAGACCAACAATCCTTTTAAGATTTTTGTTTCGAGTCTGGTTTTTATCTATCTGAGTGTCGCCTTTTTTAATTTCCACTTCCTATTTCTTATTATTTATATCGCTATTTCTCCATCTCCAAATCTCTAACTGCTTATTAGCATAACTACTATCAACTTCTTCAAATTTCTCTTCTATATAATCCAATGCATCTCCATCTATATAAAAACTTCTAGAAAAAATCAGCCAGACATCCTTATATTCTTTTTGCGCATCCAACACCATGTTTAATGTAAGTTCATAACCCTCTTTTTCATTATAATTAATTAAATCGACATAAAAGCCATTAAAATAATAATCCTTAGAAGGAATATTTCGAATAATCAAAACACTCTTGTAATCACGATGATTTAAAAAATATTGAGAAACTTCACGATAGTTAGAGTAATTCCAACTTTTCACATTACCATAAAAACTGTCCTTTGAATAAAAAAATGAAAAGTTAAAAATGAGAATTAAAAACAAAGCTATTAATCCCCAAAAATGCTTACGGGAACTATCAAAAACTTTGTCAGCAATAATCTTTGCAACATAAAAAATACCACTGGAAATAATAATGATTTTAAATGGTTGAGTGAAAACAATATACTGATTACCTGGCTCCCTCCTCCAAATCATAATTGCTAAAAATAAAACAACTATATATGAAACTACTATCCAAACCCCCGCCTTAAAATGATTTTTAATTAAATAATAAGAACCTATCAAAAAGAATACTATTGCTAAAAGCATATTGCTATAATCCAATGTAACTATTTTAAAATATCCCCAGTTATCAATTCTCCAAGAAAAAAAACTTAAAGCATCTTGAAATCTTCTGGTTTCCATTCCTATAAATATAAATAATACGCCTAATATTAATAAAATTAAATACTTATTAAGAATTTCTTTTTTCTTAACAAAAACAAATATCGCCATAACCATTAAATAAACTAAAAAAGCAGGAATAATATTCACCGCGAGAAGGTGTGTACAAAAAGAAATTAGTCCAAAAACAATAACAGCTGGTAAAAAATTCCAATTAAGACCGCTTTTTATTGATATTTTATTTACAAAAGTAATTCCTCTTTTAGGCGCAGATTCGATGAAACGAAAAAGTGAATAAGAAAACCAGAAGTAAACAGGCACAAACATTGAATACATTCTCAACTTTCTGTCATAAATAAGAGAAGATATGCTAATAGCAATAAGAAAAGAAGATAAAATGGCGATGTAGTAATTTCTAGTAAGCAGAAACGTTATAATAAAAACAGAAATAATGCTCAACATTCCCCAAAAAACACTGATTAACCGAGAATTTGCCTCTATTGGATCAAGAACTTTAAATACCTGAGCTACTTGCCAATAATAAATCTGGGATCTTTTATAAACCCTACTTGTTAATTCATTTTTATTAAAATCCCAATCCTTCCATTCTCCGCTCTGAGCATAACCATAGCTAGCATTTAATCCATAATATTCATCCCCAATATAAGACTGATTTCCAAGTTTGTATAATCTAAAAAATCCGCCAATAACCAATACTAAAAATAATAAAAGTAAGAATTTTTTATTAAAATTTTTAATTATATTCAAAACACTTCCTTTAAAACTTAACATAACTCCCCTTTTATTTAATCAATCTTTCTTAAATCACAAATTTCTTTGCATAAAGATATTCTAAGATATATTTAACAAAAAATCAAACATCTCTTAGTAAATAAAAATAGCTCAAAAATAAGCCATTCATGTTTAATTTTTAATAATAGTTACGATCTTCTACTATTAAAATACTTTGATTTAAAAACTTTCTGTTTACTCCTGAAAAATTTTTGTATTCTTATTTTATTTAAAAACCTTTTAACAAAAAATACCTGAGTCCTAAATCCTGGCTTTCCTGGGCGATTTCCTGTTTTTGAATAACTTGATTTCATATTTATTTTTACAATAACTATAATACCTTAATTTCAATTAATTCAATTGCCTCACACTGAAAAACAAACAAAAAAATGACAAGTTGCGGAGA
>CAYQVD010000002.1:0-117156 GCA_964421125.1 uncultured Bdellovibrionales bacterium
AAAAATCTAAAAATTTCTAAATAATTAAATTAACATTTGGAATAGAATTTAACAAGCTATAAAAAAGATTTTAAACTAAATACTTTTCTATTCTTAATATTCATAAACTCCTATATCATAACCATTACCTTGAGACCTAAAATTTCCCTCTAGATCAACAGATAGCACTCCTTCCAAGATTCCACTATCTATACATGAAGAATTACTTTTCAGATAATAGTCATTACTACTAACAAAAAGAATTTTTTCATTAAAAATTTGAGATTAAATTATTGATAAAGAAAAACCTTAAAAAGAATTAATCACCAACTACGTTGTTTATAACATCAGCTGGACCACTTAACGTTCCTCCTACTAAATCAGGATTAATTATGAAAAGAATTAAGAATGCAATTAAAACTATAACAAGACCAATGATGGCATTTTTAATCATTTCTTTAGCGTCCATGATTTTTGATGCATTTCCAGCAGAAGTAAAGATATAAAGAAAGGCTCCAACTGCAATCATGAATACTGCTAAAATAGCTGCTATTGCGATACTAAAGTTGTATAAATTATCTAAGTAAGTAACTAAGTCACTTGTTGGTGCTTGTCCTGGGATATTTTCATTGTTTGTGTATTGAGCTTGGGTTAAAAGAGGTAACAAAAAAATTCCAAGGACGATCAAGATACTTTTATTAAATAATTTTTTAGCTTTTCCCATATTTTTTTAGTTAAACTTTTTATAAATCTTATATTTAAATTACCTTAATTAAAAATTCTACAATTCAACATATAATCAAAATTTAATCCTTTAATACCTCTCTTTGCTCTTCAATTTTGATTTTACTCTCTGAAACCGCCATCCCACTCAACCAGCCTGGATTATAATCAATATCAACTTTTTTAATTTCTTGATATTTTTTTATAATATTGCCAAATTCCGTTTCTTTCTGATCTGCAATTCCTTTCTTGAAATTTTCCTGGTCAATTTTTGGCCAAGCAATTCCAAAAAAATTCACTCTAAGAGACATAGATTTTTTTTCAAAATCAGTAATATCCTTAATAATCTCTATTGTTATTTCATTTTCATCAAGTTCATAACCAGAATCTAGTTCCTTTGTTAATGCTATCTTAGCGACTTCTCTTAAATCATCACTCGCAAATGTCATCAATCTAACTTTTTGTTTAATTGTATAACTAAATTTATCTGCAATATCATCGACATCAAAAGAAGATTTATGTTCCACCACCTCTTTTTTTGCAGAATCCAAGACATATTCTCGAAATTCATCCAAACGTCCACTTATCTCTTCTTCAAAAGATTTTTCAAGGCTCTCTAATGTAGTATTCCGTGCTTTTTCTATATCAGCTTCTGTCACATATTTAACTAAACTATTTCCAGAAGCATCAGATCCTCCTGACATTGCATTACTTGAGTCAACTTCAAATTTCTCATATTTAGGATTTCCCTTAAATCCTTCGACAGTAAAATTCGAAGCCTCAATATTGAAAGCAGATCCTGGTTTATCAGCCACCACTTTTACTTCAATCTCTCCTGGAATATCTCCCTTCATTCCCGGTACTGTCACAGAATTAACTAATCGAAAAAGCTTTCCTTCTTTTGACAAGACTCTAGTTGTTTTAACTAATGGTTGATTTGCAGATGAATACTTATTATAAATTGTCACTTTTCCTCGAGCCTTCCCTTGATCAGAACTATACTTTTCCCCCGTTGCATCAAAATCAAGAGTTTTTTCAATTTCAAGTTCTTCCATTTCCCCTATTAATTGACCATTTTCAATATCAGAAACGGTCAAATCAGTTAAAATATTAACATCTGAAGTCGAAGTAATACTTTTTTCACTAGGATAAATAACAATGTTCATTTGAGGCCAATTAAAATAAGCCCATCCGCCAAAACCAATTAAAGCTAGAACAACAATCATTCCCACTACAAAAAAATAACTAAATTTCCCGCTAGACTTCTTTTTGTTTAATTTATTTTTCTTAAAAGATTTTTTGGAAAATTCTTTCTTTTTGTCATTTTGCGTAAAAAATTTCTCTGCCTTCTGATCACTAAATCCAACTTGAAACTCTTTACTATCAAAATCAATATCTTCTTCAAAAATCTCCTGCACTTCTTTTTTTTTCTTAGTAGCCATCATCGCTTCATTTTTCAATTTATGAGAAATTAATTGCTGAGACTCTGGATCTATAGTATCCTGCTCACCCGTTACAACTTTAACATCGGCAGAATTTTTCATCATATCCATTCTTTTTACAACTTTCTCAGAAGAAGCTGGAATATTTTCAATATCCCTATCATTCGAAACATCTTCAGTCTCATTTTCATCAAAAAATTCATCATGCTTTTCATCAATAAAAAAACTTTCACTACCAATTTCTCTTTGTCCTACAGCTTTTCTTTCTTGATTTTCAAGTTCTTCAATAGAGTCTAATGATGTCCTTTCAATTTCATCAAGTTCTTCTTCTTGAGAAACTTCTTCTATTTCTTCAGGACTCAATACTTCTTTAATTTCAAACCCAATCCGACTAATCACTTTTTTGGCCTGTTTATCATTAGTAACCAAAATAACATTCTTTTTCATCTTAGCTGATTCCTTTTTAAGTAATTTCAAATTAATAACCCCTTGAACAAGCATTGCATTCTTAGGAATTACAATAAAAATATCAGGAGAACCTTCTTTTCTTACTCGATCAATAACGCTTGTTATTTCTTCATCAGCTTCAATGTAAATTGTTTTATGCATTTTTTTTATTTATCATGAAAATTACTATATTATAAACTTTTAATTAGAATATATTGCCCACTTACACAGCCGGAATGTAAATAATGTATTTTCGAGTGTCAGGTCATTCCTATGGGATTGGGAGAAAATATATTAGCTATATTCCAAAATACATGTTTTCCTGATAATTCTTAAGCTCAAAAACCCCTACTTTTGAATCATTTTAACTGCTTTTTTCAACATGTCATTTAAAACCGCTTCGTCACTGTTCATATCAATTGCTAAATTTGCTAATCCCATTGGAGTCACATCCTGAGGATTTCTAAGCATCTTTGTTTTATCAATAATATTAACCACATCTCGAGGTTGAATAAAACCAATTGTTGGCTTCTTAGCAAATGGAAGATTTCGATACCAATTATCAGAATTCAAAGCTCGGTAAATTCCCGGTAAACCACTTCCTCCTCCGCAAAGTAAAATTTTTGAGGGCAAAAGATCAATTCTTGATGAAGAAAAATTTTCCAACGCAATCTCTAGTCCAGAAAGCCAAACTCGACAATCTTCCTCAAGAATCTCATTGAGCTTATAAATCTTTTTTTCATCTAGCTTTCCTGTTGCATATTTTATTTTTAAATCTTCTGCTCTTGAAAATTCTACGTTCAAATCATGAGAAATTCTTTTCGTAAAAGCTCGTCCACCAAGTGCAAACATAACAGTCCCTTCAAGTCCACCGCTTCGCACCACTGCTATATCAGTTGTTCCTCCTCCAATGTCAATAAAAATTGCACCAAAATCAAGATTATCTTCAACTCCCATGCTCTTCACTACTGCATATGGCTCTGCTACAACTGAAATCAATTTCAATCCTAACTCATCAATAATTGATTCAAGTGCTCCAAGATGAAGCATCGGCGCATAAGCATTAAAAATTCCAATCGAAACATCTCTTCCTTGAAATCCCACTGGATTTGTCACTCGATATCCGTCGATTTTAACATTAATGATCGAGGCATTAATCAATTGAACATCAATTTCATTATGCCCTGTCTCCCAAGCAAGTTGTCGTCGAATTCGATCAAAAGCTTTCCATTGAACTTTTTGAATAATATTTTTAATTTCTGGAATATCAATTCTAACTTCTGGTTTTGTTCTTTCATAGTGAACAGTTGTGGTTGTTCCCTTTACTAACTCTCCGGCAATTCCAACAATCGTATCTTCCACATCTTCAACTCCCGCCATTTTTTGTGCTACTATAATTGCATCCTCGCAAGACTGAATCACTCCACTAATATCGCTCACTGCTCCAGAGTTCATATTTCCAAGTTGTTGACGAACTTTTCCAATTCCAATTGCAATTCCCTTTCCAGTTTTTTCATCCACCTTAAAAATCAAAGCCTTAACAAGCTCTGTACCAATATCAAGAGCTAGGAGATATTCTGAATTCAATTTTTTACCGCCCAAAAGACGACTGAACATTCCCATTTTTTTTATTTTATTTTAAAATAAACCAAACAACTCGAACTTATTATTCAAATAACTCAAATTGTTTATTAAACTTTCTTAAACGAATTATATCACAAATAAAACAAAAGCAAAAGAAAAACTCTTTTGCTTAAAAATTATTTAATGAAAATAACAATAATTCATTTTCAAATGTCAGGCTATTCCTAAAGGTTTTTCTGGAAATAAAATTTTCTACAAAAATTGTGTCTGAAAGCCCAAATTTTATCTGGAAATCGTCCAAGGTGGTGTTGAATGTGGGTAAGATTTTCAGCAATAAAATTTATGGATTGAGTTCATTTTTTAGAAAATTTGATTCCAGGAAAGCTTTTCATTGAAATTCTGAGAGAAAATATGTTATCCACTTCTTAATTGTTAATCTCCAATAATTCAATTAAAAAATGAAAATTAGGCATTAGCCTTTCTTCCCGCCAAACATTTATCTCTTTTCCCCATTGTTTCACAATATTTTCGCATTACATGTCGAAATGTTCCAGTTTCAATTACTTTTCCGCCATCTAAAAAAGTTGCTTTATCTGAAATCAATCCGGCTTCTTCACGATGAGTAATTAAAAGAATGGAACATCCAATTTCTTCTCGAATGTTCGTCAACATATCATAAAGTTCATTATAGACAATAATATCAAGCGAAGCATCTGGCTCATCAAGAATCATTAGTTTCGGTCTCATTATTATAACTGAAGCAAGTTCAATTCGTTTTCGTTCTCCTCCACTCAACTTTTCATCCAACTTTCTATTCAAAATCTCTCCATCATTCAAATCAACCAATTTCAAAACTTTTTTCATTTCATCATCATCCGCATCAGCTTTTCCAGCTAACAAAAAATTCCGAACTGTCAAACCCTCAAATCGAGCTGGCTCCTGAAAAGCCAAAGTTATTCCTTTTTTCGCTCTTTCGTTAGTCAGTAATCCGGAAATTTCTTCTCCTTTATATTCAATACTCCCAGATTCAGTTTGAAGCTCCCCAAAACCTAAAATTACTTTTGCTAAAGTCGTCTTTCCACTTCCATTCTTTCCAATAATAGAATGAATTTCATTTTCTCCAACTTCAAGGTTAACTTCTGTTAAAAGTTTTTCATGTGTTGTTTTTGAATTAACTGATAAATTTTTTATACTAAGCATTATAATTAAATTAAATATCAAAAATCAAAATGACAAATAAAAATTAAAAAATCCCTTCTCTGTCATCCCCGTGAAAACGGGGATCCAGTTCCCAAAACTGCCTTCGTACCAAAAGAAAACCTTAACACATATTAGAATAATTCAATAAAAACTGAAAACTAACACTGCTATCCTACCACCTAAAAATCCTAAAAACAAGAATGCACTAATAACATTGACTTTCATAGAAAAAAACTGTAATCTAAAAAACTTAAATGAAGTCTCTTTGAAAAAAATATAACCATAAAAAACGGAGGAACAATTATGAAAAAACATGTTATCTTTTTAATCTTAAGACACTCATTGCCAGTTGCATTTTGTTTTTTGTTTTCACTTTTATTTTTTACTAATAGTTATAAAAATTCCATTGTAACATTATTTCTTCTCTTATTAATTGCTATAATCGCTATACTCTGTGCAATTATCAATTACAAGGAAATTGGGGAAAGAAATAATGACGAAAAGGAAATGATAAAATATTTTTATAATTTTCGACTCTGGTTAACGTTTATTCCTATCCTTGGAATTGCCGGACTCTTTTTGCCAAGATCTCAAAAAGCAATTCGAATTTTACAAATTGGTGAACTAGCAGATGAATACTTAAAAAAAGTTCAAGGATTTGATTTAAAAAAAGATCCCATCCTAATTCTATTCAATCTTCTAATAAAGCTCCCCTCCATAGAAGCAATGAAAACGTTCGGATTGTTTCATGAAAAAATAGATTCCCTTTTATCAAAAGAAATTAATGAAATAAACAATGAATTACTTGATCGAACAGCAAAATATCTCGGACTAGAGGCTCTTGTTAAATGGGATCCTGTTACAGTAGGTTCCTTAAAAAAACTTGAAATAAACGCATCAATTTCAGGAATATTTAAATTAACAACAGCTGATATTGAATCATTAGAATTTAATATCAACAAAAACGTACATTTACATACCTTTCTAAAAAATAAAAAAAGGGAATGGGAGGGACTAAACACACTGAAAAACTTTATAGATCTTATAGAAGACTTTGAAAAAAATGGCCTTATTATGACCCCCTTATAATAACAATTTTAAAAACCCAATACACCCGACGGAAAAAACTTTCCGTCGGGTGTATTTTTATCCTACAACAGAAAATTACAACTTTGACAATCTTTTACTTTAAATGATTAAAAGGTATAATGACAGAATCTAGAATATTAAAACTGAAAGAATATTTTAGCGTCCTAATTTTCCTTCTATTTTGAAATACAGCTAATATATTTTCGAGTGCCAAATCATTCCTAAAAGTTTTTCTGGGAATAAAATTTTCTATAAAAATTTTGTCTAAAAGCCCAAATTTTATCTGGAAATCGTCCAAGGTGGTGTTGAATGTGGGTAAGATTTTCAGCAGTAAAATTTAGGGCTTGAGTTTATTTTTTAAAAAATTTTGTTTCCAGGAAAGCTTTTCATTGAAATTCTAAAAGAAAATATATTCTTCACAGATTAGTTACTTTATTATTTTAAACTCAAGATTCAATACAAATAAAATGTCAGAAAACCAAAAACCATTCGTTCATCTTCATGTTCATACCCATTACAGTCTTCTTGACGGCTTAGGAAAAATTGATGATGTCATTAATCGAGCCAAAGAGCTTGGGATGAATTCTCTTGCCATCACTGACCATGGAACAATGTATGGTGTTTTAGAATTCTATGATAAAGCGAAAAAAGCCGGAATAAATCCTGTTATCGGTTGTGAGTTCTATGTCGCCCCAAATGGACTTGAAAACAAACAACCTCGAGTTGATGAAGAGAGGTTTCATTTAATTCTTCTTGCCGAAAATAATGAGGGTTACAAAAACCTCATGAAACTTGTTACCGAAGCACATCTAAAAGGTTTTTATTACAAACCAAGAATTGATCTTGAAACTTTAAAAAAATATTCGAAGGGATTGATTGGAATGAGCGCCTGCGTTCAAGGACAAGTTCCATCACTTGTAATTGCAGGAAAATATGAAGAAGCAAAAAGAAAAGCATTGGAATATCAAGAAATTCTTGGAAAAGGAAATTTCTTTCTTGAAATTCAAGACCTTCCAAGTCTTCCAATTCAAAAGATTGCAAACGAAGGACTAATAAAGATCTCAAAAGAGACGGGCATTCCACTAACTGCCTCTGCTGATATTCATTATGTTTATCCAGAAGACAGTGAAGTTCAAGATATATTGCTTTGTCTTCAAACTAATCGAAAAATCAACGACGAAAATCGAATGACTATGAAGGGACTTCAACTACATTTAAAAAGTACTGATGAAATGTATGAATCTTTCGGCCATATTCCTGAAGCCCTTGAAAATACTCAAAAAATTGCTGACAGATGCCATGTTGAAATTGAATTTGGAAACATCAAACTTCCCCACTTTGAGGTTCCAGAAGGACATGATGCTGATAGCTATCTCCTTGAACTTTGCAAAAAAGGTATTAAAAGAGTTTACAAAGAAGACGAATACACTAAAAAACATCAAGAGAGATTAGAATACGAACTTGGAGTAATTTCCAAGATGGGATTCTCCTCATACTTTCTTATTGTTCAAGATTTTATGAATTGGGCAAAAGACCAAGGAATCGTTGTTGGTCCAGGAAGAGGAAGTGCAGCCGGAAGTTTTGTTGCTTATCTCACTGGAATAACAAACCTTGACCCAATTGAATACAAATTACTTTTTGAAAGATTTTTAAATCCGGACCGAATCTCAATGCCTGATGTTGATGCCGACTTTGCTGATCACCGTCGTGATGAAGTACTTGCTTATGTTCGAAAAAAATATGGGAATGATCACGTCGCTCAAATTATCACATTTGGAACGATGGCTGCTCGAGCTGCTATTAGAGATGTTGGAAGAGTTTTAGATATTGAATACACCTATTGCGACAAACTTTCAAAAATGGTTCCAATGTTCACAAATCTCAATGATGCTCTTGAAAACTCTACAGAACTTTTAAATGAATACAATACTAACGAAAATGCCAAGGCAATTATCGATTCTGCAAAAAAACTTGAAGGGGTTGCCAGGCACGCGTCTGTTCATGCTTGTGGAGTCGTAATTACTGATAAGCCAATCACAGAATATTCGCCTCTTCAATACATCACAGGAAAAGAAGGACAAAGCAAAGGAATAGTAACTCAATACAGCTCTTCATCAAAATCTTCTTATGTAGAAAAAATTGGACTTCTTAAGATGGATTTTCTGGGACTTCGAAATCTCACTATTATTGAAAATGCCTTAAAAATCATCAAGAAAACAGTTGGTAATGAAATTGATATCGACAACCTTCCTCTTGATGACGGAAAAACCTATCGACTTCTTCAACATGGTGATACTACTGGAGTTTTTCAATTAGAATCATCTGGAATGAAAAGATATCTAAAGAAACTCAAGCCAACTGTTTTTGAAGACTTAATTGCAATGGTTGCTCTCTATCGACCAGGACCAATGGAATGGATCCCAGACTTTATTGATGGAAAACATGGAAAAATAGTTGTTAAATATCTTCATCCAAAATTAAAACCAATTCTCCAAAACACTTATGGAGTTGCTGTCTATCAAGAACAAGTCATGGAAATCGCTCGTGAAGTTGCTGGTTTCACCCCTGGAGAAGCTGATGTTCTCCGAAAAGCGATGGGGAAAAAAATTCATGAACTTATTCAGGAACAAAAAAAGAAATTCGTTCAAGGCTGTATTGATAATAATGTTGACGGAAACCTTGGAGAAAAGATATTTTCATTTATTGAGCCTTTTGCTGGATATGGATTCAATCGATCTCATGCTGCTTGCTATGCTCTAATCGGCTACCAAACCGCCTACCTTAAAACTCACTACCCTGCTCAATTCATGACCGCATTGCTTAATTCTGACAAAGATGATCTTGATCGAATTGCTATTGAGATTGAAGAAGCTCGAGGGATGGAAATTGAGGTTCTTCCACCAGACATTAATGAAAGTTTTAAGGACTTTGCTGTAATCAACGGAGGAGAGAAGGGCAAAAAAAATTATAATAAAATTCGATTTGGACTTGAAGCAATCAAAGGTGTCGGAGAAAATATTTCTGAAGTCATCATTAAGGAAAGAAAAAGTAATGGTCCATATCAAGATATTATTGAACTTGCTGAAAGAGTAAATGACAAAGATCTCAATAAAAAATCAGTTGAAGCACTAGCAATGTCTGGTGCACTTGATGGTATAATTAAAAACAATAGAAACAAAATTATTCACAACATTGAAAAACTTCTTGCCTATTCGAAAGAATATCAGAAAATAAAAGCTTCTGGGCAATCATCTCTTTTTTCTTTCGGCTCAGACAAAAACTCTAATCTTGAAGCCCCAAAAGTTTCATTTGAAGAAGTTGAGCCAGCTACAAAATCTCAAAGACTTACCTGGGAAAAACAACTCCTTGGCCTCTATATATCTGATCACCCATTAAAAGAATATCAAGAATATTTTTCCGCCAAAAGCGTTCCAATAAGAAACATTTCTCGAAGCATGATTAATCAAGTTATCACCATCGGAGGAATTATCACAAAAATTCATAAAATATATACTCGAAAAAATCAATTGATGTATTTCGTTACAATTGAAGATGGAATTGGGAAAATAGAGACTCTTATCTTTCCAAAAACTCTAGAGAAAACAATGGATATCTGGAAAGACGAAAATATCATCCTTGTTAAAGGAAAACTTTCTGACAAAGATGATGATTTTAAACTTCTTTGTGAAGACGTAATTCTCGTTGACCAAAAAGAATTAAAGAGTTTCAAAAAAGACACCTCTGCCACTAAAGCCTCTACTAGCTTTGAACAAAAATCAGGCGGTGGCTATAATCGAAACATTAACGCTCCTTCGCCTGAAACAAAAAAAGAACTCACTCTTCGTGTTGAAAAAGGTTGTGATCCAAAAATCATAGAAACAATCTCACAAACAATTAATTCCGCTGAAATTGGAAAATCAAAAGTTTTCATTACATCCAATGGCAATGAACAAAAAATGGAAGTTTCAAAAAAAATCAAATTCACCCCCATAATCCTCACAAAATTCCAAGATCTAATTGGAAAAGAGAATGTGACCTTAATATAAATCAAACTTCAAAATAATAAATAAAAAAACCTTGTCATTCCTGCGTAGGCAGGAATCCATTAGTATTAAAGCTTCCTTATTAGCACAAAACTCAACTTTTCTAGATTTTATAACAAAAGATGTAAGTAATATATTACTTACATCCAAACCCCTTGCATTCCAATCTTTATTATGCTATAAAAATAAGTCAACAATTTTGAACATTGTTTTGTTTCTTGAAAAATTAAAAAAGGAGAAAGAATATGGAGAATTACATTTTTATACTATTAATATTAGCAGGAAGCAAAAAAGGACTAACCTTTAATAAGTTGAAAGAAAAAATTAATGATGCCTTACCCGGAAGAAGCCCATGGGGAAATCCAGTTATTGATCTTTTATTAAAAGGAGAACTTAAACAAGCCTCGAGAAAAAAGGTCCTCTACTTAGACTTGAAAAAAAACATTTACAAAATAACATCTCCAGGTATTGATATTTGCAAAGAAGATGCAACAGTTCTTTTTTTTAAAAAATATCCTTGCCCCTAAATCCCTTGTATTCCAACTTTCATTATGCTATAAAAGTAAGTCAGCAATTTTGAACATTGTTTTGTTTTTAAAAAATATAAGGAGAAATTTTTTATGGATACTCAATCACTTTTATTGTTAATTGTGTACAAAAATCCCGAAATTAAATCTGTTTCCAAACTCCTTGATAAAATTAAGGAAGAATTTGGAGACGATAACCCATTTAACCCCAGCAATATTAATGACAACCTTTCCAGCCTCACAACAGCAGGACTCCTTGATTCTAAAGCTAAAATTACCCTGGAAGGACTCATTTTTATAAACAAAGATAAGATTTTGTCTTATGCAAACAAAAATTACCCCGGACAAGAAGAGATTATTCAAAAATCTATTCTTTTAACTCTTCGTAAAGACCGAGGGATAAAATCGGAAGATATCAAGAAAAAAATAGAAAATATATCTAATTTTTCTTTAACTGAATACTTTATCTTTCATCTTTTAAACCAAGGAAAGATAAAAGTAGAAAAAAATCTCTTTTTCCTTGTTTAACGTCTTCTTCCCTTAACATATTAATCCAAATCGGCTCTGACAATAATTGTCAAAGCCGGTTTTCTTTTTCCTCTTCTTAGATTAGAAGAAGTTAGATTTTAGCAAAATTTACTCAAACTTTCTTTACTCTCCCTTATATTTAATAAAAGTTCATATTCAATAATTAAAAATATCAAAAAACATTACAAAATATGTAAGTAATTAATTACTTACATATAAACACTCCCTCTTGTCATCCCCGCGTAGACCTGCCTCGCCGGCAAGGCGGACGGGAATCCATTAGATTTATAATTTTTTAGCAACACTGAATTAAAAATACCACTAATTTTCATCAAGAAACCACCTTCTACTCCCACCTAATCTCAAATTCATGAAAATCATCTCCACGAAATGAACATTTCGTTTCTTCAACAGAAATTTTATCACTCTTTAAAAGCAAGTTAGCCATTGATTCAAAGTGTCCCTTGAAATATAAACAAAGATCTGGATGAATTTCAAAATTCTTCAATTGAATTATTAAATACTTTTCTTTCTCGTTAATTTCATAAGGCACAAATTCCCCAGCTTTCCAATAATTCAACCAAAATCTTTCACTTTCTTTGAAGGTTCTATCTAGCGAAACAAAATATCGCAAAAGAGTTTTCAGGATAAAAGATTCCTTCGAAGCAAACCTCCCCATGTCAACAAGATCTTGATCTGCCCATTTCATAACCTCTCGAGTCAAAAGTAAAACCAAAACCTTCCAGCCAATTGGATACCAGCTGGTTTTTTTTATTTTTTCAAAGTCTATATTAAAATCTATACTTTTTAATTCTTCCTCCACTCTCCTTTTCGCTTCTGGTCCAGAAAGTCTCCCAATATAACTCAGGTCAGTGATTAAAACATCACCTCTCACCTGCCCTTCAAGATTTAATATTCTTTTTATTTCTTCTTTTTCCATATTTATTGAATATGTTTATATTCTATATAATAACAAATTTTAATAAAATATGAAAGTTATTTGACATAAATTAAATTTGGATTAAAATATAAATAGTACAAACTAGTAATTGATTTGGCTACCAACCAAATTTGCTGAAAGGCACATCGGGAAACCGACTAAGCTAAAAAACAATTTGAAAGTGGCTTAATAAAATATTAAGCAAGTTGAGTGGAACCACGAGAAATGAAACCTCGTCTCAATGTTTGTCGCCTTTTAAAAAAGCGACCAGACAAATTTTGAGATGAGGGTTTTTTATTTATAACAATTAAATTCAAAAAAATGAAAGATCAAAACAAGAAGCAAGAAAAACAAGAAATTCTTCGACATAGCACAGCACACATTCTAGCTTCTGCTGTTTTGGAAATGTTCCCAGAAGCAAAATTCGCCATTGGACCTGCTATTGAAAATGGATTCTATTACGATTTTGAACTTCCAAGAACTCTCATTCCAGAAGATCTAGAAATTCTGGAAGAAAAAATGAAAAATTTAGTCAAGACGAATATTCCCTTTGAAAAAAAACAAATCTCGATTGAAGAAGCTATTGAGAATTTTAAAAAAGCAAAACAGAATTACAAAGTTGAACTCCTAGAAGATTTAAAAAATAAAGGGGAGAAAGAAGTAATGATTTATAAGACTGGATCATTTATTGATCTTTGTAAAGGACCACATATTGAATCATCTGGAGAAATCAATGCTCAAGGATTCAAGCTCACAAAAATTTCTGGTGCCTATTGGAAAGGCGATGAAAATCGAGAAATGCTTCAAAGAATCTATGGAGTTGTTTTTAATGACAAAAAGGAATTTAAAAAATACCTCCTCCAAATTGAAGAAGCAAAAAAACGAGATCATCGAAAACTCGGAAAAGAACTTGATCTATTTTGTTTTTCCGATCTTGTCGGCCCAGGACTTCCCATGTTCACTCCAAAAGGAACAATTATTATTGAGGAATTAAAAAAAGAAATAGAAAGTATTTGCAAAAAACATGGATTTGAAAAAGTGATTACTCCTCATCTAGCAAAAATTGATCTTTATAAAATTTCTGGACACGCAGAGAAATTTGCAGAGGAACTTTTCCATGTTACCTCAGAACACAAACAGAACTTAGTGATGAAACCAGTTCAATGTCCACATCAAACCCAGATTTTTGCATCAAGACCACGTTCTTATCGAGATCTTCCAATTCGATACATGGAATCTGAAAAACAATATCGAGCAGAAAAACCAGGCGAAATTAGTGGGCTAAGCCGTGTCATCGCTATTACTGTTGAAGATGGTCACTCTTTTTGTCGAATAGACCAAGTGAAACAAGAGCTAAAAAACATGGTCCAGATCATTAAAGATTTCTATGAACCACTTGGACTTTGGGGAAATCATTGGGTATCCCTTTCTGTTCGAGACTATGAACATCCTGAAAAATATATTGGGGAACCAAAAGACTGGGATAAATGTGAAAAAATACTTGAAGAAATTTCCAATGAAATGGGCCTCGAAGCAAAAAGATGTGAAGGAGAAGCAGCTCTCTATGGACCGAAGCTAGATTTCATGTTCAAAGATGCCCTTGGAAAAGAAATTCAAATCCCAACTGTTCAACTTGATTTTGCAACTCCAAAAAAATTCGAGCTTGTTTATACTAATGAAAAAGGAGAGAAAGTTAACCCCGTCATGGTTCATCGAGCAATTCTTGGTTCTTATGAAAGAATGCTCGTTCTTCTGATTGAACATTTCGCCGGTGCTTTCCCTGTTTGGCTATCCCCTGTTCAAGTTTCGATTCTGCCAGTATCTGAAAAATTTAATGACTACGCTCAAAAAGTGTCCGAAAAACTCCAAGAAGCTGACGTAAGAGTTGAAATTGTTAATTCCGATGACTCTCTTGGAAAAAAGATCGCAGAAACTACCAAGCAAAAAGTTCCATATATTCTTGTAGTTGGTGAAAAAGAAACTGAAAATGAAACAGTTGCAGTTCGTGAACGAGATAGCAAAGAGAGTCCCGCTAACGCTAAAGCTAGAGCTGGTAAGCAAAATGAAATGAAGACTGATGAATTCCTAGAAAGAATTCTGAAAGAAATTGAGACAAAAAAGTTATAAATAGAAAAGGTATACGTTTGTATACCTTCTTCTAAATAACGATGTATTTAAAATTTATCTTACCACTTTTAAATTAATTTCCATTTTTATACCAAGGTCTTCAAGGATTTTAATTGCCTTAAACATCTCAGGCAAATTTTCCCCTGTGACGATTCCAGATGGCTCTTTTACAATTAATTCAACATTAAATTTACCAAGCTTTGCGAAATAATCATCTTCATATACTTCAATATACTTGTTTTTGAATTTGATTGCTGGAAATATTTTTAATAAACCTTCCCCGTTCTCAACTCCTAAAACTTTTCTAAGAGGTCCCTCCCAGTTTTCACGTAAAATTGTTTTCCCACTCCTTACTTCACAAAGATAAGAATTTACACCTTTTATACGGTCCAACTTACCCATAATTTCAGCAACTTCACGTGCAATATCTTTTAATTTCTTTTTCATTTAAGCCTCCTCTTATCTTAATTTACGATAAATTTTATAATATTATGTACTATAACTATTAAAAAACTTCTTTGAAGTATTACATCAAAACCTTCGGTTGTCAAATGAATGAAAGTGACTCAGAAAGAATCGCTAGTTTTTTTGATTCTCAGGGCTTTCAGGAAACTCAAGAAATTAAAAAAGCTGATTTGGTCATATTTAATACTTGCGGAGTTCGACAAACTGCAGAAGACCGGGTCTATGGACAAGTCCATAACATCCGAAAAGCTTCCCCAAATGTGAAAATTATCATTACTGGTTGCATCGCACACAGAAAAGATGTACAAAGAAGATTAAAAGATAAAGTAGATTTATTTATTTCTATTAAAGATATCAAAAAAATACCCGTTGAATTGTCGTTCTTACAAGATCCAGCTTCATTAACTTTCGGCGAGCAAAAATATAATACTCAGAAAAATTCAGATTGCAATGATTACCTAAATATAACTCCCAAATATGCAAATAAAGAATCGGCTTTCATTCCAATCATGACTGGTTGTAACAATTTCTGCTCCTATTGCGTCGTTCCCTATGCTCGTGGAAGAGAATATTCAAGACCAGTCGAAGAAATTTTCAAAGAAATTAAAAATCTTTATAAAAAAGGATACAAAGAAATCACCCTGTTAGGACAAAATATAAACAGCTATTGTTATGAAAATAGTAATTCGAAATTAACAACTAGGAAAAATTCAAAAACCCCTAATTACAAATTACACATTACAAATTATAACAAAAAAGTAACCTTCCCTACTCTATTAAACTCCATTGCAAAATCTTTTCCCAACATAAAATTCCATTTCCTCACCTCTCATCCAAAAGATTTTTCAGAAAAATTAATGAACGTGGTTGCAAAAAATAATAATATTTCAAAAGAAATTCATCTTCCCATTCAATCTGGCAGTGACAAAATCCTCAAAGCCATGAATCGTCCCTATACCCAAAAACATTATTTAAAACTTATAAAAAAAGCTCAAGAAATAATTCCGAGAGTTACCTTCACCACAGACGTAATAATCGGATTCCCCGGAGAAACTGAAGAAGATTTTCAAGAAACCGTAAAAGTTTTTGAAAAAGTTAATTATACTAAAGCTTATCTTAATAAATATTCCCCTCGCCCAGAAACTGTTGCTGAAAAACTTGGTGATCCAATTGAGTGGAATGAGAAAAAAAGACGAGCAAAATTCTTGAGACAATTTGTTAAAAATAAAAAAGAATAAACTATTTTTTGTATTCTAAAAGCCCAAATCATTTTACGGTTTGGGCTTTTATTTTTCATTTTCATTAAATATAACACTAGATGACTCCGACATTACAAAAATCAAAGTATTCTCTATTATGCCAACTTTATTATTTAGCAATTTTCCATCAGGAGATAGATATTTATCAAGATCTTCTTCAATGGAGTTCCATCTCATCCTTATCTCTTTTTTTTCTTCCTCGGAATACTCTTTCATAAATACTCCCCTTTTTATTTTAAAAGATTACAGTTAATTGACAAAAAACATCCCTGAAGAACAAGGATATCAAAAAAATACCACCAAGTCAATAAATAACTACTTTTCTATGCTTCTATTTTCCACAATAATCGCAAATTCACCTTTAACTTTGTCTGAATTTTCTTCGAAATAATCAAGAATTTCACTTACATTTCCCCTTTTCACCTGCTCAAACATCTTTGTCAATTCTCGTCCAACGACCAAATTTGGCTCAATTCCCTGTTTTTGACTTAATTCCTGCAAAAGATTAAGATTTTTCATCAAACGATGCGGAGATTCAAAAAAAACCACTGGAATTTCACTCTCTAGAAGTTTTCCGAAAAACTTGTTACGCCCCTTTTTCTGGGGGGTAAAACCCCAAAATTGGAACTTTGACATGTTTAATCCCGAAACTGAGATCAAGGATGTCAGAGAAGATGGTCCAGGGATGGAGATAACGTCAATTTCGTCTCCCAAAAGTTCCCAAACTCTTGAAATAAGCTCATTTCCAGGGTCTGAAAGGCCTGGAGTGCCTGCATCTGATACAAGTGCCAAGTCATCCCCATTCTTAAGCCTTTCCAGTATCTTCTCAAACTTTTGAAAGTTACTTTTTCGATGAAATGAATCAGTTGGTTTGTCGATTTCGAAGTGATTTAAGAGATTTCGAGTCACCCTCGTGTCTTCACACAAAATCAAATCAACACTTTTCAGCACTTCAACTGCCCGAAAAGTCATATCCCCCAAATTCCCAATTGGTGTCGCTACTATGTATAATTTAGACATTTATTTTTATCAAAAATTATTTACAAAAGACTTCCAAGAAAGAAGTCTTTAAAAAAACTAATGAAAACTGTGAGAATTTACTCTAATTTTTACACTCACTCAAGTCAACTTTTTCGCCAAATTTTTTTTCGTATCTTCTTATTAGACCCAACTGATCTTCATTAGCCTTTTTGACAGCTTTTCTTAATATTTTTACTTTGTCAGCCGAAGACATCTCGAAATAATTCCGAGAGACTTTTTTTTCTTTTTTAAATATTTTCTTAAAATCTAACATATTTTTGAAATTAATGATTGCTTAGTGTATTTCATTTTTAAATGGTTGTCAACACTATCTATGTTTAGATTAATTTTTACTTCAAACCTATTTACATCCTTATCATTATTATACAACCTTTCAATTAAAGTTAATTCAATCTGAGATCCAAACTCCTTCTTTATTTGATTTACATTGTCTTTTGCTTTAAATAAGGATTCAACAAAAAAATCTTCTGGAATCGATCTACCCTCTTCATCCGATCTCTTAATGGTAAAATTCCATGCCACAATTGGATCAATATACAGATAAAATATTCCGACACTACGATCTTTGTCTAAAGATCTTTTTACATTGTCCCGTGACTTTTTATAATTTGAAAATGTATTATCAAGAATAATGTTTTGTTTTTTATTTAATGAAAAATCAAATATCTTTTCAACTCCCACATTTGAAGCTGACTTAAAAATATCAGTATTGGTACCGTCATAGCCAATATCACCAAAAAAACTCCGTATCTCATCATCATCAATCCGAACAATTCCTCCGTCACACTTAAAGCTAACCAACTTCTCGATAAGCCCACTTTCAATCAACCCCTTAGATGTTTCTGTTTTTCCTGCCCCAGGAGAACCTGCCATGAAAATCGAAAAAGGCTTTTCCGTTGATGGATATTTATCCAGAGAAGCAAATTGCTCAAGCAATCTTTTTTTATTTTCTTTTAAATATTTTTTTGCCTCCTCTGATTTCTTCATGTTTCTTTATATATTATAACAGAAAATCTAAATTCGACAAATTCTATTCATTCTTGCTGAAACAGGATTGTAACTCAGTTCATTGTTTTCTTCAAACATTTCAACCGCCCGAAAAGTCATATCCCCCAAATTCCCAATTGGTGTCGCTACTATGTATAATTTAGATATATATTAAAATTAATTTACTTTAATTTTGTTTCAGCAAAATTTTTTATTTCCAACCAACTATCCAAAGCGTCTGGTATGGAAAATTCAATGTGTTGCCCAATCATGGAAGTGTCTACGGTTCTCTGCTTCCATGACACCGAAATAATATCTTTCTTCAAAAGGTCAGATGGCCACTCACGCAAAATACCCCCTTCTTTATGTGAGCAAATATTTCAAATAATTCTCATAAATTGAAACCATTGTTGCGCCTTATAAACTGGAAACTGATTCGTTTCATCACAATATTTCAAAATAATTTCATGTGATTCACGAAGAATAGATCTCATGAGACTGGATTCAAATTCGGACAACATTAATTCTCTTCCATTTCTTGTTTTGTTTAACATGATATGGGAAATATCTCTTAAAGGCACTTCCAATAAAGTTTGATCTGATCTTTTAAATTTAGCATTTTGTGTTGAAATTTCCATCCATTTCTGTTCAGGTATTATTCTAGTTGCTAAATTTCCAAATAAAAAATTATTTCGAATATTTAATAAACTACCTAATAATTCAGCTTTTGTCATGCTTCTAAAATAAAAATATTTCAACTACTTACCAAAGCAATCTTACAATCCGATCTAAGCTTTTAAAATACCAACTAAAAAACTATCCTATAGTTTCCCCTTCTTGCTAGAGCGAACTTGTAGTCCTGTTCATTAATTAGGCCTTAAAACAAATCTTTAAAATTTCTAATTGAAAATTCACTGGAAATTAAAAAATTAAAAATGAAAATTAATCTCTGATCTCCCCTTCCTCCCCAACCTGATCAAGCTGAACAGAAAGAAGTTGTGAGATTCCACCATCGTTCATGGAAACTCCATAGAGAACAGTAGCTTCTTTCATGGTTTGACGATTATGAGTGACAAGCACAAACTGGGTCTTATTTGAAAGTTGTCTTAAAATTTTTCCAAATCTTTTGGAATTTGCTTCGTCAAGTGATGCTTCAACTTCATCAAGAATTGCAAATGGTGGTGGATTATGAGAAATAATTGCGAAAAGAAGTGCAATTGAAGTCAAAGCTCTTTCCCCACCAGAAAGCATCCCAAGATTAGAAATTTTCTTTCCTGGAGGACAAGCCTTAATCTCAATTCCAATCTGAACATCATCCTCATCAATTTCCTCAACATCCAAATCAATTTCATTACCATGTTCATCTACTTCAACGTCTTTTCCGCTAGTTCTTTTTCTTATTTCAACCTTAACCAATTCTGCTTTTCCACCATCAAAAATAATTTTAAAATATTCTGCAAACTTTTTGTTAATATTCTCAAAAGTCTCTTCAAAGCTTCCCTTAATGTTATGATCCATCTCTTTAATGATCTTCCGAAGACTTTTAATTGCTTCTTCCAAATCTCCTGATTCTTTTGAAAGAAAATCATACCGCTCTTGTGTCTCTTGATATTCCTGCAAAATTGTTTCATCAATTGCTCCAACCTGTTCAAGTTGAAATTTGAGTCGCTCAATGGCATGTTCCCATTTGTTCACATCAACATCGATGGTCTTTTTCTCAAGTTTTTCTGGACCAATCTTCATCTCTTTTTCAATTCGAATCTGCAAATCCTCTTCTCGAACCTCCAATTTCGCAAGCTCCAATTTATAATCGTTAAATTGATCCTTCACTTTTTCAGTCTCGAATTGTTTTCTTCGAAGTTGATCTTCCAACTTAATCATTTCTCGACGTTCATCTTGATCACTCTTAACAAGCTCATTAATTTTTTCACGAATCTTTTCTCTCTTGCCTTCAATTTCATTTCTTTCTTTTTCCAGTTTTTCAACTCCTGATTGCATTACTGAAAGCCTTTTTTGTCCCTCTTCTTGAATTGCTCTCAATTTGTCCACTTGTTTTTTCTTTTCAATCTTTCCCTTAATCACTCCTTGATGAAGCTCTGAAAGATCAATTGATATTTTCTCTGCGTAATCTTTAAGCTCTTTCAAGTCTCCAATTTTTTTCAAGGCTGAGATTTTTTCAACCAATTGACCTTGTCTTTTTTGAAGATCTTCAAGTCTTGTCCTGATGAATCCTGCATCAACTGGAATTATTTCAATTACTTTAATTTCTTTCTGTCGCTCTTTTTCAAGCTCCATCTTTCCTTGTTCGATAATCAGTTTTCTTTCCAAATCATTTGAAAAATGATTCACTTTTCGTTCTTCTTCTTCAAGTTTTTGAATTTCCTCTTGATGATCAGCTTTATTCCCAGACTCTTTACTCAATTTGTCTTTAATTTCATCAATTTCTCGTTGATTTATCATAATCTGCTTAGAAAAATCATCCCTAATTCCAGAAGACTGATTTTTTTCAGTTTGAATCTTATTCCAAAGAAAACCAAAAAATTCATTCTGTTTTCGTTTCAAATTTGCTCGATATTCATCGCCTTTTTCTGCCTTTTGGCTTTGACGACGAAGCGTGTTGAGATGTGGTTCAATTTCAATTAAAAGTCCCTTCACTCTTTCAATATTAACCTTGGTTAATCTCAGCTTCCTCTCACTTCGATCTTTTTTAATTTGATGCTCTTTCACTCCAGCGACTTCTTCAATCATCACCCGTCGCTCCACAGGAGTTGCATTCAAAACATGATCAGCCATTCCTTGATTGATGATACAATAACTTCGTTGGCCAATTCCAGCTTTTGCAAGCATATCAACAATATCTAAAAGTCGAACCTTACTTCCATTGATAAGATATTCACTTTCTCCACTTCGATAAATCTTTCTTGAAATCACTAAGTCATCATAATCAATTGGAATTTTTTTGGAAGAGTTGTCCAAATACATTGAAACTTGAGCACTTCCTAATTGAGATTTCTTTCCTGATCCAGCAAAAATGATATCTTCAGACTTCTTTCCTCGTAAAGTTTTCATTGATTGCTCTCCCATAGACCATTTCAAAGCATCTGCAATATTTGATTTTCCAGATCCATTTGGTCCAACAATCGCCGTGATTCCAAGGGTTTTCCCATTACTCAAAACACCAGCTTTGGAAAAATCCAGAACTGTTTTCTTTGCAAATGATTTAAAACCGCTCATTTCAAGTTTTTTTAGAAACATCTTCTTTTATTATTTTGAGATTTGATTTTTAAATTTTGATTTTCTTACTCCCACCCTCTTGCTTTCAAACCAGCTATAGCTGCATTTCTTTGTGCTTCCTGTTTTGATTCACCCTCTCCTTCAGCAACCTTTTCCTTTCCAAGAAAAACTGCCACAGAAAATTTCTTATCATGATCTGGTCCCCATTCTTTTACAACTTCATAATGAGGAGTAACCTGATCAATCTCCTGAGCCTTTTCCTGAAAATAGCTTTTTGGGTCTCGATAACTTTTTGTTTCCAAAACGTTTGAAAGTTTTGAAATTATATATTTATTAATAAATTTATCTGCCTCTCTATATCCCAAATCAAGATGAATCGCACCAATAATCGCCTCCATTGCATTGGCAAGGATATATTGTCTTGCTTTTCCAGTATCTTTACTTTCTCCTCGTGACATAAGTAAAAATTCTTCAATTTCAATTTCCTGCCCAATTTTAGCAAGCATTTCACCATTGACAAGGGCTGCTCGCCAATTTGTAAGATCACCTTCTGGATTTTTATAATTCGCAAACAAATATTCCGTCACTGAAAGCTCCAAAACTGCATCTCCTAGAAATTCCAACCTTTCGTTGTGTGGAAATTCGTAGTCCCGATTTTCATTAAGATAAGATCTGTGAGTTAACGCTTCCTGAAGGATTTGATAATCCTCAAATTTAAGGCCAAGTTTTTTAGCCAATCCCTTTGCTTGTTCTTGCATAACTGTTTTAACAGCCAAGATGGAAATCATGAAGATTATTCATAACTTTCAACCGAGCGTTTTATTTAGTTAATAGTTAATAATTTTTAGTTAGTAGCTAAATTGTCATTCCTGTGAGGGCAGGAATCCCTTAGTCTTCATACTAATATAATATTACAAAGCCTAACAATAGAATTCTATCATAAAATCTTCAAAAATCAAACATTATTATTTTACCCCCTTATTGCAAAAAGAGACACAGAAAATTTATTATGAAAAAGAAAATCACCAGTAAACACTAGTGATTTTCATTCAATATGCATTAAGCCTATTTTTTCTTATTTCCTGTCACAAATTCTTTTCTTTGATTATACTCAGCAACCTTTCCATTATTCCATTGTTTGATTGGTCTAATATAACCAACAACTCTTGAATAAACTTCACAATTTTGTTCAATAACACATTTTGGACAGACTTTATGTTCTCCTTCAAGATATCCATGAACCGGACACACACTAAAAGTCGGAGAAATCGTAAAATATGGAAGTTTGTAACTAGTCGCAATTCTTTTCACTAAAGATTTTGTAGTTTCAATGTCATTTATTCTTTCCCCAAGAAACATATGAAGAACTGTTCCGCCAGTGTACTTTGTCTGAAGACTATCCTGAAGATCAAGTGCCTCAAACATGTCATCGGTGTAACCAACTGGCAATTGACTTGAATTAGTATAATAAGGTGCTTCTCCTTCTTCTACGGCTCCGTTATTTGCAAAAATCATCTTTGGGAATCGCTTCTTGTCTTTTAGGGCAAGTCGATATGCAGTTCCTTCTGCCGGAGTTGCTTCTAGATTATAAAGATGATCTGTTTCCTCCTGAAATTCAAGCATCTTATCTCTCATATGAACCAAAACTTCCTCTGCAAATTTCAAGCCTTTTTTTGTTGTTATATCATCATTAGAAAAATTCATAATCGCCTCATTCAACCCAACAATTCCGATAGTTGAAAAATGATTTGACCAATATGAACCTCTTCTTTTATAGACATCTTTAAGATAAAATTTAGAATATGGATAAAGACCTGATTCAGTAAGACTTTCAACCGTTTTTCTTTTGACCTCAAGACTTTCCTTTGCCAATTCCATTAAAACATCAAGTCTCTTATAAAAATCTTTCTTATCTTCTGCAAGATGTCCAATTCGAGGAAGATTAATTGTTACTACTCCAATTGATCCAGTAAGTGGAGCTGCTCCAAAAAGCCCTCCCATTCTCTTATGAAGCTCTCGATTATCAAGTCTCAACCTACAACACATCGATCTTGCATCATCTGGATCCATATCAGAATTAATAAAATTTGCAAAATATGGAACACCGTATTTTGATGTCATCTCCCAAAGTGAATTAAGATTTTTGTTATCCCAATCAAAATCTTTGGTAATATTATAAGTTGGAATCGGAAAAGTAAAAATTCGACCATCTGCATCCCCTTCGCTCATTACCTCTGCAAAGGCTCGATTAAGCATATCCATCTCCTCTTGAAACTCTTTGTACGTTTCTTTTTGTGGTTCGCCTCCAATAATAACCGCTTGATCTCGATAAATCTTGGGACATTCCAAATCCATAGTCAAATTTGTAAAAGGAGTCTGAAATCCTACACGAGTTGGAACATTGAGATTAAAAATAAACTCTTGCATTGCTTGTTTCACAGCTTCATAGTCAAGTTTGTCATATTTAACAAATGGTGCAAGTAATGTATCAAAATTTGAAAATGCCTGCGCTCCAGCTGCCTCCCCTTGAGTAGTGTAGAAAAAATTTACAAGCTGTCCTAATGCTGGTCGAAGATGTTTTGGTGGTTTACAAGAAATCTTCCCAACAACACCAGTAAATCCTTGCGTTAACAAGTCTTGCAAATCCCAACCACAACAATATGCAGCAACTTTATCAAGATCATGAATATGAAAATCTCCTTCTTCATGAGCTCTTTTGACTGATTTTGCATAAACTCTCTCCATCCAATACTTGCTACTTACAATAGATGAAATATAGTTATTTAATCCCTGGAGAGAATATGCCATATTTGAATTCTCCTTAACTTGCCAATCAATCTCCTTAAGATATTGATCAACAAGATCTACTGCTTCTTCAAGTGAAGCTTCTGTATCTCTAATTTTTCGCCTTTTTTCTCGATAAAGAATATATGCTTTAGCAGTATCATCAAAATCAAGAATCATTAAAACTTTTTCAACAAGGTCTTGAAGCTCCTCAATATGAGGAATATATCCAGGTCGAGAATTCTTATTAAGCATTTGAACAACCTTTCTGGTGACTTCTTTTGCCTTGGTCATACTCCCTTCTCCAGTTTCTTTAAAAGCTTTATAAATAGCTTCAACAACTTTATCTTGCTGAAAACGAACAATTGAACCATTTCGCTTTACTATCTTTTTAATTTTATTAACCGCTCTCTTTGATTTTTGACTAGTTTTTCTAACTTTCTTCACAATAGCTTTCTTAATCTTTGCTGTAGTTTTTGCTTTCTGCACTGTCTTTTTCTTCTTATCTTTTTGTTTTTTCATTTTTCTTACTCCCCCGAGTTTAACTGATTAAAAAATATATATATAAACTTATAAATTTCAAATTAAAAATCATAAATTCAAAATAAGCACCAATATCTAAATTCAAAATAATAAAAAATTACGAAATAAGAATGTTTAAAATTTTGAATTTGTAATTTTGCATTTATTTGTTATTTGCAATTTTGAATTTGTAATTTACGCTCACTAGAGCTGTTCCAGTTCCTTAATAAATCTCTTTCCTGAACCAAAAGACTTAAACACTGAAGCAAATCTCAAATATGCAACTTCATCTTTTTCTTTCAGCTTACACAAAACGATATTTCCAATTTCTTTTGTTGTTAATTCAGATTTCCCACAAACATTTATTTGAGACTCAACATCTGAAACTAACTGCTCTAATTCATCCTCATCTAATCGCTTATTTGTTGCTCGCTTTAAACTTTCTTCTAACTTCTCTTTCTTATACTCCTCTTTCTCACTATTTCTTTTAACTACTAGTAAATTTAAAATTTCAATTTGTTCATAAGTAGAAAATCTCTCTTTACATGCCTCACATTCTCTTCGACGACGAATAGTCCTCCCTCCGTCTGTTTCTCGGGAGTCAATAACTTTTGTGTCATCATGATTACAATGCGGACATTTCATAATTATTGCTAATAACGTATATTTTTGTTTAAATTTACTACATGTTGTGGTCTAACTTGACCTTACTACACTATTATAATTTACCCTCAAAATCTTGTCAAGTCTCTTACTAATTTTTAGTTTACAGTTAGTAGTTAGTAGTGCAAATAAAAGTTTTTTGTAAAAAAAGAACCCATAATGTTATTCTTTTATCTAAAACATACAACTTGCATTCTGATCCCAATTACAAATGACTAGTCCTTGTTGAATAAACAAAATAAATAAGCTAAGATAAAGTAGTAATAAACATGACCTCATAATAATATTATGTTAAATTTTGCTGCCATTGTCCCTCATCCCCCATCAATCATCCCTGGCGTGCCAAAAGCCAATCTTTCTCCTGTTAAAAAAACTATTAAGGCACTACATGAACTCGGAGATGAATTGAAAAAATTCCAACCAGAAACCATTATAATAGTCTCTCCTCATGGACCAATGCGCTATGACAAGTTTACTATAAACCTCAAAGATAATTACAAGGGAAGTTTTGCAAGATTTGGAATTCAAGACGAAGAAACACGATTCTTTCGAAATGATAAAATTCTTTCCAGTAAGCTTTTCCGAAAAATTAAATCTGTCAACCTTCCAATTGATCCTATTATGGAAGAAGATATTGATTATGGTTCACTAATTCCACTTCACTATCTGACAAAATCAATGGTTAAAAAACCAAAGATAATCATGCTAACGTTCACCTCTCAAGATTGGAAAACTCATTTTGACTTTGGTTGTCACATTAAAAATATTTTAAATGAAACTGAATATAACGTCGCTTTTATTGCCAGTGCTGATCTTTCTCATCGAATCACCGACAATTCCCCTGCTGGATTTTCTCCTTATGGAATAAAATTTGATCAAACCCTTATAAAACTCCTTAAAAAAAATGATCTTGAAAAACTACTTGATATCAACCCAGAATTCTCCGAAGAAGCACAGGAATGCGGATTAAGATCAATTATGATGGCCTTAGGCGTTGTAAATAGTTCAGAAGCTGATTTTGTTCAGCTTTCTTATGAACACCCTTTTGGAGTCGGATACTTAACTGGGAGATGGAAATTGAAAAAATAATATGAATTACTACGAAATAATCCCACTCACTCGAATTTCACTTAATCACAGTCCTTCTTTTACCTATTCAAGCAAAGAAGTTTTTAAATTTGGCGATTTAGTAGAAATTGATTTTGCTGGAAAAAAACTTAAAGGAGTTGTTGACTCAAAGACCAAAAGACCCTTCTACAAAACAAAACTAATTCTCAAGCTTTTACAAGAAGAGGCAATTAATAAAAAACAATTAAAAATAGCAGAAAAAATATCAAAATACTACTTAACGGGACTGGGAATTGTTCTAAAATTTTTCATCGTCAAATCAACAAAAAAATTAACGCCGCCTTCAGCTCCTGAGAGTGATATTGGGGATAATAAAAAAGAAAAAGTAATATTAACTCCGTCTCAAAAAAAAATAACTAATGAAATCAAGCTATCCAAGAAAATTAGAAAGTTTCTTGTAGCTGGCCCTGCTTCATCAGGAAAAACTGAAATTGCCATGAATTGTATTGGATCAGCCTTAAAACAAAAAAAACAATGCCTCGTCATCATCCCAGAAATTTTTCTATCCTACCAAGAAATAGATCGCTACTTCAAGCGTTTTAAGAATCATAAAGTTGCACTCTTTCACTCTGGATTAACTGCCACACAAAAAAACTTTATTAAAAAAGGAGTTCAAGACGGAACACTAAATTTGATTATTTCAACAAAGATTGGTTGCTTATTACCTTTTAAAAATCTTGGTTTTATTGTCGTTGATGAAGAACAAGACATTTCTCACAAACAATGGGATCAAAGTCCACGCTATCATGTTCGACAAGTTTCATCTTGGCTTCAGAAGATTCATAATACTAACCTCATTTATCTTTCTGCTACTCCTTCAATGGAAATTCTAGAAGAAGCTCAGGGGAAATCGATGAAACATTTAAAACTACCAATGCTTAGTCTCAAAAAAATTGAAGTAAATCAACCAAGCTTTGAATTCGTGAATCTTAAACAATACTTTTATAAGAAAAAAGCTAACGTTATCATTTCCAATGAATTAAAAATAGGATTAAAAAATTCCTTAGACACAAAAAAAACCGCCTTTATTCTTGTACAAAGAAGAGGGAGAGGAAAAGCTCTTATGTGCCTTGACTGTAAAACTAAGGTCTCGTGTCCAAAATGTAATCTGCCATTAGTTCAGGTTGGAGAAAAATATCAGTGCCTTCATTGTGATTTCAAAATCTCAAGTCTTTCTCAATGTCCAAAATGTCGAAGCTTTAGAATCGTCAATTTAGGCTTTGGAACCGAAAGTGCTTACGAAAAAATTAAAACCATTTTTCCAAAAGCTCGCATCGAAATCATCGATCAGACAGCCTTAACCAAAAAAAATACACGAAGAAAACTCTACGAGAAATTAAAAAATCAAAAAATAGATATTCTCATTGGAACCCAATCAATTATTAAGGGTTTTGACTTACCAAACGTTTCCCTGACTGCTATTTTAAATACCGAAAGCTGGAGCGGAAAAACTGACTTCAAGTTTGATGAAAGATGGCTTGGAAGTCTTTTCCAAATTGCTGGAAGAGTTAATCGCCCAGGAAGTCTTCAGAAAGGAAAATTCCTAGTTCAAACCTTCAATCCCGAAAATTACCTCTTTGATTATCTTAAAAAATGGAAATGGGAAGACTTCGCAAAAAATGAATTGAAATCTAGAAAAGCAATTAAATACCCCCCATTCTATCGATTCATCAAGTTAATATACCGGGATTCTGACAAGATTAAGGTTGATAAAAACATTAAAAAGGTTTACAATCAACTTCAAAAGGTAAGCGCGAAAGAAATCATATCAATTCTGCCTCCTTTTTATGGAAACATTGAAAAAGCTAGAGGATCTTATCAAAAATTTATCCTCGTAAAAACTAAGCCAGTTAAAAAATACTCCCCAATTCTTCAAAAGATTTTCAATAAACTAGGAGAAAATTGGTATTTCGATGTCGATCCAGAAAATGTTTTTTAAATATATTCTCAATTATCAATAATCATTAAAAACTATTAGTCTTGTAATTCCGCAAAATCTTAAAATATATTAGCTGTATTCCAAAATACATGTCAGCTTGATAATGTTTTATAAAAATATATTATTTACATTTCAAAGCCTGAAATAATCAATTAAATTTTAAAAGCAATGAAAATTATTATATATCCAAATCCTATATTACGAAATAAATCTGAAGAAATTAAAGATCCAACTGCTCCAGAAATCAAACAGTTGATTCTCGACATGACAAAAACTCTTCGAGCAAATCAAGGAGTTGGACTAGCTGCTCCTCAGGTTGGCAAAAATATCAGACTCTGTCTCATTGAAATTGATGATGAACTTTTTGTGTTAATCAATCCAAAAATCAAAAGTGAATCGGATGAACGAATCATTGCCGAAGAAGGGTGTTTGTCTTTCCCTGGAAAATTCATGCTTATTGAACGAAATAAAAGAGTGAAAGTAAAAGCAATTGATGCTAGCGGAAAATCTCAGATAATTAGAGCTCGAGGACTTTTTGCTAGAGCCTTGCAACACGAAATTGATCACCTCAACGGAGAATTAATTATAGATAAGACCACAACTCAGGAAAAATAAAGAAATAATAAGAAAACAAAATGAAAATAAAAGATCTCAAAATCATATTCATGGGAACCTCCTATTTTGCCTCCAAAATAATAGAAGATTCAATTAAAAAAGAAATTCCCATTGCCCTAGTTGTCACTCAACCCGACCGACCAGTAGGAAGAAAAAAAGAAATAACTCTACCAGAAGCCAAAAAAACAGCAGAAAAGAATAATCTTTCAGTTAAGCAATTTGCAAAAATAGATACCCTAGCAATAAATTTTTTTCAAGCAGAAAACCCAGATCTAATTATTGTTGCTTCTTATGGATTAATCCTTCCGCAAGAACTCATTGATCTCCCAAGATTTGGCTGTGTTAATGTTCACACCTCAATGCTTCCTGCTCTCAGAGGACCATCTCCAATTCAAGCTGCCCTTCTTGATGGACTAGAAAAAACTGGGGTTTCAATCATGAAAATGGATTCAAAAATTGATCATGGACCAATTCTTAAGCAAGAAGAAGTAAAGATATATAAGAAATATGACTACAAAATGCTAGAGGAAAAACTAGCAGAAGTTTCAAATAAAATTCTGCTTCCTACCATCCAAGATATGCTCGATAAAAAAATAAAACCTAAAGAACAAAATCATCATAAAGCCACTTTCACAAAAATAATTAACAAGAAAGATGGACGAATTATTTGGTCAAGAAGTGCTAATCAAATTGAAGGACTTCACAAAGCATTTTGTGTTTGGCCAAAAATATTTTGCTATTGGGAAAAAGAAAATCAGCTCGGCAATCATCAGAAAATAATCTTTTGGGAGATAAAATCAGTTAAAGAAACATCCAAATCTATAAACAAAAGGTATGGTGAAGTTTTTAATAACGAAAAGGGTAAAACTCTTATTAAAACCGGAGATGGATTAATTGAGATAAAAAAAATTCAATTGCCCGGGAAAAAAGCAATGGATATCGATGAGTTTTGCAATGGTCAACATCAATTTATCGGAGCTATTCTTAATTAAAACAAAATAGTAAATGCAAAAAAAACAAAGATATTACGAAAAAGAAAAAGCCAATGAAAGTTTATCCCTAAAACCAATCGCCATTGGAGCTCTTTTAATTATAATGGTAATAGGAATTTATTTTTCTAAAAACTTTTTATTCACAAAAAACGAAGAAGATGCTGTTAATGAAATCGTCCAAGAAAAATCTGAAAAAATAACCGTTCCAATGATTTTGTCTGAAGATCTTCAAAAACTAGTATATAAAGATACTCATCAGATAATTGACATCCGTAGTACCGAAGAATTCAAATACAGTCATATTGAAAATTCAAAAAATATTCCAATAACAAAACTAAAAGAACAAGCAAGCAAGCTAGACAAAAACATCCCAGTAATAATCATTGATCAAATAGAAACCACACAAGGAAAAGAAGCAACTCAATACTTAGAAGAACTTGGATTTTCTTCTAGATATTTAATTGGTGGAATTACTAATTTCTCTAAAGAAGGTTTTTCTATTATTTCTTTCGGCGATCCAAATTTAACTACAGACATAGTTAAAGTCAATCCAATTTCATCAGAAGAAGCTAATCAAAAAGCAATAAACGAGTCTAGATTAATCAAATTTCTAGATGTTCGATCAAGAAAAAATTATGAAAAGAATCACATACAAGGATCCACTAATATCCCGCTAGAAGAACTTGAACAAAAGAAAAACGATATCCCTGTGGGTAAAATAATTATAGTAGATGAAGAGCCAATCAGAAGTTTTCAATCTGCAGTCAGACTTCACGACATGAATTTTATTGGAGTTTATTACCTAGAATCAAGTCTAAGTAAATTCAAAAAATATATTGAAGAAAGTACTGAAAATACAAAAAAAATCAAAGAAAGTGAATAAAAAAACTTAAAAATCTTATTTTAAATAATCATACAAAAACCAACCTGAAATAAAAACAAACACCAAATAAATCAAAGATTCCAAAAGACTAGCCTTATACAAAACAAAAATCAATGACACCCCAATTAAAATTAACATTCCTACTAAAATAATCCTAAATAACCATAAGTTAATATTTAAATTTTGGTTCCCCCTCCTAATAACCAACGTTAAAATAAGCCAAGTTACTATAACTGTTAATAAGAGAAAATTAAGATTGAAAACTACCGTTACAAATCCTGACAGAGTCGTTTCCAGGAAAAATAAAAATAAATATTCAATTACCAAAATCAAAAACAACCAACCAATGAAATTACTTTTTTGATTTAAGTAATCACTTATTTTCAATAATACTTTTTTCATAATTTTAAAATAGATACTCTCCATATTTACTCGCAAGATCTTTTTTTACATTAGACATTAATATAAAGAAAGATTTTTTCATATCTTTCAATTTAACTGACACTTTTAACTGTGTATGTGCATCAATAATTGACGCTCCCAGTTCTCTTTGGTTAAATTTAAATATATACGGCTGATTCGGACTAATAGAGCCTGAAACATCAAAATTACAATTTATTTCATTATCTCTTATTACATCTACCACACAAAAATCTAACTCAAAAAGCTCTTTTGCAGGAACTATATAATAACGCTCCCAAACATCCTTAATAATCTCTTCATTTTTTATTTTTACAAGAGATTCCTCCCAAACTAAATAAAAACCAGTTTCCGTCTTTAAAATAACCCCATCTGGATGAGCACTGCTAAAAACGATTTTCTCCCCTTCTCCTGCTAATAAAGAAAAGGCCTCTGTTCCTTTTGGGATAACAACGTTCCAATTAAAACCAAGCTTCTCAAAAATTTCACCAGAAAGAATCGGACGATATTCACCACGACTGACAAAAAAGGCAGATTCTCCGTTTGAAAAAATTGTCCCATTCGGAATATCTGACTGATCATTAAAATAAAGATACTTTTCAAAATCTTCAATACTATTTATTTCTCCTTTTTTAGGATAAGCCATTGCTTCATAATTTTCGCAAATAGAAATCTTGACTGGTTGTTTTAATCCTGAGACAATGTTTTTATTTATTTTCACATTCAGATCCACTTCACTAAAAGGATAATTTTTATAATAAGGGTTTAAAAGAAACGTATTATCTCCAAGCTCCTTATTTTTAATCATAATCCCATGATTATTCGCTTCATTAAGATAATAATTAAAAACAGGAAAAGCATTCTTCCATAAAACAAAAACTGGTAAAACCAAGGCTATTAATATCAATATTATTATTTCGCTTATCCTCATTATTTAAAATTATCTCCTTAAAATAAACAACACGCCAGTACCACCCATTACAATAATTACAACAGGCAACCAATACGATGCTCCAATGGCAACAGATGCATTGAAAATTGTATGGATTAAGACTGAAAAAAATAACCCTAATAAAATTAATAATATCTTATCAAGATTCCTCTGACAATACCCCCCCCTAGCAATAAAGAATCCTAAAATTCCAGAAAATACCATGTGTGCAATACTCGAAAAAATCGTTCTCGCAATAATCAAGTTAAAAACCTCCCCAATACTAGAAGAATCTATTTGAGTAGCAAAATATATTCCATTTTCTGCAACGGCAAAAGATAACCCAATAATCATTCCGATAATCATTCCGTCTTTCGCCTTCTTAACCACTACTTTTTTTATGCCCCACCATATAACAATTCCTTTCAAAGACTCTTCAATTAAAGCTGCGATTACCACATAAAAAAGCAATGAATTTTCCAAAAGATGGTTGGTTTCTAAAATATTCGAACTAAATAAATACTTATCCTCAAGTAAGATAAACTCCAATATTCCAGCTATTCCAACCACAGCAATCCCTCCAATAGCTAAACTAAAAATATTATTATTTTTCCATTCCAAAAAATTAGTACTGTAATTAATAATCGCAAGCCAAAATAAAGCTATTAAAAAGCTTATCGCGACAGCTGAAATTACAATAGTAAAAGAAATCATTTTTTATTCTTCTTCTTTTATTTTTTTCTTAACTTCTTTGTGAATTGTTTTATAAATTTTTGGATTTTCTTTTAAGAATTTTTTTGCAGCTTCTCTTCCTTGACCAAGTTTATCTTCATTATACTGATACCAAGATCCTGCTTTTTTAATAACCCCAACTCTTGCACCTAAATCAAGCAAATCACCTTCCATTGATATTCCCTGATTATACATAATATCAAACTCAGCTACTTGAAAAGGAGGTGCTACTTTATTTTTAACAACTTTAACCTTAGTTCGATTTCCAATAATATTATCACCTTGTTTTATTTGAGCAGATCTTCTAATTTCAAGTCTAACAGAAGAATAAAACTTTAAAGCGTTTCCTCCAGTAGTTGTTTCTGGATTTCCAAAAACCACACCAATTTTCATTCTAATCTGGTTAATGAAAATAACCATTACATTAGTTTTTGCAATAATTGCCGTTAATTTTCGTAATGCTTGTGACATCAAACGTGCTTGAAGTCCCATATGACTTGCTCCCATCTCTCCCTCAATTTCAGCTCGTGGTGTCAAAGCTGCCACCGAATCAATCACAATCACATCTACAGCATTAGATCTAACTAATGCTTCAACAATTTCTAACGCTTGTTCTCCTGCATCTGGCTGAGATATCAAAAGATCATCAATATTTACACCAATCTTTTTAGCATAAACTGGATCTAATGCGTGTTCAGCATCAATAAAGGCGGCAGTCCCTCCAGCTTTTTGCGCATTAGCCACTACATGCAAAGTTAAAGTGGTTTTACCTGATGATTCTGGTCCATAAACTTCAACTACTCTTCCTCTTGGAAGCCCTCCTATTCCCAAGGCTAAGTCCAAAGATGGAGCACCGGTTGAAATAGCTGCAATATCAACTTTTTTAACCTCTCCTAGTCTCATTATAGCTCCATCCCCAAATTTTTCCTGTATTTCACTAATAACTACATCTGTTTCCTTTGGAATAACTTTGTCTTCTACTTCCTCTTCTTTTTCATCACTCTTTTTTTCTTTTGACATTTTTTTAAAATTATTTAAATATTTAAATCTGTGTATTTTTACTAAATATCACATCTCGAAGCACTCCCGACTCATCGCCAAGCTCTCCAATGTCTTGCTCGTTAAATTTAATAAAGGTTTTATTAGCTCTTCCGGAAGTAACTGATATCCTATCTTTTGCTTCAAAAATTTGAATTGATCCAGGAAGCATTGTTCCACTTTGAACGTCTGTATCATCAATTTTGACAGAAACCCAAACAGGAAATTCTTCCACTTTAATCTCAATTTTAACTTTTTCATCCTGTTCTCCCATGATTTTATCCCGATGATCTTCGTCTCCTTCAGCAATTTGAATATCATAATGAGCAGAAACATTAAAAACTTTTTCTATTTCTTTATCAAAACGATTAATTGATTTAATTACAATATTGTTCATTCCATTTTGTAATCCCAAATTCTCCTGAAATTCCCCTTTCTCATTCACAAAAACTGGCTGACCATTAATAAAAACTTTATTATCCTTATCAGTTATTCCAATTACGTTTAAAGTCCCTTTATCAATTAACAAATCTCCAGTTGGTTGCATAACAATTAAACGAGGATCCTGAGAGAAGTTACCAATTTCTTTATAAAAATAAAAAAAACCTCCAAAAATAATTAAAACGATAAAAACTGTTGTAAAAAAACGAGGAGTGACTGTAATATTAGGAAAATTAAATTTCTTTTTTAGCCTAGAATTAACTCGAAATTTTTTCATATTATCTTTTATTCCACACTCTTTTTTATATTGTTGAAGAACTTCTTTATTATCTACGCCTAAATATCTAGCATAACTCTTTAGAAATCCCTGGACATAGACATCTGGTGGAAGATCATCAAAACTTCCTTCTTCAATTTTTTCTAAATAAACTTGTTTAATTTTAGTAGCTTTTGCAATTTCAGCAAGAGAAATTCTCATATCCTCTCGGATACGTTTCAATTTTTCTCCTAATGTATATGAATTTATTTTTTTCTTAGAAAAGCCTACCATTCTTTATTTTAAAATTACATTTATTTTTATTCAAAACTGATCTTTTATTTAAAATCAGCCTACCCTACATACAGAATACACTAAAAAAAACCCATTGTAAAATCTTATTCAAATCCTCATTCTCTTATCTAATGAAAGAAGTTTTCCTATATAATATTCAATCGTTGATAATTAAAAAATATTTTAAAAACAGCCCTGAAAAATCAAGGCTGTTTTTGGAATATATTGAAAAGATTTATTTAATAATCTTTGTCACAACTCCTGCACCAACAGTTTTTCCACCTTCTCGAATCGCAAATCGCATTCCATCTTCCATGGCAACTGGGGCAACCAATTTAACAATTAAGTTAACTGTATCACCAGGCATAACCATTTCAGTTCCTTCTGGCAAAGCAACATCTCCTGTTACATCAGTAGTTCGAATATAAAATTGTGGTTTGTAACCTTTGAAGAAAGGAGTATGTCGTCCACCCTCTTCTTTAGTTAAAATATAAACTTCTGTCTCAAATTCAGTGTGAGGAGTAATACTTCCTGGTTTAGCCAAAACTTGACCTCGCTCAACGTCTTCCTTTTTAACTCCTCGAATAAGAATTCCAGCATTATCCCCAGCTTGTCCCTTGTCAAGAGATTTATTAAACATCTCAACACCAGTAACAACTGTTTTTACTGTATCCTTTAAACCAACAATTTCAACTTCTTCATTAATATTAACTTCGCCTCTTTCGATTCGTCCTGTAACAACAGTTCCTCGTCCTTCAATTGAGAAAATGTCTTCAATAGGCATAAGAAGGGGTTTGTCAATTTCACGAACTGGATCAGGAATTTTTTCATCCAAAGCTTTTGCAAGTTCCAAAATTGGAGCTGCTGAATCATCACCAGCATCTTTTGCTTCAAGAGCTTTTAAGGCTGAACCTCGAATAATCGTAGCATTCTCTCCATCAAATTCATACTTTGTTAGAAGTTCTCGAACTTCTTCTTCAACTAAATCAATCAAATCAGTATCATCAACCATATCAACCTTATTCAAAAAAACAACAATTTGAGGAACACCAACCTGTCTTGCAAGAAGAATATGCTCTCTTGTTTGTGGCATTGGTCCATCAGTTGCAGAAACAACAAGCACAGCACCGTCCATTTGAGCAGCACCAGTAATCATGTTCTTAATGTAATCAGCATGACCAGGACAATCAACATGAGCATAATGACGGTTATCTGTTTCATATTCAACGTGTGCAGTTGCAATTGTAATTCCTCGTTCTTTTTCCTCTGGAGCCTTATCAATTTCATCAATTTTCTTCGCTGTTACTTTTTGACCTGCTAACCCTAAAACATGCAAAATTGCAGCTGTTAGAGTAGTTTTCCCATGGTCAACGTGTCCGATTGTTCCAACGTTAACATGAGGCTTACTTCTGTCAAATACTTCTGTCATAGTTCTTTTTTTATTGGGTTAATGGATTAGCCACCATTAAAACAATTAATTAACTTTTTATAAATTATATATTATTAAAAAAATAATAACTTACTTACAACATTGAAAACAAAAAATCAGAATCGTTAGAATAGGATTTTTGCCGTCCCCTTTTTAAAGAAGCTTAAATTTTTTCATAATTTAATTCTTCTTCTTTTTGCTTATATAGAAAATCACTTTCTATTACGCTTGTCAATTCATTTTCTTGCTTTCTTTTTTTCAATTCTTCAATATCTGAGTTTATTTTATCTAAGAGTTCCTCATCTGTCAAATTCTTCTTTTCGATATCTCCGTTTTCAATAAAATCAAATTGACCCAAATCTTCATCCTTCTCAGGATAATCACCCTCACATCCTTTTTCAAGAAGATAGTCATTAATTTTCATCACAATAAAACTATCTTTAAGATTACCATCACTCAAAATTAATTTCCCACCTGATGCATTAATTAATTGTTTTATTTCACTTAAATTCATAAATTTAAAATTACTACTGAATCTCTCCACTCTTAATCTTTTCCGCAACATTCGCTGGCACCTCTGAGTAACGTTCAAACTCCATTGAATAATTTGCCCGTCCTTGAGTCATTGATCTCAATTGAGTTGCATATCCAAACAAAGATGCAAGAGGAACTTTAGCATTAATAACTTTAACAGCCGCAGAACCTTCTCCTCTATCAGTCATGTCTTCTATTTTACCTCTTTTAGCATTCAGATCTCCAACAACATCACCCATGAAATTTTCTGGAGTAGTTACTTCGACTTTCATTACTGGCTCTAGAATAATTGGAGTAGCCTTTTTAACTGCTGCCTGAAAAGCCATTGACCCAGCAATCTTAAAAGCTGCTTCAGAAGAGTCAACATCATGATAAGATCCATCATAAACAGTCGCTTTAACATCAACCATTGGATAACCAGCAATAACTCCTTTGTCGGTTGCCTCTTTAATCCCCTTTCCAATAGATGGAATAAACTCACTTGGAATAGATCCACCCTTAATTTCATCAACAAATTCAAATCCATTTCCTTCTCCAAGTGGCTCAATTCTAACCCAACAATGTCCATATTGACCACGTCCACCAGATTGTTTAATATATTTTCCTTCAGCCTCAGCTTGAGACTTAATCGTTTCTCGATAAGCAACTTGTGGCTTACCAACATTAGCTTCAACACTGAATTCTCTTTTCATCCGATCAACAATAATATCCAAATGCAATTCTCCCATTCCCGAAATTAGAGTTTGATTTGTATCTTCATCAGTTCGAACTTGAAAAGTGGGATCCTCTTCAGCAAGCTTTCTTAAAGCAATTGCCATTTTTTCTTGATCAGCCTTTGTTTTTGGTTCAACTGCAATATCAATAACTGGGTCTGGAAAATCAATATTCTCTAAAATAACTGGAGCATCTTCATCACAAAGTGTATCACCAGTTTTCGTACTTTTCATTCCAACTAAAGCTCCAATTCCGCCAGCATAAATCTCATCAATTTCTTCTCTGTGATTTGAATGCATCATAAGAATTCTTCCGATCCGCTCTTTTTTCCCATTTGTAGAATTCAAAACATAAGATCCAGCTTTCAATATCCCAGAATAAATTCGGAAAAAAGTTAATTGACCTACATATGGATCTGTTGCAACTTTAAATGCCAAAGCTGCAAATGGAGCTTCATCGCTTGCTTCACGAACAATTTCTTTCTCTGAATCATTAATATCAACCCCTTTGATTGCTTCAACCTCAACCGGTGAAGGTAAATAATCAACAACAGCATCTAAAACTGGTTGAACACCTTTATTTTTAAGAGCGGTTCCTGTTAAAACTGGAATCAACTTCCCGCTAAGAACTCCTATTCTAATTCCTTCTTTAATTTCATCTTCAGTAAAATCTTCTCCTCCAAGGTATTTCTCAGTTAGTTCATTACTCATTTCAGCAACCTTTTCAATCAACTTATTTCGCCATTCTTGTGCAATATCTTTCATATCCTCTGGAATATTTTTTTCCACAACAGTTTCCCCAGCTTGCCCTTCATAATTAAGAGCTTTCATTTTCACTAAATCAATAGCCCCCTGATGATCACTACTTTGACCAATCGGATATTGAATCGCTACAGCATTTGGTGTTAATCGATTCCAAATTGAAGAAAGCGCATCTTCAAAACTCGCTCCTTCTTTATCAATTTTATTAATAAAACAAATACGAGGCACTTTATACTTATCAGCTTGTCGCCAAACAGTTTCTGATTGTGGCTCAACTCCTTCTTTTCCATCGAAAATAACAACCCCTCCATCAAGAACACGAAGAGATCTTTCAACTTCCACGGTAAAATCAACATGACCTGGAGTATCAATAATATTAATTTGATGCTCTTTCCATTGACAAGTTGTTGCAGCAGAAGTAATAGTAATCCCCCTCTCTTGCTCTTGTTCCATCCAATCCATAATCGCTTCTCCTTCATGAACTTCTCCAATTTTATGAGAAATTCCAGTATAAAAAAGAATTCTCTCGGAAATAGTTGTTTTCCCAGCATCAATATGAGCAATAATACCGATATTTCGATATTTTTTAATAGGAGTTTGTCGCGCCATAACCTTTAATTATATTATATATTTTAAGCAAAATGAGCAAAAGCTTTATTAGCTTCAGCCATTCTATGCGTATCTTCTCTCTTTTTCATTGCAACACCCTTCTTTTGAGATGCTTCAATAAGTTCTTCTGCAAGACAATCTGCCGTTCCCTTTCCTTTTCTTGATTTTGCAGCCGCCTTAATCCAACGCATTGCAAGAGTAACTCTTCGGTCACCCATCACAGGAATAGGGACTTGATAATTTGCTCCTCCGATTCTCTTTCCTTTAAGCTCCATAAGAGGAGAAACATTTTTAAGAGCTTGCTCAAAAACATTTAAGCCACCTCTTTTTGTTCTCTCATGAATTATTTCAAAAGTTTCGCTAATGACTTTCTGAGCCTTAGATCTCTTTCCTCTTTCCATAACATAACCAACAAATCTCCCTACTAAAATAGAGTTAAATTGCGGATCTGGTCTCCAGTTTTTTTTATATACTCGTTTTTTTCTTGGCATACTTTTCTAAATTATTCTAAATTATTTTTCTTCTTTAGGTCTCTTCACTCCATATTTTGATCGTCCTTGTTTTCTATCAGAAACTCCAGCAGTATCAAGTACTCCTCTAACAACATGATAACGGACACCTGGAAGATCAGGAACTCTTCCTCCTCGAAGCATTACAATTGAATGTTCTTGAAGATTATGTCCAATTCCAGGAATATATGCAGTAACCTCCATTCCATTAGTTAACTTTACCCTAGCAATTTTTCGCAACGCAGAGTTCGGTTTCTTTGGAGTAGTTGTTGCAACTTTAACGCAAACACCCCTCTTGAAAGGTGACGGGTAGTTAACCGGTTTATTTTTAATAGTATTAAAACCATAAGTCATAGCTGGAGACTTTGGTTTCTTCTTTGTTGATTTTCTTGATCTCTTAATTAACTGATTTATTGTAGGCACAGTTTTTTCTATTAAAATTATTACTACTAAAAAAACAAACTAAAAGCTTGCCTTAAAACTCAAGGCTTTAAATTTCAGACTACTATTTTAAGCTTAAAGAGTTTGTTTTAAAAGTCTCTTTCGTTATGAAACTTGAAAGTTGCAATAGAATACGGACTTTAAAAACGAACTCTTGTTAATATACAAAAACTAACACAGGATGTCAACCTTTCTCATTTAATCTTCTCTGCAAATATTATTTTCCCATTTTTTTCCGAATAAAGGCCGGGATATCTAAATCATCATCTTCGGTGCTTTCCTCAAGTGGGCTCTTATCTTCTTCTAACTTTTTTATATTTTTATTTTCAGAAATCTTCTCTTCAATAATCATAGAAGGAGATTCATTAGATTTTTCTATTGAGACCTCCTTTTTACTAAATTCATTAATAACTTCTCTGTTTGAGTTTTCACTTGATACATCTCCAACAGAAACTCCTACTGATCGATTTTGCACTCTATCAAAAGTTGTCCCACCAGTCTGAAAAAGTTCTTCATCAAAACCAGTTGCAACGACTGTGATTTTAACATCACCCTTCTTAACAGATTCTTCCGTAGAAGCTCCAAAAATAATCCTTGCATTAGGATCAACTGTTTCAGTAATAATATTAGCAGCCTCATTAACCTCAAGCATTGTTAAGTCATCTCCTCCTGTAATATTAAATAAGACTCCTTTGGCTCCATCAATTGAAATATCCAGAAGTGGAGAATTAATAGCTTGTTTGGCAGCATGAGAAGCTCGGCTTTCGCCAGAAGCAACACCAATCCCCATTAAAGCTGAACCGCTTTCTTGCATAACCGATCGAACATCAGCAAAATCAACATTAACAATTCCAGGTTTAGTAATTAAATCTGAAATACCTTGAACTCCTTGTCGAAGAACATCATCCACAATTTTAAAGGCATTAACGAGAGATGTGTTTCGATCAATGACTTGTAAAAGTTTATCATTTTGAATAGAAATCATAGTATCAACTCGATCCTTCAAGTTTTCAAGTGATTCTTCAGCAACAACACTTCGCTGTCTTCCTTCAAAAGAAAATGGTCGAGTAACAACCCCAACAGTCAAAGCTCCTGCTTCCTTTGCTGCTTCAGCAACAATTGGACCAGCCCCTGAACCAGTACCTCCTCCAGCTCCATAAACCACAAAAACCATATCACAGCTCTTGAGTGATTCTTGAATTTCATCTCGATTCTCCTCAGCAGCTTGTCGCCCAAGCTCTGGATTCATCCCAGCACCAAGACCTTTAGTAAGATTTTTTCCTATATGAATTTTTTCACTTGCTTTACAGTGATGAAGATCTTGAGCATCGGTATTAATCGCAACAAAATCAACGCCCGTTAACTTACATTCAATCATCCTAGTAATCGCATTAGAACCAGAACCACCAATTCCAACAACTTTTATTCTTGCAAAAGTTTCTACATCAGGTTTTATTTCCGCCATTGTTTTTTATTAATAAAATTACAATTATTTATTCATCTATTTTGACTATTAAAGATATCAAATTGATATTTAAAAGTCAAGCAAAATAAAGACTATTTGAATAAAAGATTGTTAGAAAAACTTTCCAAACCATTTTTTTATATCATCAATAGTTTCCTTAACTGGAAAATTATTTAATACATTTTTACCTATACCACCTTTTTTGCTATCACTCTCTCCGATAAAACCAGCCATGTCATCATGTTCAAGTCCCCAGAGAATCATTCCAATTGAAACAGAAAAAGACGGATCATCCACTTTATCAATAAGTCCAGATAATTCAATAGGAAAGCCAACTTGAGCAGGTAATTTTAAGGTTTCTTTGGCAACGTCAACTGCTCCTTGCAATTTCGCTCCTCCTCCAGTCAAAACCACACCAGCTGGCAACAGAGCAGATCTATTTATTTTCTTTAGTTCTTTTTCTACCATCATTAAAGTCTCTTCAAATCGAGCCTCAATAATTTCAGCAACATGTTGCCTTGAGACGCTTCCTTCCTCACTAGGATCAATTTCAGAAAGATTAACTTGTTCCTGCTTTCCAATTTCAGAAGGCAAAGATGATCCATATTCAACCTTCACTTTCTCTGCAACATCAATAGAAGTTCTTAACCCGATGGCCACATCATTAGTAATATGACCAGCTCCAACTGGAATTACTGTTAGATGAATTAATTCTCGCTCCTCATAAACAGCTAGTGAAGTTGTTCCACCACCAATATCAATTAACGCGACACCAAGCTCTTCTTGTCTTTTGTTTAAAACAGCTCGAGCTGCAGCAAGAGGAGCAACAATAAAACCACTAATTTCTAAATCAGCATTGTATATACATTTAGATAAATTCTTAAGATGTGGAGCAAACCCAGTGACTAAGATTCCATGCATTTCCAAGCGAACTCCATTCATACCAACTGGATCCTTAATACCCTCTTGATTATCAAGAATAAATTTCTGAGGAACAACATGAAGAATTTCCTGATTATGAGACAAACTAACTGCTTGGCTAGCTTCGACCACCCTCTCAACATCATCCTCCGTCACTTCTCCATCTGCTCTCCCGACAGCAATTACTCCTTTTGTTTCAGTTGACTCAAGATGACTTCCTCCAACTGATACGTACACATCATGAACAGAAACTCCTGCTAATTTTTCAGCCTTTTCGATAGAGTCCTTAATTGATTGAGTAACCTCTTCTAAATCAACAATAACACCTTTTCTCATTCCATTTGCAACCGAAACACCCATTCCAATAATTCGAGGTTTTCCCTCTGGAACTACTTGAGCAATAACAGTTCTAATGTTTGTTGAACCAATATCAAGCGCGACTATATAATCCTGCTTAGCCATTTTTGTTTTATAAAATATGATTTATTATCTAATTTTTAAATTGTCTAAAAAATTTTAATGAAAAACTACCGCAAACAGCACATAATAACTGCGGTCATTTTTCAAAGACAGAGCCACTGCGTATCCTAAATTATAAATTTATATAATTGAATAGGCTTTTATTATATTATACAACTTATTTGTTTTTTTTACAAATATTTATAACCAATTCTGCCAAAGCGCAATGGACAATAAGATTAATAAGATTCCAGCAACAAGTCGCATGTACTTCCTAGAAGATTTTCTCCAATTTTCTAGCTCATCAGTTTTCTTTTCAAAGAAAACTACAAGAATAACTATAATAAGAAGAGGTAGAATAAAGAAAAGATTATAAAGAACAATGTGCCAAAAATATGAGGTGTCACTGTCAGCAAGAACTGAAATATAAGCAAGAGGCAAACCTGAAGTACAAGGCAACTCAACAATACCTGCTAAGATAGCTAATAATATGGCGCTTGGAACAGTTCCCTTTTTAACAAGCTTCTCGAGAGTCGGTTTTACAATTTCTGGAATCTCAAGGGAAATAAATTTTCCATAAAAGAAAAAATCTTTTATCATAATAATTCCTATTATTAAAGCCACAATAGAAATAATAATTCTAGCCAGACTAGCAATGCCAAGAAAATCAACTATTTGAATAATCCCATACATAAATAAAAAATAAATAAGAAAGGTTGTAACTATAAACGCAATTCCAGCCTTTAAAGCTCTTTTTCGAGAACCAATCACAAGTAAATATGAAAGGACAAAAAATAACACCGAGAACATACAAGGATTTATCCCATCAGCTAAACCAAGAATTACCCCTAGAATACAAGGGGAAGAAAGATCATCTGTACAAATTTCTCTTCCAAAAACTGTCACTACGTCATTCTTACTGTGTTTATGTTCCTGATTACTCTCATCTTTTTTAGCACCTAAGCCCAAAAATTCATCAACCAATTCCCCACTAATTAAAACCTGAGAAACTGAAGATAAATCAAGCATATTACTAATTTTCGAATCACAAGCATTCAAAGAACATTTCTTAATAAGATTCTCGATCTTTTTTCCAATGTTTCCCTCATTATCAAAACCAACAACAACCTCCTCGCCAATAATACTCACAGGAACTCCCCCACTTAAATCATATTCATCAACAATTTGAGTAAATATATTTCTCCCATTAAGGTCATTTACATCAAAATATTGAATTTCTAAATTAGAATATTTTTTCTCTAACTTTGGCAAAAACTCTTTTTCCTCCTTACAATGAGGACAAATTGAAGAACCAAAAAAGAAAAGACGAACTTGATAAGCTTGGTTATTATCATTTATGCTCTTATTATTATCTATTGCCAACGCACTACTTACATAAAAAAGGCTCGCAAAAAAAATCAGCGTTACCACACTCATTAAGAATAATATCTTAAATTTATTTTTCATTTATTTTTCAATTAAGTATCTTTTTTAATATAAATCAGTTGAAGAAACTCTTTTACGACGTCTTAATTTCCAAACACTTTGTGTGATTCCAACGGCTATTAATGAAATAATTAAAAAGCTCCCACCATAACTAACAAAAGGCAAAGACAATCCAGCTACTGGCATAATCCCCAAGTTCATTCCAATATTCACTACCATATGAAAAAAGAACATCATTAAAATTCCACCAGCTAAAAGTTGCCCAAAATCATCCCTTGATTGATCAGAAGCTTTCTTAATACGATAAAATAAAACCCCTAAAACAGCCAGCAGAAGAGAGACTCCGATAAAACCACTTTCTTCGGCAATTGTAGCATAAATAAAATCGGTATGTCGCTCTGGAAGAAAATTCAATTGACTTTGTGATCCATGACCCAATCCCTTTCCAGTAACTCCACCCGAACCAACCGCCACCATTGACTGAATAATATTATAACCACTTCCTAGTGGATCATTTTGAGGATTCAATAAAATTTCAACTCGATCTTTTTGATAATCTTTTAAAAAAAATCCCCAACCAATCAAGAAAAGAATTATTCCAGAAGCAATAAGCATTAAAAAAAACTTCTTATCAATACCAGATAAAAACAACATTCCTCCCCAAATAACAATCATCACAACTGCAGAACCGAGATCAGGCTGAAGCATTACTAAAAAAACCGGAATAGCAAGATAAACAAGTGAAACTAAAAATTCCTTTTTACCAATCCCCATTGACATCTTCTTGGCAAAAAATTTTGCTAAGAAAATAATCATAAAAATCTTCATAATTTCAATAGGCTGAAAATTAAATGGTCCCAAACTAAACCACCCTGAAGTTCCACGAATAGTATCTCCCCAAAGAAGCACTGCCACTAAAAGAAAGTTTCCAATTACATACAAAATTCCAGCATGACTTTTCCAAATTCGATAATCCAAAAAACTAAAAATTACAAAAAGTATTAACCCAATAATTAAGAAAATAATCTGTTTTTCAAAATGATTCAACCCACCACCGCTTTGAGCAATAGAAAGAGAATATATAGCCACCAATCCGGAGACCAAAAGAAAAAGCGTCGCCGAAACCGACACCCAATCAAAGTTATTATATTTTGATATTTTAGAAAACATATATTTATTATAGCTATTGAAATATTTTTGTCTAAATAGCCTGATTCTAATATTTCTTATTCTACACTCAACCCCGTTGGATAAGATGGTGGGGTAATGTCAAAAGATTCATATTCAAATGCGCCTATATCAATCATTGATCTCGCATTTCCGCTATAATCAGTTGATGGATAATAGCCACTTCCAGCTGTACCATAACCACCGTCAATTGCATCTGTTGACAACACCGTTAGAGCCGCTCCTGCCGTAAGATTATTAATGTCCAAAAAGTTCGGATCGTATAATGACCCATCCAAATCTTTAAAGTTTCCAGAGTCCGTCCCTGGCGTACTGCCTTCGAGTATCGAGGCTACATCATAAAAAATATTATTTCTTATACTAAAATTACTAGCATTCTCAACTAAATCCGCCCCCGTGTTCATGTCATAAAAAATATTATTATGAATGTATATATAATCACTGGAATTTGCGGACATACGATTTTCTCCAACTCCATCTGATATAATTGTGTTGTTTATAAACCAGATTATAACGTCATAAGGGTAAGCTGTGTACCTGTGAAGGACATTCAAAGTGTCTCCGGAAGGGCAATTTTCACAAAGATCAATCACATTATTTCTGATAACGTATAAATTATTTGATCCCGATCCGGTAGACAAACCCCTAATCCATATTACTTTCGGACTTGCTGATCGGCTATCACACCCATGAATATAATTATTTTCCCAATAGGACACATAATTACTGCCCGAATTTACATTCTTTAGTGTAGTTCCAGTTATCCCAATCACTTCATTACCTTGAAAATTTCCGTATGATCCGTATTTCCACTCTATAGTCATGGTATAATAATAACTATTCCAGGCAACCCCATACATCGTAATCAGACAATCAACAATGTTAAAAACACTATTTCCCTTTGCCATCATTAACGATTCAGTTACAGAAGAACCGTCATAACCTTTTCCGCTAACATCGCACCCAGTTATATCTATTGCAGTTGAATTGTCCAAAAAAACAGCCATTGTGTTTAATGCACCACGCATTTCTATATTGCTTACAGAAATATTGGTCGAATCTATAAATTGCAAAACACACCAGTTCGGATCAAGCGTTGATGGTGTAGTATCCACCTGTTCAGTATTGTCTATAAGTGGTTTTGACCCAGTACCGTAAGAATCAATCGTGATATTGCTTTTTCCATCAAAGTGAAGAGAGGCGTAAGATTCGTTTGCTGTACTTGTCCATGTATCACCTTTATTTAGATAGACCGTATCACCACTACTGATAGATGTACGGATTTTATCAAGTGATGCCCATGCCGTTGCATCTGAGGTGCCAGCACTCCCATCATTGCCCCCAGTTTTAATATAATAGGTGGCCGCCTCCGAACTTCCCACTAACCCAAAAAAACTAAAAAATATTATTAGGGTGAGGATAACTTTAAGTTTTGAGTATTTGTTTTGCATATTTTAAATATAATTTTTAATTTCCAATTTTGTAATTTTATAAATAAATCTCAAATCTTAATGTTTAAAAATTCAGATATTAGAAATTATTTAAAAAATTATAAAATTATAAAATTTATTCCCTATTCCACACCCAGCCCCGTTAAATATATTATTTTCATCTTTGACCCTACAATCCATGAACCACTTTATTACGATTATGTTCTTCTAATGTAACAGAATAAACCATTTCTCCTGTTCCTGGATCAGTTAAAAAGAAATAGTAATTATTTTCATCTGGATAAATAGCTGCTCTAATTGCATCTAGTCCCGGATTTGCGATTGGCCCTGGTGGTAATCCCGCATTTTTATAAGTATTATATGGTGAAACAAGCTCAGTATCTTCAATTGAATATTGCTTTTTATCAATTCCAGTTACATAGGCAAGTGTAGCGCAACTCTGAAGAGGATATTCATCATTCATTCTTTTCCAAAAAATTCCAGAAACAATTCGACGTGCTTCTGCAGTTTTTGCCTCCTTTTCAATGACTGAGGCCATAGTGATAATTTCATGCAGACTCTTTCCCTGACTTTCAATTTCCTTCATCAAATCGCTATCAATTTGTTTATTGAAATTGTTAAGAAATTTCATAACAAGAATTTCTGCCGTGTCTTCACTATCAATAAAATATGTATCAGGGAAAAGATATCCTTCAATGTCCACTCCTTCCGGAATTGTTTTCAAGAAATCATATCTTTGCAAGACTTTTCCGCAAGCACACTCCTCAACTTCTTGAAGACATTGGCAACTAGCAATTTTCTCAAATTGAGACCCAATCTCAGGATCAATTTTTTTTAACCTTTCTGCAATTTTTTTATTTGTAAATCCTTCCGGAACAGTAAGTTTTTTAATTTCTGGATTATTCTCTCCTTCAATTAAAATTAAAGTAATTTCAGGTATTGTTAAATTCGAAGTAAGTTCAAAATTTCCAGCCTGAATTTTACTGCCCGAGTCATTCTTCCAAATATAAAAATAGAAAAAATACTTGTTTAAAATAAGCCCATCATCTTCCAAGTTAGCACCAATCTCCTTAGCACTTTGTCCTTCTTTAATTTCAAATTCCACAGGAATATTTGAATCACTAGCAGTTGAGTTCAAAACTGAATTTTCAAAAAATTTAAATCCCACAAAAACCAGGGCAAATAAAATCACCAAGGCAAATAAAATTTTATTTATCATAAAAAAATAATTAATTAAAAAATATTATCACACTTAAAAATATCTGATTGCAATGCAATCCCCTTTTAAGAATAATCTTCATTCTCTCTGGGAATAAAATTTTCTACAAAAATTTTGTCTGAAAACCCAAATTTTGTCCTAGAGTCTATTTCTAATCTCCATATTCTGCTGCAAATTCCTAATTTCAGCTACAAAAAACTCATCACTCGTTGAAATAACATTCGTTATTCCTTCCTCATTCTTCACTTTTTTCGCTTGAACTTTGAAATTTTCGTAACGAAAGAGAAATTAGGAATAGACTCTTGATCGTCCAAGGTGGTATTGAATGTGGGTAAGATTTTCAGTTATAAAATTTAGGGTTTGAGTTTATTTTTTAGAAAATTTTGTTTCCAAAGAGAAGCTCTTTTCAAATCCACCGCCAACCCAAACACAATTGAGATGTGGATAATGTATTTTTGAGAACATGACATTCTAATGGAATTTTTCGAAAAAATATATTATCCACATCTTAGTTACTAACAATTCATAAAAGTAAAAACAAATAATCAGGCTAATCAGTTCTTTCAGAAACAATCACCTTTTCTCCTGCCTTCAATCCGCTCTTAATTTCTATCATTCCACTATCCCCTTCTAGTCCAACTTGAATCTGTCGCTTCTCAATATTTCCAAGCTCATCAATAATTTTCACGGATGTTTTCGATTCATCATAATTAACAGCACTCTGTGGAATTGTCAAAACGCTTTCTCTATTATCTATAAGAATATCTACGTCTGCGCTCATTCCTTCTTTCAAACGAGAATCAATTTTATTAAGCTTTAATTTAGCTTTATAATAAACAACATCCTGAATAATTGTAGCAGCTGGATTGATCTCAATGACTTGTGCTTCAATTGTTTCATCAAAAGATAACGCGTCAAAAGATAGTTCTGCTATTTGATCAATTTGAACCTTTGAAATATCAGATTCTGAAATCATAGCTTCCAAAATGAAATCCTTGGAAATCATTTTTCCAAAACTTGTTACACCGACCGAAGAAGATCCTAAAACCTCCCCTTCTTCATAATTAATTTCAGCAATCATTCCATTGACTGGAGCTTTCAAGGAAGATTTTTCTAAATTAGCAACTGCGATATCATAATCAGCTCGAGCAGCTTCAACAACTGCATCCCGACTTCTTTCTGCATATTGAGACTTGGCTGTTTTTAATGATTTCTTAGCAGAACTCAGTAAATTCTCAGCAGAAACTTTTGCTAAATCTTTTGCCTTATTAACAGTTTCGATTGCTTGATCTGCACTATTTTTACTTGTTTCAGCCGATCTCATTGTCAACTTAGCACTTTGCACTGCAACACTGCCCTCACCTGAAGCAGTAACATTCAAATCATAATACTCAACTGCTTCATTATAATAATCACTAGCATCTTCATAGGCCTGTTGTGCTGCTAAAACTTTTTGATCCTCTAGGTCATCCACCTCACTTAGATAATCCTCAGCATTATCAACTGCCTGTTCTAATTCTCGAATTGTATCATCACTAGAGCCAGCATCAGCAACAGCTTTATTAAGAGCAATTTCGGCTTTCTCGAGCTGTTTAGTTAAAACATCGCTCGAAAGATTTGCTAAGACTTCTCCGTCTCCAATTTCATCTCCAATTTCAACTTTCACTACTCCCACTCGACCAGAGTTTTCAAAATTTAAAACAACCTCACTTTCCGACTTCAAATCACCCGTTGCCGAAACAGTTTGAGAAATATTTTCGACCTGAACTTCTTCAATAAGATATTTTTCATTAACATCTTCATCTGTTTGAAATCTCCAAACAATAAAACTAGCTATAATAATAGCAATAACTAAACCAGTAATTATTTTTTTCTTTTTTGACATTTTTTTTATTTTTAACACAACAAAAACTTTTTTATTATCAGTTAAGCTGTAGATAATGTATTTTCGAGAGCATGACATTCTGATGGAATTTTTCGAGAAAATATGTTATCTATAGTTTAATCCCTATTTCATATTTCTATTATATAACGTTAATGTATTTTTTAAAAGCATTGCAACTGTCACCGGACCAACCCCGCCAGGCACTGGTGTTATGAATCTTACTTTTTCTTCCGCTTCTTTAAAATTAACATCTCCTAAAATATCATCTCCCTCTTTTGTAATCCCTATATCAATCACTACTGCATTTTCTTTAATCGTATCTCCACCAATGAACTCTGGGCGACCGACCGCCGAAATTAGAAGATCGGCCTTGATTGTTTTATTTTTCAACTCAGAATCATCTGCTTGGATCAAATCAATTTTTCCACCCCGACACTCAAGAACTTTAGCTAAACTTTTTCCGAAAATATCAGAATTTGAAACTACACAAACTTTTTTATCTTTCAAATCAAAATCAATATCCTCCAATATTTCAATCACAACCTGCAACACTGGCGGAATCACATCTTCATGGCTACACGTTTCCAACAGCTTTTTCAAGTTTTCTGGATGAAATCGATCAACATCTTTTTCTGGATCAATAGCTTTAATAATCCTGTCCGTATCAAGACCTTCCGGTAACGGCAACTGAACCAAAATCGCATCCACATCATCATCTTGATTTAAATATTCTATTGTTTTTATAATGTCCTCTTCCGACGCTTCTTGCGAACTTCGATAAACATTAATATTCATCCCCACCTTCCTAGCTTCTTTTTCTTTCAATTTAACATAGAGTTTTGAATCCTCTCTTTCGCCAATCAAAACAATCGCAAGTCCTGGCATTCGTTTTCCTGCTTCTTGCAATTTAACAATTTCCCTTCTCGCTTCGCTACTAATCCTTTCAGCAATTTTCTTGCCATCAATAATCTTCGCTAATTTTTTTTTCATTTTTTTCATTAACAACTATAAATATCTCTCAATAAAACCTACTAACTTTTTATATAAAAACCTTCTTTATTTTTCTTCAGAAACATTCCCAGACTCAATTAATTCTTGTATTAATTCTTTTTTTATTTTACCTGCTTCAATTTTTAAATCTTTTTTTAATTCATCAGAAACAGAACCTAGAAATTTTTTATACTTTTCAGCAGATTTTAAATAATTGACCTCCTTTTCACTAAATTCATCTAAAACTTCTATGAAACTATTTATTCTTGAATCACTCAACTGATCAAGACTACTAATCACATATTCTTGAAAACTTGGCGGGAGACCAGATAAAGATAATTTAAATATTAATTCAGCAATTTTGTTTTTTCGATCTTTCATTAAAATACACTTAATCAATTAATTTCCCTTATAACCCAAGAAATCTGCGAGGTAATTCGCACCTTTCACCACTGAATCACTTTTTTCAACTAACTTTTCTTTCATTATTCCTTCTGTAGAGTCCAAGGCTCCAGTGGCTTTTTCTTTAACATAGTCCATTGCCCCTTCCTTAAGACGCTCTTTGCCAAGATCCCAAAGACTGTCCCATTCTTCTTGTATCCATTGCATAACTGGAGCCATTTTCCCTTCTATATAATCTTCCCCTTCATGTATTTTCTCCGCTATAGGACCCCAAGTTCCCATTTTATCCATTCCAATCTTTGCCAAAGGCAAAGCTCCAAGCATAGTACAAACAACTGCCTTCATATATTTCCCATAGCCACCAAAGGCATCAACCAATTCCTTTTCTACTTCTTTGATTTTCTTATTATAAGAATCATTTTCCAATTTACCTTCCATGACTATTTTTAATTTTTGAGAGATAGCTTTAGTTATTTCTTCCTTTCCATTTTCTGAATTTGCCATTTTCAACCATTTTCCTTCAACTTCTCCAGCAAAATCACCAAGTTTATTTTTGTAATAATTTTCTATACTTGAAATCATTTCTTCGGCAGTTTGATGAGATAAATCTTCTATGAAAACATTATTTTCATCAAAAAGCTCTTTCTTCCCAGCTAAAATATTTTTTAAATTATTGAAATCTAAATTGTCCTTATATTCCAACTCGAAGAGAGCAATATCTTCTGAAAGTTCTTTTAACTTTTGTTCATTTTCTTTTGGATTTTCTCTTAAGGCACTCAACTCAGATCTAAGATTGCAATATTCCTCCATTTTCTCTTTTATATTTTCATCATTCAGGGAATTAATAAAAGACCTTTGAATCAGGTCATCAGATGTTTGTAAATTCTTGTAATCTTCATTTGAATCACGAACTGCAATATTTTTCCTAAGAGCATCAACCCAGGTTGGTGCTCCCAATAAAAAAACATTGCTAGAAATCTTTGAAAAGTTCTTACCTAAAAAAGTTGCAATCTTCGTTCCCTTTTCCACTGCTCCATTAATAATCCCTCCAAGATGAGCCGGCAGAATAAAACCAGTAACAAACTTTGAAGCAGCTGGAATAAGTTTATTGGCTACATCAGATTTAAAATCTAGATACTTTTCAAAAGCCTCCCATGACTTATCTCCCCCTTCCAATAACATCAAAAAACTATCTTCCTTAAATTTGCCATAAATTTCTGACATTTTTTGTTTATCAAAAATATCAGAAATCTTTTCCAGCATTCCCTCTTCTTCTTTTTTTTCGTAAGCAAAATTTTTATTATCCAAGGCTATCTCACCTCCAGAAATCTTGTTTCTCATAGCACAACTTAATTAATTTGTCCCTTCTTTTTTGCGTCCTTCAATTCTCTTTCTAAAGAATCTTTTTTGATTTTATCCCAATCTATATTCTCCATAATCCTTTTCTCCACAGCATCAAAATCAATTTCAGGCCCCTTTTTTCTACTATCCAAAGCTGAAGAAGTTAATCCGATCCAATAATTATTAGGAATTCTATTTTTTATATCATCTGATGAAGCACTTCCTCCTTTCTCTTTAAAAACATCTTCTTCAACCTTCATATACTCATCATAAGCGCTTTGAATTTTATCCTTTTCTTCTTGTGAATTAGCTACTTCTAAAACAGCCTCTAGAATTACTTCCTGAGTTTCAATAAAAGCCTTTCTTGCTTCATTAGATCCATCAAGATTCTCTTGATAGTTTAACATATTTTTTACAAATTTGTCTTCTGACATTTTTTTATATTAATAATTTAATCCTCAATCTTATATCTTTTCCCACTAATAATTACTTCTCCACCACGATGCATGTTTTCTAACTTATTTACATTATCATCCTTATTTTTAATTTCTTTCCAAACTAAATTCAATTAATCTTTTTTTGACCACTTCGTCGTCTATTTCAAATCCAGATAGATATTCGACTTCTTCGTCATAATTTACGTCTTCAAAATAAATTAAAGCCTCACGAAATATCCTTTCATTGAATTCACCTTCAAATATTTTTTTCGCTCGCTCAACAATTTTTTTTATAGAATGATATTTATTTATTATAAAATACAAATCGACATAATCTTTCCATTTTGCCCTACGCCTAAGTGCAAAAGCTTTCATCGCACCTAAAGTCAAAAGATCTGGCATTCTTAGAAAATCTTCTAAATTTTTAGAAAAATCTAAAGCATATGGATAATTAAAAAAAGTGAATTGAACATTATCAATAAAAAAAGTATACTGATCATCTTCATCTTTATACACTTTACCGATTTTTCAGCCTTCTTTTTTTATCACTCGTCTAATTTTAGTGCTTTCAAATTCTTTCAATGAAAATAAATCAAAATCAATTGAACGTCGATGTCCAATTTGCAAGGCAATGGCTGTTCCACCCACCAATCCAAAATTCTTAATAAATTTCTTTACTAACAATAATAATTCTATTTGCTTCTTGGTCAAAATTTCTTTATGCATGGGCATTGAAATATAGTGTAAAATAATGTTTCGTTCTTTTATGATAATTTTGTCTTCCCATTTTTGATGGCTGAGATTTTTCACGAAAAATCCTGGCCACTTCTTTAATGCCCAAAATTTTAATGAGTGTTTGCACATCATCCCAATCGCCATAATTCAAAGTGGCCTCCACAATTGATTCTGGTCCGAGTTTGTCATAATCCTTTACCCACCAAATCAAATGCTTTCTTTTTTTTATAAAATCATGAATATCCACACAGCTATTTTAGCATAATTAAAGCCCTAAATCAAAAAATTAATCCTGAAATTATGACCGATTCTAAACACTCGGAATTGGAAATTCTGTGCAAAGTTTTTTTATTGCTTCTTTAACAGATTTCAACTCCTCTTCATTCTCACGATTCATAATCGCCTTGTCAATTAACTCTGTAACTTTTTTTATTTCTTCCTCTTTCATGCCACGAGAAGTTGCAGCTGCTGTTCCGAAACGAACCCCAGAAGGATTCATTGGTGGATTTGGATCATTGGGAATTGTTGATCGACTCACAGAGATTCCAACTTTTTCAAGAACTTGTTCAGCTTCTTTTCCGCTCACTCCTTTGCTAGTCATGTCAGCCACAAAAAGATGATTGTCAGTTCCTCCAGAAATCACTCGATAACCTCTATCGATAAAATCTTCTGCCATTGTTTGTGCATTTAAAATAACTTGTTTTGCATAAACTTTAAAATCATCTTTCAAAACTTCGCCAAAAGCCACGGCCTTGGCAGCTGTAATGTGATCATGCGGTCCACCCTGCATTCCAGGAAAAACTGCTCGATCAACTTGTTTAGCAAATTTCTCTTTACACATAATCATCGCTCCTCTTGGTCCTCGAAGAGTTTTGTGAGTGGTCGTTGAAACAACATCAAAAATCGGCACTGGATTCGCCATCTCTCCTGTCGCAATTAAACCAGCAGTATGAGCAATGTCAGCAAAAGTGAACGCTCCAATCTCATCAGCAATTTCTTGAAATTTTTCCCATTCAATTTCTCTTGAATAAGCACTATACCCAGCCACAATCATTTTTGGTTTTTCTTTCAGTGCAATTTCTCGAACTTTTGCCATATCAATTTTTCCAGTCTCTGAATCAACTTCGTATTGAACAAAATTATAAAGCATTCCAGAAAAATTCACTGGATGACCATGAGAAAGATGCCCACCATGATCAAGTTTCAATCCCATCACTTTGTCTCCTGGCTTCAAAAATGCAAAATAAACCGCCGCATTGGCCGGAGAACCAGAAAGTGGCTGAACATTGACATGCTCGGCATTAAAAAGCTTTTTTGCTCGATCAATTGCAATATTTTCTACTATATCAATCACTTGATTTCCTCCATAATATCGATGTCCTGGATACCCCTCACTGTATTTGTTTGTCAAAACTGTTCCCATTGCCTCCAAAACTGCCTTCGAAACATAATTCTCCGAAGCAATTAATTCCAGCTCATTAATTTGACGCTCCTCTTCCAGTTCCACCGCGTCCATTATCTCCTTATCCTCCTGCTCTAAATTTTGATAACTTGGCATAATATTAAAATTAATTTTAAAAAATTACTTTGCATCTATTATTCTGTCTAATATTTCCTCTGCAATAGCCTTAAAAAACTCTGGCTTCCTCGTCCAATTAGATTCTTCTGATTTTTCTATCCATCTAATTAAGTCTTCAAGAGAATATTCTGCTACTACTTCCTTATTCTTTCCAAGACCTGAAAAAGAAATATTTTCTGTAAGTATAGTCTTTTGTATCTTCCCTATTTTATCATAACCTCCACTATCATGAAGCCTTTTTTCGATATCATCCCTACTGGCACTCTCTTTTATATTATCACTTCCAAATTCTTCCCTTTGAGAGTTTTTTTCACCACTATTGAGATTAAGCTTTCCACCACTTTTAAAATCAAAAATTTCTGCCATTTATTTTCAGTTATTTAAGTTATTTTCTTAAAAACTATATTCAATCAATTTAGATGTAGATAATGTATTTTCGAGGATCTCGCCATTCTGATGGCGTTGCGAGAAAAAATGTTATCTACATCTAAATTTAAAACTACTACAACTCTCTTAAAGAATAAACCTAATCCCGAAACTGCGTTGTCTTATCAATTCCGAAAAAATAATACCACCAATAATAATAGTTAGGACGATTAACGGTGATTTCAGTTTCATTATCAACCTGAACTGGTTCAACTGCAATATCTTTTTCTTTTATCAAAACCAATTTTTCACCTTCTTTAACTAAATTTAATTTATCCTTCGTTTCTTTTTCCTTGAATTCATCTGTTTGAAAATAATCAATCAATCCTTGAAGATTTTTGTTGTCCTGATTTAATTTATCAATTTCTGCTTGAAGTTCTGCAACTTCACGATTAACTTGCTTTTGCTTATAAGCCTCTTCTGAGTATTTAAAACCAATAAAAAATAACAAAGCAACACCAAAAAGTATCGCGATTCGAAATCCCAAATTCTTTAATAAAACACTACCTTTACGATCACGATTTTTTCGAGAACTCTTATTCAACTTTTAATGTTTTTATAAATTATTTTTGAAAATAAACTTGTTTTAGAATCTCTCTACATTGACTGAAAAAGTGGAACTAAAGTGAAACCAACCATTCCAAGAATTCCAAGAAGGGAAATAATAATCCAAATTATTCTCATTTTTTTTCTTGTTCTATTTACCATAATATAAAAATATTAACACACTTATTAAAAAGAATCTAGAATATTGAATTTTATTTTTAAACTCTCGCCCTTATTATTTCACTATTTTTAATTCCCATTCTAAATTCAAAATTCTTAATTCAAGATTCCAATTAAGTTATTGACTATCCCTGATTATCCTGTTAAAATCCGTATTAGTCAAATTTATTAAGTGATAATGTTATTCATATGCCAAAAAGAACATACCAACCAAAGAAAAAGAGGCGAATGCGACGACACGGATTCCTGAAAAGATCCAGTACTAATGATGGTCAAAAGGTCCTACAAAGAAGAAGACGAAAAGGACGAAAAAAGTTAACAGTTTAAACTAAGCCTCTAAAGCTTGGTAATTTTTCTTTATGTTATCAGAAAAATATAGACTAAAGAGCAAGAAAGAAATTGATCAATTATTCAAGAACGGCAAAGCTGTAAGAAACAGTTTTTTGTTTTTGAAGTATAAAGAAAATAATATTGAAAATTCCCACTTTGCCTTTTCTATTGGATTAAAATACTCCAAAAAAGCCGTTGAAAGGAATAAGATGAAAAGAATCCTAAGAGAAGCAATTCGGCCATTTATTCAGGATATTAAACCTGGATTTGATGGAACATTTTTTCTTTCAAGTGGATTAAATCCTGACAAAAAAAAGATTACTTTAAAGGAAGCTCAAATCGCAATTGAAGGAGCTCTTGAAAAAGCAAATTTAATAATAACAAAATAAAAAAACTAAATGTTTGAATTGATCAGCAACATGTTTACTACAGCTCTTTATCAACCATTATTCAATGCACTTATAATGATTTACAATATTATTCCTGACATGGGAGTAAGTATTATTATCATAACCGTAATAATTAGAATCATTCTTCTTCCTCTTTCTAAAAAAGCGATAGAATCTCAGAAGAAAATGCAAGAAATTCAGCCTGAATTAAAAGAGATTCAAGAAAAATACAAAGACAACAAACAAAAAAAGAGTGAAGAGATGATGAAGTTCTACAAAGAAAAGAAAGTAAATCCAGCCGCTGGTTGTCTTCCTCTTATTGTTCAATTAGTTATTCTTATTGCGCTATATCGAGTTTTTCTTAACGCTAGTGTAGAATTCGATAGTCACTTGCTATATAGTTTCGTTACCGATCCAGAATCAATTAACAAAATTGCCTTTGGATTCATTGACATCACTGTAAGAAGTATTCCACTTGCAATTATCGCAGCTGGATTACAATTCTGGCAGACTAAGATGATGATGGCTAAACAAAAAAAGATTCAGAAGCCAAAAAAAGATTCAGGAAGTCCAGATTTTGGATCAATTATGCAACAACAAATGCTTTTTATTGCTCCAATCATGACTTTTGTTATTGGACTTACCTTCCCTGCGGCTCTTCCAATTTACTGGATAGTAACAACTATATTCATGATCGGACAACAATATCACATTATGCATAAAGAAAATAAAGAAAAAGACAGTTCCGAAAAACCAAAATTAGATCCTGTAAAATAACTTATAAAAAGTTTTAATATTACTATTATGGAAAATGAAGAAAAAAAGAAATCTCTTGAAAGCATCACAAAAGAACTATTAGAAAAAATGGACATTCAAGGAACTGTCTATATTGCCGAAAATGCAGTTTCAGAAGATGGTGCAATTTCAATCGAAATACAAACTAGTGATTCAAGCTATCTAATCGGTAGAGGAGGAATAAATCTTTCAGCCCTGCAACACATTATTCGAATTCTTGCTCGAAAAAAAATCGGCGAACAAATGCAATTCACTGTTGATGTTAATGGATACCGAGATGATCAAAAACAAATCCTCATTGATAAAACTCAAGAAGTAATTAAAGAAATACGAAATAGAAAAAAACCAATAGAACTGTCTCCGATGAATTCTTACGAAAGAAGAATTGTTCATATGGAAATTTCAAAAAATTCAGACGTTGAATCCGATAGCATTGGAGAAGATGAGGAACGAAGAGTAGTAGTTAAACTAGCTTAATTCTTTTCTCGTTCACAAAACATTTCAAAAAAACAAATACAGGAATCACACGTTTGAGTGCAGTTCGAGGCAAAAACGAGCATTTAAGCAAAGCTGTATCATTTATACAGCGAGCGAGAAGCGCAGTTTTTAACAAAGAAATGTGCCAAACGTGTAATTCCTAAAATATAAATTTTAAATAAACTACATAATGTCAGTTCCAAGAAAAATTGCTTATAATGTAATTTTTTCATCATCGGCAAAGATTTTGAGCACTATTGTCGCGTTGATTGGAATTGGTCTTATTACAAGATATCTTGGACAAGAAGGTTTTGGTCGTTATGCGACCGCTCTTGCCTTTCTATCTCTTTTCGGTGCACTAGGAGATTGGGGAATCTATCAAGTTGCTACTCTCCGAATTTCCCGTGATAAAGCTGATGAAAGAAAAGTACTTTCTAACGCCATGGGACTTCGAATTACAGTTTCTCTAGCTGTTATTATCATTGCTCCATTAATAATCTATATTCTTCCTTACGGAAAAGAACTAAAAATCGCTCTGATTTTTATTGCATTTTCTTACGCATTTTCTTCTTTCTATCAAGTAATTGTTGGACTTTTTCAAAAAAAGCTCCGAATGGACCTCGTGACTGGTTCAGAATTAATAGGAAAAATTATCCAAGTATCATTAATCGTTATTGGAGTAATGAACGATTGGGGATTCTATTTTATTATCATCACACTGTTGATTAACATGATTATTAATTTTACCTTTGTCTTCCTGATATCACGGAAATTCATCAAATTCAAACCAGCTTTTGACTTCACTTACTGGAAAAACTTCTTGAAACAATCTATTCCAATCGGACTTGCCGCTCTAGTAACTTTTATCTATTTTAAAGCCGACACAATCCTTCTTTCATTAATGAAACCAGCAGAAGATGTTGGAACTTATGGAGCTGCTTATAAGGTCATTGAAAACATCAGTTTCTTCCCTGCTATGATTGTCGGTCTAACCCTTCCATTACTTTCTTATAATATCTTTAAAAATCGAGAAAAATTTAAAAATATTGTTAATAAAAATTTCAAAGTTTTTCTAATCTTAGTTATTCCACTAATTATCGGGACATTCTTTCTCGCCGATGGAATTATTGCTATTATTGCTGGACCAGAATTCGCAGAATCTGCCATTGTCCTTAAAATAATAATTTTCGCATCTGCTTTTATTTTCTTTGGACACCTCTTCACAAACATTCTTCTTTCTGCCAATCTCCAAAAAAAACTTTTTATTGTTTTGTTTTTTTGCGCAATTTTTAATATTACATTAAATTTAATTCTGATCCCTAAGTTCTCCTATCTCGCCACTGCTAGCATTTCCGTTGCAACAGAATTTCTAGTTATTATGCTAACAGGATTCTTAATCTATCGAAATCTCAAATTTATTCCAAGCTCCAACAAAATTATTCAAATCATTATCTCAGGAGTTTTAATGACACTTTTTTTATGGTTCACTCAAGACATTAACTTCTTCCTTCGTCTTCTTGTCAGCCCTATGATTTATTTTGGAAGTTTAATCATTTTAAATGTCATCTCTAAAAATGAAATTCTTTCATTTGTCAAAAAAGACGCGTCCTAAATTAAAAATTAAAACAAAAAAGCAATTTTTAAAAATCCTGCTAAATTAAGATATTTCGTCTCATGAAAAAATTCTCTATTGCAATTATTATAGTTGGTTTCAATAACGAAAAGACTATTCGGGAGTGTCTCTATTCCCTATTTAAAAATTTTTTAGGTAAAACCCCCATAAAAGGCAGGATAATTTTCATTGATAATAATTCTTCTGATAAAACCATAAAAGCTGTATTAAAATTAAAAGAATTTTACCCTCATCTTGATATCATTAAAAATAAAACAAATTTTGGATTTGCAAAAGCTGTGAATCAAGGAATTAAAATTGCTCAGAAAAAATATAATCCTAATTTTTTTATGCTTCTGAATCCAGATGCAAAGATTGAAACAGAAGGACTAATCAATAAAGCCGTTGAAAGAATTAAAAATTTCTCAAAACCAATTATCGTTTCTCCAAAAATAACAAAGGCTTATACTGAAGACCCAATCGATTCATTGAAAAATAAAAAGGAAGTTTGGTTTGAAGGAGGAAGAATAGATTGGCTTAAACAAAAAGTTATTCACGAGCCTTCCAATATCTCTGATATTAGAAGCGGAAAATGTTTTCAATCAGATTTCATCTCCGGCTGTGCTATGATTTTCAATAAAAAAACAATAGAAAAAATTGGACTATTTGATGAAAAATTTTTCCTCTTTTATGAAGACGCCGATTTTTGCCTCCGAACAAAAAAAGTTGGAGGAAAATTAGTGGTTTTTCCTGACCTAAAAATATGTCATATCGAATCGGCCTCTTTCTCAAAAAAAGACATCAAGACATACCACCTTGTTAAAAGTGGATTGCTTTTCTTTCATAAACATTCCTCTAAAAAACTTCTTCTTTTTTTCTGGATAAAATTCTATGCAAGACTCTTTTATCATAAATTTTTTTCCAAGAAAAAAATTGTCTTCAAGGCAATGAAAAACTTCAAAGAGGAAATTTAAAAAAGTGTGCTATAATAAATCCACCTTCATAACAAGACTAGCTGAATTGTAGATAATGTATTTTCGAGAGCATGACATTCTAATGAAATTTTTCGAGAAAATATGTTATCTACATTTCAATCGCTAATCTCATTCGATATTTTAAATAATAGTTTACTAATCTAAATATAAAAAACATGAAGAATAAAAAAATAATGTATTGGGGTATTTTTTTTATTATAATTATCGTTTTAATTATGTTCTTTTTTATTTTTAAAAAAAATAAATCCAAACCAGTTATTACTCAGCAAACACAAGAAATCACTAAAGAAACAGACTTAATCCCCTATAATTTACCAGAAAATGCTTCAAAAATTACCGGACTTTCATGTGAAAATAATGATAAACGTCCTTTTGCTATTATGTATTCAGGAGATCGAAGTGCCAGAAAATATTTCTCTAGTCTTTCATTAGCAGATTTCGTTCTTGAAATGCCACATCGACCGATGCATGGACAGCCAAGACTTATGGGAGTTTTTCAATGTAATACTCCCGAGATTGTTGGTCCAATGCGTTCTGGAAGAACTGATCATATTTCTGTTGCTGGCTCTCTTGATGCTATTTATGTTCCATGGGGAGGATCAAGTGTTGGAAAAGCATTATTAACAAAAGGAGTTATTGACCATATTGATTGCAATGGTGAAGTAGCCCCAGCTGGAGGATCAGCTTGTTTTAGAAGATCAGGCCCAATGAGCACACTTGAAAGTGCTTCATCAAGCATTCCTAAATTAATTAAAAGAGCTGAGGAAGTTGGATACCGAAAAGAAACTCAAGTAATTGGATTTAATCACCAAGGAGACCTACCTCTGGAAGAACGACCGGAATATGCAAGAGTGCGAGTTAAATTTGAAAAACCCTCTGACGTTGAATATCTTTATGATAAAGAAACAAATTCATATCTAAGATTCTTTGACGACGCATCCGACATCGACTATGCAACCAAGAAACAATATGCTCCAAAAAATCTAATTACTATCATCACAAAAAAAGATGCATGGTTGACAGACACTGACTACGTTGCGCAAGGATTAAAAGATCCATGGGACGGAACAGATACAGCACATCGAGAAAGAGAAGATGGACAATATCCAAACATGCAACTTGGAGATCCTTGGTTTGATACAAAATACGAAGGAGAAGCAGAATTCTTTTTCAATGGTCAACACATCAAAGGAATTTGGAAAAGAGAAAAAGGGATTGATGAGCCGTTTCAATTTTTCGATGAAGAAGGCAAAGATATTCACTTCGCTCCAGGTCAAGTCTGGATGCATGTCCTTGGTCATTCCAGAACAGTTAGCTATGAAGATGAGACTGAATACCAAGAACGTCTTGAAGATGAAACCAAAAAAACATCCTTCACGGATTCACAGGAATTATAGAACTACAAAGACTGCAATATTTAAAAAGCATTCTCAATACAGAGAATGCTTTTTTGTCATTAATATTGATTTTTAGTTTATCATTATTATCTCGAAATATTTTTTAAAGACCTTTTATAGTAGGGAGAATCTGTGCTTTTATTAGATTTATATCACCATCAAGAAAATCTTCAAATTGATTAGAAAATTATTATATAATCCCAAATAATAAGCAAACTCCCATTCCCAACATAATAATACCGGCTATCAAGTGCAAAATTTTTAGATTATTACTTCTTTTTTCTTCTGCTTTTTTTATATTCATTCCAAAATATGCACCTAGTGTAATTCCTACCATAGGTAAAACAAAAATTAAATTATATAAAACTAATAACCAAATTGCTTTAAAATAACTTGTTTTATGTCCTAACATACCAATAATTATAATATAAGGACCACTAGTACAAGGCAATAAAAACAAACTCACTACAAATCCAGTTAAAAACGCTCCAATAGGATTAGTAATTGAATGAATTAATCCTTTTAATTTTGGACGCCAACTCATTGGTACCTCCATGAGAAATCCTTTATTATACCAAAAAAAATCTTTAAGATTAAAGATTCCCAATAGAATAGCAATGATCCCAATAATTTTCATAAAAATTTGAGATGTTTTGACGCCGGCAATAATTGAATAAAAACCTAATCCCATTAAAAAATAGGAAATAAAAATAGACAAAGTAAAGGCTAATCCAGAAAAAAGTGCTCTTTTTCTTTGTCCAGAAGCTAATACTGTAGTCATTAAAATAAATAATACTGCAAAAGCACATGGATTAATAGCGTCCACTAAAGATGCACCAATTAAAACAGGTATCGTTAAATCTCGCGAAAAACTTTCTTTAGTTTCTTTTGTTGTTTCAGTTTTTTTATCTTTATTTTCTAGATAACCAACAATTTGTTTATCGCCAATGAAACATTCATTTCCAGCATATAAAAAAGGTACTCCTCTATCCATAAGTCCAATACCCTCTTGTTCACAAAGCAAATTAAACTCCTCCGCATTTTTTGAATTTTGATAAATTTCTTTTTGTATAATTTTTCCTTCTAAATTATTTTCTTTAATAAATTTTTCTACTTGCCCACAATGTGGACAACCCTGTCCATAATATAAAATAGGCTCTTTCCCCTCATTAGCAAAGGTAATTTGAAAAAAAGTAAAAAAAACAAAAAACAAAATAATAATTTTTTTAGTCATAATAAATATTTTCTAAATTAATAAATCTACTTACTTAATTTATATTACCATATATTCTAATCTTTTATTTTATTATATGGAATTGCTTTTTAAAATTATTTTTATACTGTTTTGTGTAATATTTTTTTAGTCATATTGTATTATATTTTTTATAATTTAAATCTTATCTAAAACCGAGCGAAGTAAGGTCTTAGAAAACGTTCGCGTGTCATCTGAAGTTTTTATCCCCTTTTAGCAAGATAAATTTAAATCATCAAACACACGTTCTTTATTAAACTCCGCCCAAACTCTCATCAAAACAAAAGGATGAAAATTTGGACAGAAGAAAATTGACAATCCTTTAAAATATTAACTGTCAATTTTCTGTAGCCAAATATAAACTATTTTTTATGCGAACTTTTTATTTTTGAATAACAATACTTTATATGTTATGCGAACTACTCACTCTTCCCAAATTTCTCAAAAGCTCTCAGGACTTCAAGTGGAAGTGCAAAAACAACTGTATTGGATTGATCGGAAGAAAGATCATTAAGCGTGTGTAACGTTCGAAGGTGAAGTGACCCTACTTGTTGAGAAAGAACTCCGGCTGCCTTAGAAATATTCCCAGAAGCCACAACTTCTCCTTCGGATTTAATGATTACCGCTCTTTTTTCTCTTTCTGCTTCAGCTTGCTTTCCAATCACTCTTTTCATTTCTTCTGGCAAAGTAACATCTTTTAGTTCAACTGAATTGACACTAACTCCCCAAGCGTCAGTTGCTTTGTCTACAATAAGTCTAATTTTTTCAGCAATTGTGTTTCGATTTGAAAGAAGTTCATCTAAGTCAACCTCTCCAGCTACATTTCGCATAGTTGTTTGAGCCAGTTGTGAAACTGCATAAAAGAAATCTTCTACTTCAATAATTGCCTTCTCGGCATCAACAATCTTATAATAAATAACAGCATTGACTGTCACAGAAATATTGTCTTTAGTAATTGCCTCTTGATCCGGCACGTCCACTGCCTTTATTCGCATATCAACTTTTTGGTATGATTGGAAGACTGGAATGACAATTTTCCATCCTGGCTCCATAATTCCAGCAAATTTTCCCATTGTGAACTTCACTCCTTTTTCATATTGGTTGATTTGCTTGATAGAAATCAGCAAAACAACAATCGCGATGACAATGATTGTTAAAAATCCCATGTTTTTATTATTAATAATTAAATCTAAATTTAAAAATCCACCAAACGAATCAAAAATAAATCCCAGAAAAATCAGCCAAAAAATCCATTTGCCTTTGCCAAGTTGATCTCCTAATTTTTTAAAATCTATTTCTTGATTATTATTCTTCCTCATATCTATATTTTAACCTAAAACTATAATAAAGCAAAACATCTCACCTTCTTACCGGCAGGCAGGCTAAAATGAGATGCTTTTTATAAAAAATTCCGAATTAAAATCTATTTTTCTAAGTTAATCTTCTGACCACCTTTTTGATGCCTTCTAACTGCTCGAATTCTTGCAAGCTGCACCTCAATTCCAGAAAAAACTTCAGCATATTGTTTTTCGTCTTTCACTTCTCCTTGCATTTTCTTCATCTCTTTTTCTGCCCACTCCTTTGCTTTTTCAGCTCTCTCAAGATCAATCTCTTCTGATCTTTCAGCCGTATCAGCAAGAACAATAACTTTATTCAACAATACTTCCAGAAATCCTCCAGAAACTGCTATTGTTTTCTTCTTTCCATCATTATCGACAATTTCAAGCACACCAGGAATCAAAGTTGAAACCAAAGGCATATGCTTTGGTAGAATAGTTATTTCACCTTCTTTAGTTGGAACAGTAACTTGAATAATATAATCCTTCAGAACAATTTTTTCTGGAGTCACAAGCTCAAACTTTATTACCTTATTATCATCAAACATGATTGAAAATTAAGATTATTTAGACTCCGCTTCTCCTACCTCATCAATACTTCCCTTCATATAGAAATCACCCTCATTCTTGTCATCATGCTTTCCTTCAAGAATCTCCTTGAAACCTCTAATAGTATCTTCAAGTTTAGTATATTTTCCAGGACTTCCAGTAAATGTTTCAGCAACAAAAAATGGTTGTGAAAGAAATTTCTGAATCTTTCTTGCTCGAGAAACAGTAATCTTATCTTCATCAGACAATTCTTCCATCCCAAGAATCGCAATAATATCTTGAAGATCTTTGTATTTCTGAAGAACCTTTTGAACTCCACGTGCTACTTCATAATGTTCTTCTCCAATGATCTTTGGATCAAGAATAATTGATGAAGAATCAAGTGGATCAACGGCTGGATAAATTCCTAATTCAGATAAACTTCGTGCCAATACCACTGTTGAATCAAGATGTCCAAAAGTTGTTGCTGGAGCTGGATCAGTCAAGTCATCAGCTGGCACATACACAGCTTGAATCGAAGTAACAGACCCTTTATTTGTTGAAGTAATTCGCTCCTGTAATTCGCCCATTTCTGTTGCAAGCGTTGGCTGATAACCAACAGCAGAAGGCATTCTTCCAAGTAAAGTTGAAACCTCAGAGCCAGCCTGAGTAAATCGAAAAATATTATCGACAAAAAATAAAACGTCTTGGCCTTGCTCATCTCGAAAATATTCAGCAATTGAAAGTCCAGACAATGCCACTCGAGCACGACTTCCTGGTGGCTCATTCATTTGACCGAAAACCATCGCTACTTTATCAATAACTCCAGCTGTTTTCATCTCATGAAAAAGATCATTTCCTTCTCGAGTTCGCTCTCCAACACCAGCAAATACAGAATAACCACCATGAGCTTTCGCAATGTTGTTAATAAATTCCTGAATAATAACCGTCTTTCCAACACCAGCACCACCAAACATTCCAACCTTTCCACCTTTAGCGATTGGACAAATCAAGTCGATAACCTTAATTCCAGTTTCCAAGATCTCGGTCTTTGTTGATTGATCAACAAAATTTGGAGCTTCTCGATGAATTGGATATGTTATTTCAGTTTTCACTTTTTCTCCACCATCAACCACTTCCCCAAGAACATTGAAGATTCTTCCCAAAGTCTCTTCTCCAACTGGAACACTAATTGGCTTTCCGGTATTTATAACTTTTTGACCTCTTTTAAGACCATCCGTTGAACCCATAGCAATTGCTCGAACTACATTAAAACCAACATGTTGTTGAGTTTCAAACACAAGTTTCTCCTCTTTACCATTTTTTCCAGTAATACCTACTTCAAGAGCATCAAAAATTTCTGGAAGTTCATTATCGAAATGAATATCAGCCACAGCGCCAATAACCTGTTTGATTTTACCTTCATTTTTCTTAACATCTACTAACGTTTCTGTATTTTTCTCAGACATATTATTTTAGTTGTTAGTTATTAGTTTATAATCATCAGTTAATCTATATTTAAATATATATTAAAATATATACATCAATTACATATTTTCAAGAGCATCTGCTCCAGCACTAATTTCTGCAATTTCAGATGTGATATTCGCCTGTCGCGCTTTATTATATGAAAGCGTCAATTCATCCACTAAAGTTCCCGCTGCTTCATTAGCTTGATGCATTGCCGTCATTCTCGCGCTGTGCTCAGAGGCGTTTGATTCCAACATTGCTTGAAAAAGCTGAATTTCAATCAGTCTTGGAACCATATCTTCAAGAACTTCTTCTGCATTTGGTTCATACGTAAACACATAAACATTCTTCTTATCTTCATCTTTCAAATATTTATCTTCCTTTTTTTGAATATACTCCTTACTAACTCCAATTTTTTCATCTCCACCAACAATACCAAGATGATCATCCTCCGCTTGAATATCAACCGGTAAAAGTTGCTTCACTCGAGCGATTTGTTTAGCTACGCTAATATAATCAGTATAAGCAACCATAATTTTGTCATATTTTCCTTCCAGGAATCCATTAATTACAAGACTTGCGATTGGTTGAACCTCTCGGACCTCAAAGCAAGCATCTTTTTTCAAAAAATCAGCTGCAATCTTATGTCCATAACGAGAATAGATTGAAACACCTTTTTTCCCAACAGTAATGATTTCATGTTCAATCTTCTCCCCATCTTCATTCTTTTCGTGAAGATTAATTGACTCATTCACTTTATTAATAATTGCAGAATTAAAACCTCCACAAAGACCTTTACTTGAACTAATCAAGATAATTCCAACTTTTTTCACTCCAGATTTTTTATCCAACAAGGGATGCTTATTATTTCCTTGGGTATTAATTGCATTTGCAATATTCAAAACAGTTGTCCAACTCAAGTTAGCATATGTTCTGGTTTTCAAAACCGCTTCGGTTGCTTTTCGCATTTTTGAAGCAGCTACCATTTCCATCGCTTTCGTGATTTTAATGGTATTGTTAACCGATTTTATTCTTCGTTGTATCTCTTTAGTATTATCCATTCCTTAAAAATATCTTATATAAATACTATTTATTCTACCTATCCTAATCTGCTTAAGCAGAGACAGATTCTTTTTTCTCTTCCTTGATTAAATAATCCAGAGTTGCTTTATAGTCATTAATAATTGTTTTCAATTCACCTTCTCCTTCTTCAGAAAAATCACCTGTATCATTAACTTCGGCGACATATTTCTTTGATCGACTCTCAATTTGCTCAAGAACTCCTTGCTCAAATTCTGTTATCTTCTCAACCGGCACATTATCTAAAAATCCATTAATAGCAGCATAAAAAATCGCAGCTTGAAGCTCAACTGCCAAAGGAGCATACTGACCTTGCTTAAACACTTCGGTAATTCGTTTTCCTCTTTCAAGTTTTAATTGAGTTTCTTTATCAAGATCAGATCCAAACTGAGCAAAAGCTGCTAATTCTCGGTATTGAGCAGCTTCTAGTCTCATCTTTCCAGCTACTTTTTTCATCGCCTTAATTTGAGCAGCACTTCCTACTCGAGAAACTGAAAGACCCGCATTCACTGCTGGCCGATTTCCCTGATAAAAAAGATCTGGTTCCAAATAAATCTGTCCATCAGTAATTGAAATTACATTAGTCGGGATATATGCAGAAACGTCACCAGCTTGAGTTTCAATGATTGGTAAAGCAGTAATTGATCCTCCGCCAAAATCCTTATTCAACTTACAAGATCTTTCAAGTAATCTTGAATGAAGATAAAAAACATCCCCAGGATAAGCTTCTCGTCCCGGTGGACGTCGAAGCAACAAAGAAATCTCTCGATAAGCAACTGCGTGCTTACTAAGATCATCATAAACAATCAAAGAATCTTCCCCTTTTTCTAGAAAATATTCTGCCATAGCAGTTCCGGTATAAGGAGCAATGTATGTCATTGAAGCAGGATCACTTGCTCCAGCCAAAATAATTGTTGTATATTCCATTGCACCAGCCTCTTGAAGTTTTGCTACAATATTGGCAATCTTTGACTCTTTTTGACCAATCGCAACATAGACACATTTGACACTCTTCCCTTTCTGATTAATTATTGTGTCAATTGCAAGCGCAGTTTTTCCAATTTGTCGATCTCCAATAATCAATTCTCGTTGTCCTTTCCCAATTGGAATCATTGAATCAACCGCTTTGATTCCAGTTTGAATTGGTTCAGAAACTGATTCTCGAGTAATAACTCCAGGAGCAATTTTTTCAATTGGATTAAACTTTCCAGATTTAATTTCCTCTTTTCCATCAACTGGTTGTCCCAGTGGATTCAAGACTCTTCCAACAACCTCTTCTCCAACTGGAACTTCCAGAATTCTTTCCAAGCAAATCACTTCATCCCCTTCTTTAATAGTCTCACAGCTTCCAAGAATAATGACTCCAACACTGTCTTCTTCAAGATTTAAAGCAACTCCAAAAACAGAACCTTTTGAAGTTTTAAATTCAAGCATTTCCGACATCATAGCAGTAGAAAGACCAGACACTCGAGCAATTCCATCACCTACTTGAATAACTTTTCCAAAAGTCTGCTTCTTTATTTCTATCTTATGATCAGAAATTTTCTGTTTAAGTTCTTCAACAATAAAATCTTTTGTCGTAGACATAATATTAGTAATTAGTTAGTAGTTAATAGTTTTTAATTATTTAGTGCTTGTTTTAAGCTAGCAATTCTATTCTTTAGGCTTGAATCAAAAATCTCATCTCCCAGCCTGACAACAAATCCGCCCTTCAATTGCTTATCAACAATTACTTTAATATCGATCTCTTTACCGCCAGCTCTTTCTATTGCAAATTTTTTAATACTAATTAAATCATCCGCATTCAATTCTCTTGCAGTAATAATCTCGGCTTCCAAGATATTATTTTCTTTATTCCAAATATTACTAAAATAGCTCAAAATCTTCTCGAGTTGAGAAACTTGATTGTTTTCCACTAAAACTTTTGAAAAATTATCTAAAATCTTTGACGCTTCTTCCTTTGAAACATTTCTCACCGATTCAAATAATGTTTGGGCATATTGCTTTGGTGTTGCTTTCATATAAAAAATTTATTCTAGTGATTTAGTCACCTTCTCAATTAACTCCTTATCATTTTTGTCATCAATCTTTTCATCCAAAACTTTCTCAAGTGCCAATATAACAATTCCGGATACTTCCGTCTTGATTTCCTTTAAAGTTTCCGTTTTTTCTGCTTTAATCTTTTCTTTTTCTATTTGAATAATTTGACCAACTTCTTCTTTAGCTTTTTCAATAATACTCTCTTTCTTTTCATTTCCCTCTTCTCGAGATTTTTCAACAATCTTTAAAGCTTCTTTTTTTGCCTCATTAATAATTTCTTCTTCTTTTCTTGATGCAATTTCTAATTTTACACCTGCTTCTTCAGCATCTTTTACACCTTTTTCAATTCCCTCTTTTCGTTCTTTGAGAAATTTAAAAATTGGCTTATAAGCTACATAATAAAGGGCTACTAATAAAATCGCAAAATTTATTAATTGTGCAAAAAGAATCTTTAAATCTAATCCTAAAGCTTCAAATAACTTACTCATAAATCATTATTTTAAAAATCAAAAAGATTTCGTCATTACGTGCGTAATGACGAAACAATTTTTAGTTTCTAGAAAACGAACAAGATCAATAGTGAAACTACAAGTGCATAAATACCTGTTGACTCTGTAACGGCCATCGTAGCGAACATGAATGGCATAATCTTTCCACTTGCCTCTGGATTTCGTCCGATAGCGGAAAGTGCATTGGAGGCAATCATTCCTTCTCCAATTCCAGGACCGATAGCTCCAAGTCCGATAGCTATGGCGGCTGCAATTAATTTTGCTGCTTCTGCTTCCATAATTTTTAACTTAGTTAATTATAATTATTTATAAATTTAATTACGTAATTAATTACTTACATAATTATTTTTAAACATCACATGACTGTACTGAAATATTCTCCTCTGATTTTCCTCCTTCTTCTGAGGCCATTGTAATATAAATCAAAGTTAATACAGCAAACACAAATGCCTGAACTATTGCAGACAAAAGTCCCAAAAGCATAAACGGCAACGGCACTAAAAATGGAGCCAAAAACAACATCACAGCAGTCAAAACTTCTCCAGCAAAAATATTTCCAAATAAACGAAATGATAAAGAAATTACTTTAGCAATTTCACTAACCAAATCCATTATTCCCATAAAAACATCGAATAATCCTTGGGCCAATCCACCAAAATCAACCTTTCCCTTGGTTAATCCCTTAAAAAAATCAATCAACCCCTTGAAATTCAAAAATTTTCCAACATATCCAAATGGTCCAACCGTATAAATCGCAATAATCTGAGTAACGATAACTGAAACCATTGTCATTGCAAAAACCATTCCATAATCAGCAATCACCGCTCTAAAAACTGGGACCATGTCATCTCCCCTAGCGACTGTTATTGCAGATTGCCCTGGAATATATACTAGTAAATTTGCAATAATGATAAAAAGAAACAACGTAAAAACAAGAGGGAAAACTTTTTCTGTTTTCTCATCACTTCCGGTTACAGTTCGAATAAAATCATATCCTCCCTCGAAAATCATCTCTACAAAATTTTGAACTGGTCCAGGAATCTTTTTCATCTTTTTTCCTACTACGCCCAAAAAAACAATTAGCGTTATAATCAAAATTAATCCCCAAAGAAATGAATTTGTCACTGGAAATGACCATAATTCAAATAAAATATCTGGTGCTAATGAAATATTCATAATTATTTTTCAATTTCTTGTTTTTCTCCACTCTTCTTTGCTTTCTTCTTATTGTAATATTCGTCAAACTTCACAGTTAATCTCTTGGTTTTCTTATAAATCAAGATATTAGTCGAAATAAATGCTAGTAAAATTCCTAAAAGCAAAAACAGAGGATTTTTCCCTGTCCATTTATCTAAAAAATATCCAAGAATCCCAAAGACTAATAGTGGTCCTAAAATAGAAGAACTGGTATACGTAGCCACTCCTAATATTAAACCTGAAACACTTTTTGATTTCTCAAATAATTCTTCTTCTTTCATGATTAATATTTACTTAATTTGAAACAACAAAAAAATGCATCACGAGCATTAATGTAATGCTACTACAGATGCCTTATTCAGAGTCTTTTTGAAAAGTCTCTCATTTATATATTAAATATATATACGAATTTTGTAAAAGTCAAGTGAAACATTTTTAGAAAAATTTCCTCTACTTCTTCATCACTTCTAAAAATGCTTTTTGTGGAATTTCAGCTTTTCCGGATTGAGTCATTCGCTTCTTTCCTTTCTTTTGTTTTTCGAGAAGTTTTCTCTTTCTTGTTATATCACCTCCATAAAGATGTCCTGTAACATCCTTTCGATAAGCCTTAATATTTTCTCGAGCAATCATTTTTCCACCAATCGCTGCTTGTATTTTAATTAAAAAGTTTTGTCGAGGAATAACCTCTTTCAATTTTCCAACAACTCTTCTTCCCTCGCTAACAGCATTTTCTCGTGGAACAATTTGAGAGAAAGCATCCACTTTGTCTTCTGCAACATAAATATCCATTCGCACTAAATCATAAGCTTGATATCCAGAAACTTCGTAATTCATTGAAGCAAAACCACTCGTAGCTGATTTCAAAAAATCATGAAAATTAATAATCACTTCTGAAAGTGGTGCATCGAAATGCAAAACAATTCTTTCCTTATCTAAATATTCCGTAGAAAGATAGATTGCCCTGGTTGTGTCATTAACAAGTCTCATAATCGCTCCTAAATATTCAGCAGGAGAAATAATATCAAGTTTCACCATCGGCTCAAGAATCTCTTTAATCATATTACTATCTGGCACCTCCGAAGCAGAATAAATATTCTTCTCACTTCCATCTGTTTTCACAATCTTGTAAACAACACTAGGAGAAGTAATCACTGGATTGAAATCAAATTCTCGTTTCAATCGCTCTTGAACAATTTCTAAATGAAGCAAACCTAAAAATCCAATTCGAAAACCTCTGCCTAAAGATTGAGAACTTTCTCCTTCAAAAGCCAATGCGGCATCATTCAATTTTAATTTGTCTAGCGCATCTCGCATTTGATTATAATCCTCCCCTTCAACTGGATAAAAGCTTGCGTAAACCATTGGTCTCACAACTTTATATCCCGGCAAAGGCTCTATCTTATTTTGCTTTTTCGTATTACTGATATTTGATCTTAAATCGTCTTTTTTAAATTCAGCTTTTTGAATTGATTTGGAAACTGGAAATTGGAAATTGGAAATTTGCGCCAGAGTTATTGTGTCCCCCACTCGACATTCTTCAACACTCTTCAACCCTGTTGCAATGTATCCAACTTCTCCAGCTTTTAGGTCTGACGTAGAATCAAGCTGAGGTCGAAACTTCCCTACTTCAATTGAATCCGCCTTGGAATTGGTAGCAATAAATTTAATTTCATCTCCCTTCGTAATTCCTCCATCAACAATTCTAACAAAAGCCAAAACTCCTTTATATGAATCATATTTAGAATCAAAAATAAGCGCTCTCAAAGGCGCCTCCGAATTTCCACTTGGCGCTGGAACTTTTTCCACAATTCTTTCTAAAATCAAATCCATTCCTTCTCCAGTTTTTCCACTAGCTAAAAGCACTTCATTTTCATCACATCCTAAAATTGAAACGATTTCTGCTTTTGTTTTCTCAACTTCTGCGTTAGACAAATCAATCTTGTTTAAAACTGGAATAATTTCCAAGTCTTGTTCAATCGCTTGATAAAGATTCGCAAGTGTTTGAGCTTGAACTCCCTTCGTTGCATCCACTAATAAAACTGCTCCTTCAACCGCAGCCAATGATCTAGAAACCTCATAACCAAAATCAACATGACCAGGTGTGTCAATTAGATTTAACATATATTCCTTATATTGCATCGTAGCTGGTTGCAATTTAATTGTAATTCCCCTTTCTCTTTCCAAATCCATCTGATCCAAAAACTGTTCTTTCATTTCTCTCTTCTCAATTGTTCCAGTCATTTCTAAAAACCGATCAGCGAGAGTTGATTTCCCATGATCAATATGAGCAATTATACAAAAATTTCTAATATTTTCTTGATTCATCAATTTGTCATTCCCATAAAAATGGAAATCCATTTATTTATTAAAGTGGACTTTTAATATTCTTTAGTTTCGGATTTGTTACTTTAGTATAAATTTGTGTTGTTCTAATATTAGCATGACCAAGTAATTCTTGAACATATCTCACATCAGTTCCATTTTCAAGTAAATGCGTCGCAAAACTGTGTCGAAGTGAATGAAACGTCGCAGATTTTTTTATCCTTGATCTAATAAGTGCTACATGAAAAACTTTCTGCAATGAAGTAGTTGTTAATTTCCCTCCACGATTACTTTCGAATAAAAAATCGCCCCCATTCTTTCCTAAAATCAAAGATTGAATTTCTTCCTTTATTTTTTCAGGAAAAACCGTAATTCGATCTTTTTTCCCTTTGGCATTTTTAATATGAATTATCAATTCTGCTAAGTCAACATCTTTCACTTTTAAACTAACAACTTCACTCACCCTAAGACCAGCAGCATATCCCAATGAAACCATTAATTTATGCTTCAAATTTTTGATTTCGTTTATAATTTTTTCAATCTCCCCTCTTGATAAAACAACTGGCAATTTTTGACTTCTCTTGGCACATTTAAAGTCAATCTTTTCTTTCAGTTTCAGAACTTCATAATATAAAAATTTAACAGAATTCAATGCTAGATTAATTGTTTGAGAAGAATTTCCTTGTTTTTGTCTTTCTAATAAAAAATTTTCAATGGCCTTATTTCTATCTTTGATATTTTCTTGCTTAGAAAAATTCAAATATTCTTTTATGTAGAATAAGTAAGCCTTTATTGTCTTTTGACTATAATTTCTTAATTTAAGTAAATTTTCTGTTTTTTCTAGAATTGAAGATTGCATATTTATTTAAAAATAGTATAATCTAATTATATTTAAAATATAACATAAGTTCGCATAACATACAAATTATTGCTATTAAAAAATTAAAAGTTTAGATAAAAACCAGTTGTACGAAATTATTTTATTTTTGTTCTTAAAAATCTAAATATTAAAAAATCAGGAATGGGCTACTATTTAAAACATTTAACGAGGAGGACAATATGGCTAAAATTAAAATAGGCAATTTGGTAATTCCAAAGGGGTATCGAGAAAATTGGCAAATAGGCAAAGTCATCGGCATGAAGCGCTTGGATTTAAACATCGGACCGATTCTGGTCATCATGGATTTTATTACAAGAAAATGGGTTGAAGAGTTGCCGATGCATGTCGATAAGTTAGTCCGCGCGACATAACGCACATTCCAAACTATCGAGTTTTAATTAGGCGTATTCGTTAATCAACGTTTACGCCCATTCCTGATTTTTTAATGACAATAATGAAACAAAAATAAAATAACATCGCACAACACCGCGATAAGCGGCTACAGAAAATTTCCTTAATTACATATAATAATGAGTGAATTTTTCTTCCGACCCAAATTTCGATTCCCAATTAAATTAATAAGGAAGAATCAAAACTTCGCTTCATCGGGAAACGTTAAATGAAATAAAATTCAGACCTCTAACTCAAAAGTATTATAAATAACAATTTCTTTTTAAATGATATGCGTACAGGATTTGATATAAATTTGATTCAAGGGGATGGATACCTAGTTATTCCATTGTCTATGGTTAGATTAGGTAATAGTCAATCTCCAGAAGATACATATAAAATCTTTCATTATTTCTCTAAAAAATTAGCAACATATACGAATGATGTAATCTTGCTTTATACAAGTGGTTTATATTTTAATGATGAAAATATAACTTATGAAAAGCGAGTTAAAATTAACGAACAAATGATAAATCATTCTTTGGCTCTTCGTAAATTAATTCAAAAGAAGAAAGAATTTATGCCGGGTGCTTTTCATTTTCTTCCAATAGATTACATCATTCTAAATTGTAAAGATTTTAGAGTATTTTTTAACAAGCTCAAAAGATTAGTTAAAACTGATGAGAAATTCAAAGAATGTGTGAAAAAAGATATGGGCAAAAGAGAATATAATGAAGCAAATGAAAATTTTATTCTTGAAGAAGTTGCAGTTGCCCATATCATAAAAGAGAGACTTGTTGAATTTCCAAGAACGCTTGTTAAAAATGATATCTGGAGATTGATTGCATATCCAGGAACATACATGGAAAGTGATAAGTATCAATGGAATAACAAGATTTTACCACAAAATGATATTATCAATCCTTTCCGCGGTACGCAATACGATTTTGAAAAAAAGAAATTGTTTGTCTATTCTGATATGTAGGGTCGGTCTGAATTTTACTTGCTTCACTTCGTTTCGCACCACGCTGCGCTCTCCTCCTTTCAGTCGTCGGGTCATTTAACAGGGGATAAAAGGAAAATTGCTCGGCTCGCAATTTTCCCAAATTTTCTCCGCTACGCTACGAAAACTTCTTTTATCCCCGATGTTAGGCGATATATTTTTGAAAAATTTGTTTTTAAAATGTTCTTGGTGGGCTTTTAAGAAATAGGGAATTAAATTTTTTTAATTTTTAAAGAGAGGGGTAAAGAGTGATTTCTTCGCTATCACTTCAAAAACGATTTATTTAAAATAACAAAACTTACATAATGATTACAATTTTAATTTATAAATAGCAATTAATATGGATTACAAAATCATCAAAAAATATTTAGACAAGCAAAAGATCAAAGTAATCTTATTATTAATTATGGTATTCTTTATTGCCGGTTGCAGTCAAAAAAGCGAACTGGGCAATAATCCTTCCGATTCAGCCAAAGAGACAATTAATGAAGAAAATAAAGAAGAAACAGTGGCTTCTATTCCAGATAATCTTATTTCTTGCGATCCAGCCTACTTCAAACGCGGCACTGATGGCATAGCGCCTGACTGTGACACGTTTGAGGAAGGTAAGGTTTGTTCCTATCACACCAAAGAAAAAAATGGTGAGACTAAAATTGAGCCAATACAATATAAGAATGCTTGTAGCGCCTGTCGTTTCTATGGAGAAACAGGTATTAGAGAAATCGGTTCTGCTAAATTTATTCATCATGGCTACCTAAAAGAGGGATGTAATGGAATTATTTGGGAAAAATAAATATCTTTTTTGTCAAAAATTTCATGAAAAATAATTACTTTTCAAAATTTCAACTCATCTTTATCCCCTTTTCCATTTTTCAAAACAAAAAATCAAAGACAATAATAGAAAGCCCACCAAAAAAGAAATAATTATGAAAAAGAAATTACTTATTGTTTTACTCATGTTTATCTCATTTAGCGTCGGAGTCTTTAAGCCATCATATAGAACATAAAATAAACAATACTATGCTAATAATATATGCTCATCCAAATAAAGAAGGTCATTGCGGATATATTCTTAAAAAAATTCAGAGAGAATTAGACAATGATAAAAAAAATTATGAAATTCTTAATTTATATAAAATAAACTTTAATCCAATCCTAAAAAATGAAGAACACTACACTTCAGGGAGAAGAAAAGTAACTGAAAAAATTGGAGAATTTCAAGATAAAATTAGAAATAATAAAAAATTTATAATCATCTACCCCACCTGGTGGAATAGCACACCTGCAATTCTGAAAGGATTTTTTGATCGAGTCCTCACTATGGGCTTTGCATTTAAATATGAAAATAAAATCCCCCGAGGATTGCTACAAGGAAAAGTCGCGGTAATAACCACGACTGGCGGACCAATTATTTTTGAAAAATTTTTCGCAGGAAACCGATCGCTAAAAACTGTCATCAATGATACTTTAAATTTCTGCGGATTAAAATCCAAAGGATTCATGATTGGATCTGCTAGAGAATTAACAGAAAAACAAAAAGATAAAATTGATAAAAAAATAAAAAGATTATTCTATTACCTTAAAAAATAAAAAGACTAAAATAATTTTACAAATTAAGATATTTAAGATAAAATCTATATATACATACTTAATGATTTAATGCATTAAGTATTTTTTTAAAAAAGCAATAACAAACAATCAATGGGACACATCACTCAAAACAGCTATAGAAGTCTTCAAAAGAGACTCGAAAACTTCGCTCAAGGAGCACCAGAATCAAAATCTCTATATAAAATACTAGAAATATTATTTTCATCAAAAGAAGCTGAATTAGTCTCCAATCTACCTATTAGACCTTTCACTATAAAAAAGGTTGCAAAACGTTGGAAAAAAGAAACTGAAGAAACTGAAGAAATTCTAAATACTCTTGCAGATAAAGGAATCCTTCTTGATATAGAAGATAAAGGAAAAAGAAAATTCATTCTAGCTCCAACAATGGCTGGTTTTTTTGAATTTTCACTGATGAGAACTGATGGAAAATTTAATCGAAAACTTTTATCAGAACTTTTTCATCAATATATTAATGTAGAAGAAGATTTTGTAACTCAACTTTTTGGACTCAGTGTCCCAATTGCACGAACACTTGTTCATGAAGATATGATTGAAGAAAAAGATAAATCAATCGTGCTAGACTACGAAAGAGCTTCAAAAATAATTGAAACAGCAAGCTGTATTACTGTAGGAACCTGTTATTGTCGACATAAAATGGAACACCTTGGAAAAGCTTGTGATATGCCACAAGAAGTTTGTTTAACTTTTAATAATGCTGCCAAAAGTTTATCAAAACATGGAATTGCAAAAGAAATTGATAAAAAAGAAGCATCAAAAATAATAGATCGTTGTATAAAACTTGGACTAGTTCAAATCGGAGATAATATCCAAAAAAATGTAAGTTGGATTTGTAATTGTTGTGGCTGTTGCTGTGAAGCTCTATTGGGATACAAACGTACTGGATATAAAGCTAATCTTGAATCAAATTTCTTGGCCGTTAATGATTATGAAAAATGTTCTGGATGCGGAATCTGTGCTAACAAATGTCCAGTAGATGCAATTACAATGGAAGTAAAAGATGGTAAAAAAGTTGCCGTTGTTGATATGGATAAATGCATTGGATGTGGAGTATGCAAAAGATTTTGCCCAACAAAAAGCATCTCACTAAAAAGAAAAGAGGAATTAAACTACACTCCTATAAGTGCTTTTGAAAGGTGTGCTATGAATGCTATTGAAGAAGGAAAAATCCAAAACTACATTTTTGATAACTTTGATTCTTGGACTCATGAAATGCTTAGAAGTTTTCTTAAAATAATATTTGATCTTGATCCAATTAAAAAAATAGCCGTTCAAAAACAATTAAAATCTTCTAGATTCTTTTCCCGATTAAGTAAAGATAAAAAAAACAAAAGTCTTGATAAAATTTATAAAGAAGGAAAAATGAAATCCAAAAAGTAGATACTTTTAAATGTCTATCTTTTAAATCCCAATTTATAAGTCAGTAATTTTTATATAAAGAAAATTACCAAAGATTACTAAGAGCTAGAACAATTGTGTTCTAGCTCTTAAGCTTTATTCAAAAATCATAAACTTTAAAAGAAAAGATGGACTCCTTTTTTTCCTAAAGTAATCCCCATATTCATGACCCAAAAAATATTTTCAGTCATTTTTTGCAAAAAACTTTCTTCCAACCCTTCTATGAAGCTTATTCCCATATCTTGAGATTTTTCAAGAACTTCTTTCTTTAAGTTGTTAAAATTGCCTCCTTCTAAAGTTTTCATAACAAATCCCATTGGAGCCATGACTCCTCGAGTTATATTCGTATAGTATTTTTTTCCAAAAATACTCCAACTAGAATAAACTGTAATTAAAACCATGTCTCACCTTCCCTTCGTTTAAACCGAAAGGTTACTAAAAATTATTGGTTTTTGATTTTTGTTTTATTTTTTGAAAGATCTACCTTATTAATAAAATTATACCCTTAAAAAATATAATCTCCAAGAAAATTCTTTGCTAAAAACATTTAATGTTATAAGATATAAAAAATGAAAAAATTAATTGAAACAAATGCATAAAATTATATCCTCAATCAGAAAAGATTTAAGAATAAATGTTGATAAAGAATATAAAATCGGCTGTAAAAGATTTTTTAAAGAAAAAATTACTACCTATGGAGTTCGAACACCAATAGTTCGAAAAATTGCCAATAAATATTTTAAAGAAATAAAAAAACTAAACAAAAAAGAACTTTTTGAAATCGCTGAGATTCTCTTTAAAAGTGGATATAACGAAGAAACGATTGTCGCAACTCAATGGCTTGTTAATTCTCTTGAAAAAATCACCGACAAGGACTTTCCTGTTCTTGCAAAATGGATTGAAAAACATCTTAATAATTGGTCAAAAATTGACGACTATTGCACTCATGTTATCAACCCCATTATTACTAAATATCCGTCTTTAATGAAAAATTTGAAAGATTGGTCAATTTCAAAAAACTTTTGGGTTAGAAGAGCTTCTGCAGTAGGACTTATTACTGCCAATAATGAATTTTATAAAAAAGAAAAGAATCTAAAATTTGTTTTTTGGATTGCAAGAAAACTCATGCAAGACCAGGAAGATCTAGTCCAAAAGGGCTATGGCTGGATGCTAAAGGTTACAGCTAATACAAAGAGAGAAGATATTTTTAATTTTGTCATGAAGCATAAAAAAAACATGAATCGCACTGCCTTTCGCTATGCAATTGAAAAAATGCCAAAAAACTTAAAAATTAAAGCTATGAAAAATAATTTATAAAGAATCAACTTCTTCAATAAATCTTTTAATTATTTTGCTCGAATAATTTTCGCTTGAAGGTCGATCGAAAACAAATTTTCCTCTAAACTTTTTTCCTTCAAGAAACAAAGACATCCAACAAACATCGTCAGTCCACATTTGATTAAATGGAATTTCATCAATATGAAACCATCTTGGTTTCATTTCTTCAGTTTCATAAGGCTCTCCAGAAAAATTCTTTACTTTAAAAAAATGATTTTCCAAAATATCTGGAATTTCCTTAAAACTGAATTCAATAATTCCAACTTTTTCAAAATTATCAATAGGAACATCTAATTTAGATTCCTCAAAAAGCTCCCTCTTAATTCCTTCTTCTATTGTTTCTTCTTTTTTTACTTTTCCACCAAAACCATTCCACCGACCTTTTCCAAAACCTTTTTTCTTCATCCCCAGTAAAATCTGAGGATGATTATGAATGATACAAAGAGTAGTAATCTTTTTCATTTCTTTATTATTAAATGAAAAACTATTTTATTTTTTTATTTGCCCTTTCCACAACATTTCTTATATTTTTTACCCGATCCACAAGGACATGGTTCATTTCGACCAACTTGATCCTTGTTAATAACTGGCTTCGGGGATTCAGTGCCTTGTGAATTTGTTTGCTGATTTGAAGTATCACCATCAGCAAATTGTTTTGGTACATCTCCTCCACTATATTTAAGATTTTGATCTTCCTCACCCCTAACTAATTGCCCTACTAATTGCTGTCCTCCTACTGGAGCAACTGCTGGTCTAACTCGAAAAAGAGTCGTCAATGTCATGTGATTAATATTGGCCAACAAATTCTGAAAAAGATTGAAAGCTTCTTTTTTATACTCAATTAAAGGATCTCTTTGTCCATAACCCTGAAGACCGATTGAATCCCTCAAATAATCAATACTATCAAGGTGATCCATCCAAAAACTATCAATTGTTTTTAAATAAATGTTCTTTTCAATCCCTCTCATTATTTCACTTCCAAATTCTTTTTCAATTTTTCCATAATTAACTTTAAAAACATCCATAATTATTTCAATCATCTTATTTTTCTTTTCCATGCTATTTGGAAAACTTTTTGATTGTTTAATCTCAAGAAGTTTTTTATGAAGATCTCCTCCATCTTTGCTTGAAAAAATTGATTGGATTTCTTCTGTAATTTCTTCTGTATCCCAATGATCCTCCTCTTCCATGGCAGTATGAATTCCAATAACTCTCTCTACTTCATCATTAATAATTTCATCAATCTCATTTTTAACACTTTCTTTTTTAAGAACATCTTTTCTGTTTTTATAAATAACTTCTCGTTGCTTATTTATGACATCATCATATTCAAGGACATGTTTTCGAATATCAAAATTAAATCCTTCAATTTTTGATTGAGCTGATTCAATTGATTTTGAAATCATTTTGTTTTCAATCGGCTGTTCATCAGGAAGTCCCAATTTCGTCATCAAGTCCTTCAACTTATCTCCACCAAATCTTCTCATTAATTCATCTTCTAGAGAAACAAAAAATTGACTCATTCCCGGATCTCCTTGTCGTCCAGCTCGTCCTCGAAGTTGATTATCAATTCTTCGTGCTTCATGCCGTTCAGTTCCAAGAATGAAGAGCCCTCCTGACTCTTTCGCTCCTTCGCCAAGTTTAATATCAGTTCCTCGTCCTGCCATGTTAGTTGCAATTGTCACAGAATCCTTCTGCCCTGCATTAGCAATAATCTGAGCCTCTCTTTCGTGATTCTTAGCATTTAATATCTCATGTTGAATTCCTTTTTTCCCAAGTGCCTCGGAAATTAATTCAGATTTTTCAATCGCAATTGTTCCAATCAAAACAGGTTGCCCTTTTTTATTAAGTTCTTTAATTTTTTCAGCAATCGCATTAAATTTTCCTTTCTCTGTTTTATAAATCATATCTGGCCAATCTTTTCTATCAAGTTCCTTATTGGTCGGAATTTCAGTTACATCTAATTCGTATACTTTAAAAAACTCCTCCGCAGAGGTCACTGCAGTTCCAGTCATCCCAGCTAATTTTTCATACATTCTAAAATAATTCTGAAAAGTAATGGAAGCAAGAGTTCTTGATTCTCGTTGAACCTTCACGTTCTCTTTTGCTTCAATCGCCTGATGAAGACCTTCACTATATCTTCTTCCTGGGGTTAAACGTCCGGTAAAGTCATCTACAATAACAATTTCACCATCTTTTACGACATAATCTCGATCAAGTTGAAAAATAATCTGAGCTCGAAGTGCTTGCTCTAAATGATGAACATAGGAGATCTTACTTGTTTCATAGATATTACCAATCCCCAACCACTTTTCCATCTTAGTAATTCCTTCTTGTGTCAAAGTAGCAGACCGCATTTTTTCATCAACATTATAATCCTCATTTTCTTTTAATCTTGGAACAAGTTTTGCAAATTGTTCATACATTTTCGTTGACTCTGTATCAGGAGCTGAAATAATCAATGGTGTTCTCGCTTCATCAATTAAGATTGAATCAACTTCGTCAACAATCGCAAAATTTAATTCTCGTTGAGAAATCTGCTCAAGAGTTGGTGCCATATTATCCCTCAAATAATCAAAACCAAATTCGTTATTTGTTCCATATGTAATATCTGCATTATAAGCTTCTTTTCGAGATATCGCCTTCAAATTTTCATCCTCAATACTCACTTCATCTTTATCAACAACATTTGGTTCATAAATAAAAGACGTTTCATGTGTAACACAGGCCACAGAAAGTCCAAGAAAATAATAAATTGCTCCCATCCAATTTGCATCTCGTCTTGAAAGATAATCGTTCACAGTAATAACATGAACCCCTTTTCCAGATAAAGCATTTAAATACACTGCTAAAGTTGAAGCAAGCGTTTTCCCTTCACCAGTTTTCATCTCAGCAATTTTTCCTTCATGTAAAACAACTCCTCCAATTAATTGAACATCATAATGCCTCTGACCTAATGTTCGCTTAGCTGCTTCCCTAGCAACTGCAAAAGCTTCAGGGAGAACATTTCCTAAAGTTTCTTTATTTTTAATTCTTTCTTTAAATTCAACTGTTTTCTCCTTAATTTCTTCATCAGAAAAACCTTCGAATTCCTCTTCGAGATTGTTAATCTTTTCTACTATTTTTTTAATTCGATCTATTTCACGCTGATTCGCATTTCCAAAAACCTTATCCAGAATTCCCATAAAATTTAACTAAATAATAAAACCATAATGCTATTATGGTATAACACTTAAATAGAGTTAGCAAGAATTAACTCTATTTAATAAACTTCTCTAAATCAAGTACATTTGAAGGACTTTTTTCTGATCCTGATTCAATTAAAATCTCTTGATAAGAGCTAATCCAGTCTTCCATAAAAGAAGGCAAGTAGATAATTCCAATAATAATAGGGATTAGAATAATCAAAACCTTTAATACCCCCCAAAATTGAGACCATATTACAAATCGTTTAATATATTTTATATCTTTTTGATTTTTCTTCGAAACCTCAATCACTTCGTTTAATATGCTCTTTATATTTCCCATATCATCATTAATCACATCTTTCTCTTTTTCTTTTTTGTTTTCGTTTTCCATTGTTTAAAATAAATTTTTATTAAAAAAATTAAAGTCCCTCTTTACTCAATTCTTCAATCAAGTCTTTTTGCTTTCTGGATATTTTATCAGGAGTCTCTATTTGAATTTCAACTAAATGATCTCCTTTACCAAATCGACGTTCTCCATCTATTCCTTTTCCTTTAATTCTTAAGATTGTTCCACTTTGTATTCCAGCTGAAATTTTCAATTTCACAGAACCGTGAATCGTTTGTGCTTCAATTTTATCGCCAAAAACTGCTTGAGAAAAAGATATTTTTTGACGAGAAAAGATATTTTCTCCATCTCGACGAAAATTTGGATCGGCTTTAACGTGAATATTTAAATACAAATCACCAGGATTCCCTCCGCCAGAAGCCGCCTCACCAAGTCCAGACAGCCTAATAGTTTGACCATGTTCAATTCCCGCAGGAATCTTTATCTTAATTTTCTCATAGTCACGAACAGTTCCATCTCCTCCACAATTAGAACATTTTTCTTCTGGAACTTCACCTTTTCCATGACATTCCGGACACATTGAAACTTGAGCAAAACTTCCTAGAATTGTTTTTCTAGTAGTTCGAATCTTTCCCTGACCATCACATCGCTGACATTTCTTCATCTTCCTATCTTTAGCGCCAGTTCCTTCACAAACCTTACAAGTTGTTTTTTTATATAAATCCAATTCCTTCTCTGCTCCCCTGGCCATTTCCTCAAAAGAAATTTCGACATCTACAGCAATATCAGAACCAGTTCGCGCTGAAGACTGTTGTCCTCCTCCAAATCCACCACCGGAAAAAATATCTGAAAAAATATCTTCAAACCCGGATCCTCCAAATTGACTGAAATCAAAACCTTCAGCTCCACCACCAAAACCAGAAAAACCACCTGCTCTACCATTTGCTCCAGCCTGATCAAAAGTTTGTCCAAATTGATCATATTGACTCTTTTTCTGAGGATCAGAAAGAACTTGATAAGCCTCATTTATCTCTTTAAATTTCGCTTCATCTCCTCCTTTTTTATCAGGATGATGTTTATGCGCTAATTTTCGATAAGCCTTTTTAAGTTCATCCGTAGAAGACTCCCTTGAAACCCCTAGAATACTATAATAATCTTTAGCCATAATATTTTAATTTTACTTTTCTATTATTCAATATTTTTAAATACATTACAAGAGCTTATTAAAACCCTTCCTCCTCCCAACAATCAAGAATTGTACAACAAAATATTGCCACTGTCCAGATATTGTTATTTTTAAAAAAATATGATACAATTTATTTATAATAAAAACTTTTAAAATCAAATAAATATGAGAAAAAATTACATCACGAAGACATTAGGAGGACTAACTATTATGTTTTCCATTTTTTTGTTTTTTGCTGCGGCCAAACAACTTACCTATCAAAATGAACAAATTGTAGCAAATATAACTTCTGGAACAAAAAATCCACTCCCAGCAGTTGAGAAAGTTGACAATAGAATTATATCAGGAAATTTCAATACCGAATTAGATGGAAATGTTCGATATTCCTATGATGAAAATAAAACTATCGAATTCTCTTATAAAGCTATTAAATCAGACAAACTTAAAAATGAAAAACTTAACCCAGTCCTAAAACTTGAAATAGAAGAATCTGGAAATAAAATTTGGAAAGAAACAAAATGGAGCTGGATTGACTATGATCAAGGAATCCTCTATTTTCACTTCCAAACAAAAAAAGATGGTATAAATAAAATAGAAGCCAACTTCACTGGAAAATATCAAATAATCCTTAATGACTAAATTTTCTTTATAAACAATTAACACGTCGCAATCCACGACGTGTTTTTTATGTAAAATTTTATCTCAAAAACATTACAATTTCCCTCTCATAATTTCACCCTCCCTTCTTTTTGTTTCAATAATAGCATGTTTCTGAAGTTGCATGATAATATTTCTAACCTTAACCGGATCAGGAACTTCTTTAAAAACAAATCTTGCTTTTTCTCCAGCTGTCTGAACATAAACATAACCAAATCGAAAAAAAGTTGCTATTAGCCCCTTTACCTCCGATGTAACATCCTGAATTTTACTATGCTCAAGCTCACTAATTTGACGGCTAAACAAACCAACCTGCTCAATATTAATGATTCGTTGAGTTGTAACAATCCAAATATCTAAATAGTAATCAATCCAAACTACAAAAAGAATTATCCAAAATATCATAAATAAGAAAACTTCCACAAGACGTAAAAATACCACGTTGACATCTAGCTGAAGAAGCTCAATGACTCCTGAAGCCAAAAAATGTAACACAATAATCCCAATCAAAAGAAAAATCAATGGGATAAATTGAAAAATAAGAACCAGCCAATTACGCCTTAAAAGAAGAACAATTTCCTCGTCTTCTCTCCTCCCCTTAAATCTATAACCACTATATTTTTGCTGATAATCCTGTTCTGTTATGACTGACATTTTTGAAAAAATTAAAATAAAATAGAAAATTCATCCCAAGGAATTTGTGACGCGATACCAAAATTGATAAACAATAAAATCAGAGAACCTACCACAAAAAAAACCGACATTAAAAGTGCCGTTTTCCGATTAAGATGAAAAACCCAAAGATGATAAAGAATAATGAATGCTGTAATAACAAATCCCGCTATTAATACCCAATAAATTATAAGAAAAAAATTCACAATATTTTTAAATAATTTTTAACAACCTTATTATAACATATTTTTTAAAAAAAGCGAAAAAATTTACTAGTTTTTAGTCTTTAGTTGGTAGTTTTTAGTTTATTAGACTAAATGATTATATCTAAAGAGAGGTCTTTTTGTCTTTCTAGATTAAAATTAGGAGCAGAATGTAGCTTTTTTGCTATTGACAAATTTATTGTTTCATGTATAATATAGTTTGGTATAAAAAATGAACTGTTCTTGGAAATTAAAAAAAGGAGACTTAAATGAAGTATTTGGAACTAGTCAGGATTGCATTTGTTTATTTTTTCATATTGCTGGGAATCTGGCTAATTAAGAACCCAGGCGACATGCCACTTTTTTTGTTAGCAGGAGCAATCTCAATTATCATTGCTCTATTGCTAGTATTTCCACTATTGAAAAAATGGCTTAATTTTCTTCTAAAATCAATAAAAGGAGATAAGAGGAGCGTGTATGTAAAATACCCAAAACCAAAGTAGTCTTCGGCAACGAAGATTACCAAAAACCCCGCTAAGCACAAAAATGTCTTAGCGGTTTTTTCTTTTCTCATCCCTTTCTTTAATAAAAAATGTAACCAAATTACTAATTGCTAATTCACAAATTACTTTTTTGAAAAAATAAATTTATTACGTAATAAAAATAAATACTAAATACAATATACTGAATACTATTTCCCCCCTATCACCTCAATCTTCCCTGGCATATATTTTCTCAAAACTTCTGGAACAATAACACTTCCATCTTTTTGTTGATTATTTTCCAAGATTGCAATTAAAATTCTTCCAATTGCAAAAGCAGTCGCATCATTCATATGAACAAATTCTTTCTTGCTTTTTTTATTGTTATATCTAATATTCAAACGTCTTGCTTGAAAATCAGTCATATAATCTGACGTATGAGTCTCTCGATATTTTTTCTGTCCTGGCATCCAACATTCAATATCAATTTGTCGATAATCAGGCTTTCCAATATCTCCAGTACAAATCGCTATAACTTGATAAGGAATTTCAAGTTTTTGAACAAGATATTCTTGAATTGCTACAATCAAATTTTGTTCAGCCAAACCATTCTCAGCAGTCGCAAAACTTTCCATCTCAAGTTTATCAAATTGATGTCTTCTTAATATTCCAGCCGTGTCTTTTCCATATGTTCCTGCCTCCCTTCTAAATGAAGTTGAATATCCAACATACCTAATTGGCAAATCTTTTTCATCAATAACTTCATTCATATGAAGTGGTCCAAGCGTGTGCTCAGCACTTCCAATCAAAAGTGAATCATCTTCTTCAAGATAATACCGATCTTCAAGTGGATCAAACCGATCCATCTTTTTCATAATATCAGCTTTTGCAATTACTGGAGGGAGAACTGGAATAAATGGCTTAGCTGATGGATTTCCCACTTTTTCCGCTAACTCTCCAATAATTTTTTCATCAGTTAATGTCTCAAAAACAAATTGGATAAGCGCAAATTGCAATAAAACTGCTTCTCCAAAAAGATAATTAAATCTTGAACCAGAAATAACTGCGGATTTTTCTGTATCAATAAGTCCGTGCATTTCACCTAATTGCATATGATCCCTTGGTTCAAAATTAAATTCTTTTGGCTCGCCAAATTTTCTCAAAACTTGGTTCTCAGAATCATCCTTTCCTTCTGGAGTATCAGCAGAAATCACATTTGGAACACTAAGAAGAATTTCTTTTAATTCAGATCCAACTTTCTTCAGATTATCTTCGATTTCAACAGCTTCTTCTTTCAACTTCTTCCCTTTTTTAATTTGCTCATCAGAAGGCTTCTTTTGCCCAGCTTGTTTTGAAAGTTCATTTCTTTCGGCCTGAGTCCCATCCAGTTTTGTCTGAATTTCTTTTCTTTTTGAATCTAATTCCAAAAGCCGATCAAGATCAACATCTCTTCTCTTATACTTAACAGCTCTTTTAACTTCTTCTAAATTTTCCCTAATAAAGTTTATATCTAACATGTTTTAGTTTTTAGTTGTTAGTTATTAGTTTTTGAATTAATAACAAAAATTGACACTATTTTTTCTTCATAAGTGGGAAAATCTGTGCTTCTCTTCCAGTTTTATTCATCAAAAATGAAAAAACTCGTTCACTCATTCCAAATCCACACACTGGTGGCATTCCATATTCCATTGCTTCTACAAAATCTTCATCATTCATCTGAGCCTCATCGTCCCCTTCGTCTCGCAATTTCTGTTGAAACTTGAATCTCTCTGCTTGGTCAATTGGATCATTCAACTCTGAGTAGCCATTCCCAAGCTCACTTCCTGCAATAATTACATGAAAACGTTCCACAAGCTCTGGCCGATCTTTTTTCTTTTTAGCAAGTGGTGAAAGCATTATTGGCTCATTAATTAAAAATCCTGGACCAGAAATTTGTTTTCGACAATACTTCCAAAGAGTGTCAATTGCTCGATTCATATTAAAACCTTCTTTTTCATATTCAATTCCAAGCTTCTCAATTTTCTCAGTAATATTTTCAATGTTCACTCGGTAAATATCAACTCCTGTCATTTCTTTGATTATTTCAGTATAATCATATTCTTTCCATTCTCCTCCAAGATCAACATCAAAATCACGAATCTTAAACTTCAAAGTCCCAAAAGTTTCTTGAGCAATAAATTTAAATAATTCTTCAACCAATTTCATTCCCTTCTTATAATCAGCATAAGCCCAATAAAATTCCATTTGAGTATAATCCTGAAGATGCTCAACATCCATTCCTTCATTCCGAAATTGCCGACCAATTTCAAAAGTTTTTTCCAATCCAGCTATCATTAATCTCTTTTGCCAAAGTTCTCCCATAGAAATACGAAGATAAACGTCCATATCAAGAGCATTGTGATGAGTTGCAAAAGGTTCCGCATCAGCTCCTCCGGTTGTCACTTCAAGAACTGGAGTTTCAACTTCCGTAAAGCTTCTTTCTTTAAGAAACTTTCGAATTGAATTCCAAAAAATATCTCTTTTATAAATCATATCCTTAATTTCTGGATTAAAAATAATATCCAGATATCTTTTTCTTAATTTTTGTTCTTCATCTTGAAGCGCCTTGTGCTTATCTGGCAAAGGAAGTATTGATTTTGAAAGAAGTGTGATATTTTCAGCTAAAACAGACTTCTCGCCTTTGTGAGTATTAAAACGCCTTCCCTTAACGCCAATAAAATCACCCATATCAAGGTTTTTCACCCACAGCTTATAATCTCCATCAAATTCCTTTTTATTCAAAACAACTTGAATTCGACCACTCTCATCCTGAATTTGCATAAAAGTGAGATTTCCCATATCTCTAAAAAGCATAATTCTTCCAGCGACACTTACCTCCTCATCAATTGGCTTTTCTATTACAACAATAGAATCCTCTTTTTCAAAAGGCCCTGACGGATAAGGCTCAATTCCAGCCTCAACGAAATTATTAAGTTTCCTTATTTTTTCTTTTCGAATACTATCAAGCATAGTTAAATTTAAATTAATTACTCCTCAACCTTAACAAAAAAAAACTAATTAGTCTAGCTAAAGACTAATCTTTATTAAAAAACGCTAGATACAAAATACTAATTCTAAAAATCAATCAACTTCAACTGCAATTTTTTGCTTCCATTCCAAGAATCCTCTTCAAGATTGAAAACCGCTTCAATCTTGTCACCAGCTTTAACTTCAGAAAATCGTTCTCCTAAGTTAAAGCCAATTGCTTCAATAATTCCACCGCTTCGCTTAAACCACAATTTCAAATGAGCCTCCGTTTTTCCAATTAACTTCTTATCCACTATTTCAAGATTTTTTGAATAAAAAACTGGCTGTCTATTTCCCGAGCCAAATGGCTCTAACATTGCAAGTTCTCTAGCAATTTTTTCATTAATTTCCATTGGACTAATTTCAATATCGATATCAATAGATTTAATAATTTCTCCCGAAAGAATTTTACCAGCTTCTTCTAACATTACGCTCTTAAATTCTTCAAGTTTCTCTTTTTTGATTGAAATACCAGCCGCCTGACTATGCCCACCATATTTCTCAAATAACTCCTTATGTTTTTCTAAAATTTCAATCATATTAAATTCCGGAATAGAACGACATGAACCAGTTAAAACGTCATTTTCTTTTTCTTTTAAAATAATGCTAGGTCGATTATATTTATCCGTTATTTTCCCTGCAGCCAATCCAACTACGCCAAGTTCCCAGTGAGGTGAACTAACAATGATAATTTTTTTATTCTCATCAATTTCTCCAATCTCTTTTTCAATCTCGTTAATGATCTGCTTTGTTATTTTTTGTCTATGCTGATTCTGGTCCTCAACTTCAAGTGCCAAAACTCTCGCCTCTGGCTCTTCGCCGTCCTTACAACTTAAAAGTTCATAAGCAGTACTAGCATGATCCATTCTTCCTGCCGCATTGATTCTTGGAGCAATTTGAAACGCAACTTGCTGACTCGTTGGAAAATTATTTTCATCAATTGACACTCTTCCAACATTAAAAAGTTGCTTCAAACCAACCCTTTTTGTTTTTGCTAAAACCATTAACCCATATTTAACTAAAACTCGATTCTCTCCTAACAAAGAGACACAATCAGCAATTGTTCCAATCGCCACTAAGTCTAAAAGCCATTTTAAATTCTGGTCATCAAATCCATCAATCTTGGAAACTAAAGCTTGAACAAATTTGAAAGCTACACCAACTCCCGCTAAATCCTTAAAAGGATATTTATCTCCTGTTTTTTTAGGATCTACAACTGCCACCGCATTGGGAATATTTTCTGGAACATAATGATGATCTAAAATCACAATATCAAGTTTTTCTTTATTAGCGCTCTCCACTTCGCTAAAATTCGAAACTCCACAATCAACACTTACTAATAATGTTGCTTTTTGCTTTTTAATATACTCAATTGCCTTTTCATTAATTCCATAGCCTTCTGTTCTTCGATCGGGAATATAGCAAAAAGATTCAATTTGAATTTGATCAAAAAAATCTTTTAACAAAGTCGCCGAAGTAACCCCATCCGCATCATAATCACCATACACACAAACCCTTTCTCTGCTCTCCTTGGCCTTCAAAGCTCTCTCTACAGCCTTTTCCATATCACTTAAAAGAAAAGGGTCATGCAGATCTCGATCATAATCAGAATCAAGAAAGGCCCGCTTTGAGTCCTCATTACAAACACCTCGATTAATTAAAAGTTGAGCGACTAGAGGTTCTAAATCAGAAAACATTCCATCGGAATGCTCTCCTAATTCAATATTCTTTTTTACTTTCCAATTTTTTTTCATAAAATCCAATAAATTGCTTAAGAAATTCTTTTTAAACAGTTTCTAGAATCTCTTATGACAACTCGGACAAATTAACTCAGCACGAAAATCCTTTTCTCCTTGAGAAATAAGTTTAACAGCTAGGCTAGAACCACAATTGTCACAAATTAAATTATCTGGCAAATTAAAATCTTGAATTAATTGCTGACCATCAATCTCAAGTGGATTAATTTTGAGCATATAATTTTTTTCTCCGAGTTGATGTAACATCTTTTTTACGATCTCGCTTGGTGGTGTCATTCCTTTAATAATAAAATCCTTTGCTCCCATTTCTAAGGCTTTTTTTCTATCTTCCTCTCTTCCTAAATGAGAATTCATAAAGACTGGAACATTAGAAGTTGTGGTATTCTTTTTTAAAGCTTCCATCATCTGAAAACCATCCATCCGCGGCATTACGATCCCCGTAAAAATAACATCAATGCCTTCTTCTGAAGTTGCTCTATCCAATCCCTCAATTCCGTCCTTAGCCTCAATAACCTCAAAACCACTCTTTTTAAAAAGATTAACGTAAATTTCTCGTGTCTCATCGTGATCATCAACAATGAGAATCTTCTTAACATTTTCTGCTGTCATATTATATAAATTTAATTTTTAACTTACTTGGCAAATTATTTAGCAGATTCAGCCTCTGCTATCACTTTAATATCAACACTAATTGGTTCTTTATTTTTATAAAAAATTATTGGATTAACGTCCAGTTCTTTTATCCAATTATTTTCAAACCCAAGTTGAGCAATTTTTTCCGCCTCTTTCGCAACTTTATCAATATCAATCTTCTGTTTTTTAAAAACTTTTCCAATTTTTGAATTTTCAAGATCTCTAATAATTCTTTCTAATGAAACTGGTAAAAACCAAATTAATTTTTCATTAAAAATTTCTGTTAAAATTCCACCAAGTCCACACATAAAAACTGGTCCAAAATTAAGATCTTTTTTAATTCCAAAAATAACCTCTAACCCACTTTCAACCTGAGATTGAACAATAATCTTTTCTCCTGTAAAATCCTCCTTTAATCTTTGAATTGCCTTTTGTGCTAATTCTTTATCAACAAGATCAAGCTCTAATCCATTTTTTGAATTTTTGTGTAAAAGTTCTGGACTATCAATTTTTGCAACTATTGGATACTGAATTGTTTCTAGGCAATCAACATTAGAACTAACATCGCAAAAAGAAATTGCATCTAAATCATATAGTTCCGTCAATTTTTTAGCTTCTTCATAATAAAAAACATTCCGGTTTCCATCAACTAAAACTTCCTCAAATATTTGACTTGAATTTCTCATTCTCTTTTCATTCTTAGAAATATCCTCCTTATTTTTATCAATATACTCAAATTGTTTTTTATATAAAAACGCCAATTCAATTGCACGAACAGCATCTACTGGAAATACAAAATTAGAAATTCCAACTTTTTCAAAAGCTTTTTGTACGATATTATTTGCCTCATAACCCATTACAAGAGAAATTACTGGAAAAGAAAAATTTTTATTTGCCTGTATAAAAATCTCAGCAATTTTTTTAACATCAGTTTGTGCTTGTGGAGTAACGATTGCCAAGACTGCCCCAATATTATTAAAATCTTTTAATATACTTAAAGAACTCTCATAACGATCCGCTTGAGCATCACCAAGAATATCTATTGGATTTTCAACAGATGCTGCTGATGGCAATGTTTCTGCCAAAGACTTCTTTTGCAAATCATCTAAGTCGAACATTTTAATATTTCCACTCCCTTCGATAAGATCTGTAACAATAACTCCTGGACCTCCAGCATTAGAAAGGACTGCAATTTGGCTAGAAACTGGCAAATCAAATCCTTGAAAATATTTAATGGCAGAAAAAAGGTCTCGAACATTTTCAAAATAAAGTCCGCCTGAATCCTCAACTGCCTTTTTCACCACATCAGCCTCTCCAGCCATCGAACCAGTATGCGACATAATAGCATTTTTCACTTTTTCAGAATTTCCAGCTTTCAAAACTAACACAGGTTTTTTCCTAGAAACCTTTCTAACTATTTCTCTAAATTTCTCCCCATCAGAAATACTTTCAAGATATAAAACAACGATTCTACTTTCATCATCTTCTAGAAAATATTCAAGAAATTCAATTTCAGTTAAAGTCATTTTATTACCAAGAGTAGCCACTTTTGAAAAACCAAAATTCTCCCCTTGAACCAAATCAAAAAGAGCGGTTGTGAATGCCCCCGACTGCATGATAAGCGCTACATCTCCTTTTTTAATATTTGTTTTTGCGAAAGAAGCATTTAATTTCGAAGAAGTACTAACAGTCCCCAAACAATTTGGTCCTAAAATTTTAATTTTATTTTCTTCAGCAATTTTCAAAATCTGTTCCTCTAATTCATTTCCTTCTTCGCCACTCTCGCTAAACCCTGCTGAGATAATAATAACATCCTTAATCGGAATATCCCGCCAAGCACATTCTTCAATGATATGAGGAATTAATTTCGCTGGAACAGCAATTATTGCTAAATCAACTTTTTCTTTAATATCTAGAACAGTTGAATAAGCTTTTAATCCCTTAATTTCGTCATATTTTGGATTAATTGGATACACTTCACCTTCAAATCCATAATCTATTAAATTGTTTAAAATAATCCCACCTACCTTTTCTTTATTTGAAGAGGCTCCAACAACTGCAATTGATTTTGGTTCAAAAAAATTTTTCATTACTAACACTAATTATTGTTAATGTAAATTAAAATATATAATTTCAAAAGCATAGTCAATCAAGATATAGATAATTTATTTTCAAGCATCTCGCCATTCTGATAGCGTTGCGAGAAAATATGTTATCTATATCTTGATTATCACACTACTTCACTTCCTCTATTTTTTCAATTAATTCATTTCCTGCATATTTCAATTCCTTTCCTGACAAAAGACCATTCGTGGCTCCAACCTTCGAAATAACTGAGCTACTATTTGCCATTCCCCAACTCAAGGCTTTTTTGATTTCACTGTCTTCAATAAAACTTGATAAAAATCCACTAGCAAAAGCATCTCCAGCTCCAACAGTGTCAGATTTCTTTTCAACGGAAGTTTTCAAGAAATAGACCCCTTTTTTGTTTCCCACATAAGCTCCATTTTCTCCATCGGTAATAACAACTGCTTGCTCATCTCCCAATATCAATTCTTTCATCAAATTAGAAATTTCATCCTCAACTTCACCTTTTGATTTTTGAATAAGCTCTAGTGCTTCATCTCTGTTCAAAAAAACAATGTCAGCTTCAGAAATTGCTTGCAAAAGCTCTTGCGGATTATTACTAATCTGATAACCACTTGGATTGATAGCTATCTTCGCCTTCTTTTCTTGAGCAAAATCTTTTATTTTACTCCAATTTTCCTGCCAGTTACTTTTTTGTGATGCAACAAAAATCCAATGAACCTTTTCTCGAAACTTTCCTATCGCTTTTTCAAGATCGAATTGCTCAATTGAATCGCCCGTTCTCAAAATAACATGATCCATATTTTTTTTATCAGAAACAATTACAGAAGTTTCACTTTCCTCCTTGCTTCGTTGTTGCATGTAGTTTTTCTTGATTTTCAACCTACTAACCCTCTTTAATATCCACTTACCGATTTCTCCTCTTGAAGTTCGAGAAAAAACAAACGCTCGAGAACCACCACTAATAAGTCCAGCCGCCACATTTACCGCACTTCCACCAACTTCTTCTCGAAATGAATCAGCATATTCTTTGGCGCCAAACTCAAAAGCCATCAGCTTTTTCGCAGTAATATCATTAGCATTATCAACTATTTTAGTTTCCAATAAAGTAACAAAAATATCCCTTGTCGACGAACCTATACAAATAATCTTTTTCATTTAATCTTTTTACTTCTTACATTCCTCTTAAATACATTCTACCAAAAACAAAGCTTTCTGTCTAAAAAACATAACTAATTAAGATAAAACCTTACTTAAATTTAATAAATTAATGTAAAATCTTAAAACTATTATAGCCTTGCAACTCATCAGAAAATTCATAATCAATTTTTTCAACTTTCGAAGCAGGAGATCCTTTTTTGCATTGCCGAATCAACTCTTTAAGCTTATCAATTTCTCCTTCAAATTCTACTATAACTGTGCTCTCTTTTTCATTTCGAATCCATCCAACCAATCCAATCTTTTCAGCTTCTTTTTTAATAAAAACCCGAAAAAATACCCCTTGAACTTTTCCGTAAATTTTTACCCTCAGATTTTTCATAAAAATTAACTTAACGCCTTAATCCCAGGAAGCTCTTTTCCTCCTAAAAACTCAAGCATCGCACCACCGCCCATAGAAACATAATCAAACCCTTTTAAACTTCCAAATTCTTCAATTGCCTCAACAGTTTCTCCCCCTCCAACAACTTTGTAAGCATCTTTATTTTTAGAAACCATTTTAATAACACGCTTGGTCCCAATCGCATATTTATCTTCCTCAAACATTCCCAGTGGACCATTATATAATATAAAATTGGCTTCCTTGATTTTTTCTTCAAATTTTTCTAAAGTCTTAGGACCAATATCAAATCTTTTTTCTTGTTCATTCTCTGGAGAAAAATCAATTGGCAAAATTACCTTTTTGCCCAAATTCAAACCTTTATCCAAGACTTCATTGGCCACTTTTCCTCCAACTAAAATCCAATCATAATTCTCTAAAAGTTTTTCGATAACCGGTAATTTTGTTTCAATTTTTGCTCCTCCAATAATAGCGACTGATGGTTTTTGTGGATTATCTTTAACTTTGGCCAATTCACTAAGCTCCTCCTCAAATAAAAATCCGATGCACTTTTCAGCAGCAAACTTTGGAAATTTAGTAAGAGACGCATGATTTCTATGACTTGTTGAAAAAGCATCATTTACATAAACATCAACTCCTGCCATCACCTCTTCGGCAAATTCCTCATCTGCCAATTCCTCTTCTGGCCAAAAACGAATATTTTCTAGAAAATACATCCTTCGAAATTCTCCTTCTTTCCCTTGAAGCAATTTCATTTCTTTAATATTCTTTACGTTCACAATTTCTTCTCCAGTTAATTCTTTCAGCTCTTTATAAACTGGCTCCAAAGAAAATTCTGAAACCTCTTTTCCGTTTGGTCGGCCCAAGTGAGAAATTAATAAAAGCATCTTTGGCCCCTGATCAAGAATATAATCAATTGTTCGAAGTGCTTCTTTAATTCTTTCATTTTCAGTTACCACGCCATCTTCAATCGGAACATTGAAATCACATCGCAATACTACTTTTTTGTCTTTAAAATTAACCTCTTTTAACGTTTTCATATTTACTTATTTAATTACGTAATTAATTACTTAATTTTTAAATTCTTGATACCCCCTTTCAACTAAACTTTTAATTTTTTCTTGAAAATTTTTCTTATTAAATCTCAATGCAGTTGAACGAATGAATTCTGAATTAAATTTAATTCCCTGAAACTTCTTAACCGCCATTATAATTTCTTCTTTGGTCTGATTATCAAATAATATTCCACTTTTCTCTTCTTCAACATGCTCAACAATATCTCCAGAACGAAATGCAATCACTGGACGACCACTTGCCAAGGCCTCAATTGCAACAATCCCAAAATCCTCTTCTTGAGGAAAAATAAAAGCCTGTGCCTTAGAATATATATCCCGAAGCTCTTTATCAGAAACTCTTCCGGTAAATTCAATGTTATCTCTAGCAATTTTTTTAAGATTTTTAAATTCTGGGCCTCTACTAACAATTTTCAGAGGAATACCTAGCTCATTAAAAGCCTCAATTACAATATCCATTTTCTTATATTTCATCATTCTCCCAACCATTAAAAAATAATCCCCTAATTTATCTTCTGGTGATATGTAAAACTTATCGACCTCCACTGGAGGATGAATCGTCTCAGCAGAACGATTATAATACTTTTTTATTCGCCCCTTAATAAAATTCGAATTAGCAATAAATTTATCCACTCCATTTGTTGCAGAATAATCCCAAGTCCTAATATAATTCATAAAAAAAGGAATCATTTTTTTTAACCACCTTGGAAAACCAAACTCCTGAGTATAATATTGACAATCATCCCAGGCGTACCTCATTGGTGTATGACAATAAGAAATATGCAAAGTATCTGGACTAGTTATAATATTTTTAGCAAAACTTGATGAATCTGAAATTACAATATCGTAATAATCAAAATTAAACTGCTCAATTGCCAACATCATGAATGGAGGAAAAACTCGATGATTATTTTTAGTAAACGGAATTTTTTGCAAAAAAGAAGTTTTAATTTGTTTATCATTAAAACGTCCATGAACTTTTTCTGAATCATGAATCAAAGTATAAATTGGAGCATGTGGCCAAATTTCACATAAAGCTTCGAGAACTCTTTCGGCTCCGCCATATTGGATAAGGTAATCGTGAACAATAGCAATTTTCATTTTTCTTTTCCTTCTCCCTTTTTTATTATTCTTAACTTCTTCTCTTCCAAAGCTCAACAACAAATGAACTTGCAACAAAAATAGAAGAATAAGTTCCAAATAAAACTCCCATTGCAAGTGCAAGTGCAAAATATTTAATATCTCCACTTCCAAGAATAATAATTGCTACTAAAACCAGTATTACCGTAAAAGAAGTATTGATGGAACGACCCAGTGTTTCATTAATAGATTTATTAACTGTCTCTTCAAATTCATCAGTTGCTCCAGCTCTTAAAAGATTCTCTCTTATTCGATCATAAACAACAATTGTGTCATTAACACTATAACCTAGAATTGTCAGCAAGGCTGCTACAAAAGGAATCCCAATCTCAAGTCCATAAAATTTACCAAGAACCGCAAAGACTCCAACTGTAATTAAAACATCATGAACAAGCGCTATTACAGCACCTATCCCATACTTCCAGCTTGTAATTGGGTAAGTAACTTTCCTGAAAGCCCATGCAATATAGACAGCAATTGCAATAACTGCAATTGCAATTGCATAAAATGCTCTACTTTTTAATTCGGATGAAATTGTAGAACTAATAAACTCAACTCTCTTAATTTCCACTGAGGAATAATATTGCTTCAATGAATCAATGACTTCAGTGTTTTTACTGTCATCGTCAGAAGAAAAACGAATAATAACTTCATTCTCACCTACTGGTTGAACCTGAACGCTATTAATTCCTTCAATTTCTTCAACTGATTTTTGAATTTCATCTCTTTCCGGAGCTTGTTCTTGAAAATCAACTTCCATAAGAACTCCTCCAGTAAAATCAATTCCTAGATTAAGTCTCCACACAAAAAGAGTCAAAAGACTCAATACAACTAACGTACCAGATAAAACGTAAAAATATTTTCTTTTTTGAATAATTTTCATTAAATTATAATTTTGAATTAATAACAATCAATATATCCTTAATTATAACTAATCTTTTAATAATAATCAAACTGGTTAGTTAGTAATTACTAGTTGGTAGTTTTTGGTTAATAAACAAAAATGATCTGAATCAAAAAATCAGACCATCAATAATTTACAACTATCAACAAAAGGTATTCTATTTAAAAAGCAATCTTCACATCAATACTATCACTATTTTTTTCACCCTGATCATCATAAACCTTTACTTCAATTTTTACAGTCTGATTATTTTTATCATCAGGAATTTTGTATTCAAAATTATAAGGATTGCTCTTTTTTGTTCCGATAGCTTTTCTATCAAAAAAGAAATCAACTTGATCAACATCAGCATCACCAGAAGTATCAGTTTTAATAGTAAATACTTGACTATTTATTGTACTTCCATTTTTTGGACTTTCAATATCAATTTCAGCAGAATAATCCTTAAAGTCACTTGATTCACATTCATCTTCAGGAATTTCTCTTCGTTCTTTCCTATCCTCCTTTTTCTTAACCCAATCTTCAACCGCCTCCTCCCAATTTTTAAATTGCGGATCATTTTCTGGTTCCTCGGGATAATCCTTATTAAGTGGATTATTTATATCGATATAATAAAGAATTGAATGGGCATTAAAAAAAGTTTTCTTATCTTTTAATTTATCAGGACACTTACTATTAGCAAGACAAAATTTTTCTTTTTCATATTCACAAACCTCAACTTCTTGTTCAATTTCCAATTCTCCATCCAAAACAGGCTTCCTTGTTTCATTATCCTCTTTTCCTTCTGGTTCCTTGAAATTCTCCTTCTGCTTATTTTTCAAAGCTTCCGTCATGAATTTATTCCAAATTGGTCCAGCTGTATAAGAACCATCTGCTCCTTGCGCCATTGCACTATTATCATTATTTCCTGTCCAAACACCTGCAGCTAAAGATGGAGTTACGCCAATCAACCAGCCATCTCTCCATTCATTAGTTGTTCCAGTTTTAGCCGCTATTTGTCGATCTGGAATTACCAAAGCATTATTCGTACCAAAAACAGATTCTCGCAAGCTATTATTAGATAAAATACCGGTAATTTGTCGAGCAACATTTTTTTTCATCACTTCTTTGCCTTTATCGCTAGTATAATCTTTTAATAATTCTCCTTTAGAACTCTCTACTCTTAAAATTGAGGTCTTATCAACTTTCACTCCGTCATTAGCAAACACTCCAAAAGCACTTACATGATCAATCAACATAACTTCTCCGCCTCCTAAAACAAGAGACAATCCATACCTAGATGGTTGATTCAAAGAAGTGATTCCCATTGATTTCGCTAATTTAATAGAATTCTTTACTCCTGCTAAATAAAGAGTTTTAACTGCCGGAACATTAAGTGACATTCCCAATGCTTCTTTCATTTTAACTGGACCGTAATTTTTATCATCATAATTTTTCGGATTATATGGTTCCCCACTATCTGTTGAAAAATTAGTATCTACGTCAAAAAGAATTGTATCTGGTGTATAACCCCTAGAAAAAGCTGTTGCGTAAACATATGGCTTAAAAGATGATCCTGGCTGTCTCAAACGAGTTGCCACATTAACATTTCCATCAATCTCTTTGTCAAAGTAATCTTTCGAACCAACCATAGAAAGAACTTGCCCATTTTTTGGATTTAAAGCAACCAAGGCTGCATTTGAAAAATTATATTTTTCTCCATTTTCTTCAACTCCCTCTTTGACAATTCTCTCGGCAGTTTGTTGTAGATCCCAATCCAAAGTTGTATAGACCTTCAATCCATCCTGTTCCATTGCTTCTTCGCCAAATTCTTCAACAAGCATTTCTTTTACATAAAGCACGAAATGAGGAGCCTTAATATTTTCTCTGGCTGGATTTATCTGAGAAATAACATCATCTTTTTTTGCTTCTTCAGCTTGTTCTTCAGTAATATAACCAAGCTCAGCTAATCGATCAACTGCATATTTCCACCGTACGTCCAATCGATCAGTATGGGAACCAAACGGAGAATAATAAGTTGGGGCTTTTGGTAGGGATGACAAAAATGCTGATTGAGCAAGTGTTAATTCATTAGCATGCACACCAAAATAAGTTTGAGCCGCAGCTTCGATTCCATAAGCATTCGAACCATATGGAATTTCATTTAAATACATCTGTAAAATTTCGTCTTTAGTAAATTTTTGTTCAATCTCAATCGCAAGAATAATTTCCTTTATTTTTCGAGAAATTCTTTTCTCTGAAGTTAAAATTGAGTTCTTAACAAATTGCTGAGTAATAGTTGAGCCACCCTGAGCCAAACTTCCTTTCATAACATCTTTCAATACTGACCTAATAATTCCTTTAATATCAATTCCATGATGAGTATAAAAACCTTGATCCTCAAGAACCACGGCTGCATATTTCACCGTATCAGGAATCTGATCAAAAGGAACCACTGTTCTTTTTTCCTCTCCATGAATTTCATAAAGAATATTATCACCAGTCCTATCATAAATCTTAGTTGACTCAGCTATAACTCGCTTATTAATTTTTCCTGGGTCTGGTAAATCTTTCATATAAAACAAAAACAACATAATCATAAGCAAAACAACGAGACCAAACAAAATCCCGCCAAACTTCAAAAGTTTCACTAAAAACTCCTTTTTAAACAATTTTTTAACCATACTCATAAATATACAAAATTAATCCTCTTTTATTTCAGCTTTAAATAATAAACCATGTTCCTACTAAACACCATTCTTCTATATTTTTTCAGAAAAAGCCATTAAAAATAAAACGTTTCTATGCTCAGATGTAAAGATGCCTTTCCCTCCCTTATAAGAACCATGACTATTATAAGTATCAACCAAATAATTTCCTATTTTCGAAAATGATTTCTCAGACTCCTGCTTAATAATATCAAACAAAATAGATTCATATTTCATCATCCTGCAACATACTAAAAATTCGAATTTGCAGTCTAGTGAAATCTCAAAATACCTTTCCTTAATCATACCCTCCGCGTAAATCAACATTTTTCGATAAACATCAGTATTTTCATCAATGTTATCGGAATAAAAACTACTTCTTCCAATAATACAATATGTAATTAAGTAAATTCTATTTACTACAGACTCCTGCTTATCGTTTTCAATAATCTTTAAAATATCACCTGGATCAAATAATACTTTTTCATCAGGAATGAATGATTGCACAAGATAAATAAAGGTAGTGGCAAACGTGGAAAGATGAATGATGGCCTGTTGATCTTTTAATAAATCTTTGTACAACTGAACAACTTCATTTATATCCAAAAGTTCACTTACGATGTCACGATAATCTTTCCCGTAAATTAAATTAGCCATCAAATTCTTAAATAAAATCTCATGGAAAATTCCCAACTTAGGATATTTTTTTATATATTTAAGCCGACCATCCCTATTATTATAGACTTCCTTGTTATATTTCTTACTATTATTTAAAATATCTTCTATTATTTTTCGTGTTTCTTGATGATCCAACCCGATGTAAGAACCTTCCATTTTATCTAATTCTTTTTTGTATTCCTTCTTTCCTGTCCAAATGAATAATCTCGAACAATAATGAAACCTCTTATTAGTAGGAAGCAATCTTGCACTATTATTATAATAATCATTAACCAATGCAACAGCACTTCTTTTTTCCCTCTCATCTATACTTACACAAAAATCAAGAATCTCATTAGCAACATTAATTTTTGTAGCGGACTGGAATCCTTTCCATTGAGGAACTGTATTGAGCTCTAAAAAATGAAATTTATTATTTTTATTGTCATAAATAATATCAATTCCACATAAAGCCAAGTCAAACAAAGAAGCAACTTCTACGGCAATGTTAGTCACTTTTTCTACAATCTTAGTATCTAATATCTCAACAGCCACTCCTCCCTGAGAAATATTATTTAAAAATCCTCCCCCTTGAGCGATCCTCTTTATTACTCCCAAGGGCCTTCCTCCTACAATTAAAACCCTGTAATCACCATCGTTTTCTATAAAATTTTGATATATATAATCTTCATAATTAATTTTCTGAGACAGAAGATCCGCTCTTGCCTTAATGAGTGAAACTCCAATTCCCCGTGAACCTAAATTAGGCTTTTGAATAAATGGAAAAGTTAGTTTTCCTTGATCTATTGCAAGAAAAACATTTTCAATACTTTTAAAATTAAACGTTTCGATAGTATTATAATTGATGAATTTTTTTATTAATTTCTGCTGAAAAAATTTATGTGCAACAAAAGGATATTTCAATATTCCATGATTAATTACTAACTTTTTCTTCATAATATTCATCCAAGTGTTTCTACCAAAAGAATTATTTACAGAAGCTGATCGCCACAAAATAACATCTCCAAGATTCTTAATTTCATCATTGGAATTCAAATCAATAATATCAAAAAAATTTAATGATATATTCTTTTTCTCAGATTCCGCTTTTAACTGTTCTGTGTGCCAAGTTTTTTCATTTGTAATAACTGAAATTTTCATTTTATTATTACTATTTATTAATTAACATATTAACAATCTTTTCAGCAACATTGTTTTCCAGAAAAACTCCTTTAAACCCATCAAACTTAAGGAACATATTTATCTCTATAACAATATATCCATCTTTTTTAACACAAAAAATAAAATTATTAGTTTTTTTTCTTCATTATTTCATCTTAACTAAAAATCTATTACAATAATAAATTTCTATTGCACAGCCTTTCACTTTCAATACTATAAATTGCGATTTCATGTTAACGCCTAAATTAACTAATTTCAAGATTCTCCTTGAAAACTTTTAACAATTTGTCATATAGTTCTCTTTTCGTTCTTTCTTGCCCTGGTTCAAAGCACATGCCTGGCATAGAATTAAGTTCAACTACCCATGGTCGCTTTTTTTCATCAAACATAACATCTATCGTATAAACTTTTGATCCAAAACTAGAAAAAATTTCTTTAGATCTTTTTATCATTGGTTGTAATGATGTTGGTAAATCATTAAGAGACACTAAGTTCATGGTGCCTCCCTGAGCAAGATTAGCTAATAAACTTCCTTCGGCCGGTAGTCTATAGTATGAATAAGCCAAGTCATCATTAACAAAAACCATTCTAAAATCATGAACCCCTTTAATGACGCCAGGGATTCCTTTCGAAGAATCAATAAAATCTTGTAATATATAATCTCTTAAAACAACACCACTTTTATTCACTACTTCAATAAGTTCCTCCTTATCTTCTATAAAGATCCCCTCTCCACCACTTAAGCTAATAGGCTTAAGAACAGCTTTTTCAGTTGTAATCTTATTTAATACCGAAGAGAGATCTTCTATGTTATTAACTAGCCAGTTCTTTTTTGTCCACTCCGAAAATAAAAGGCTGGTGTTTAATTTATTATCTATTATCTTAGTGAATTCAAGATTATTAAAAAAGTTATAACGTCGCCCAATTAACTCTTTTTTGTACTCAATTTCTGTTCTAGTTTTAGTTTTATCATAAATTAAATCCGGTTTTATATCGTAAACTCTCTTCCACCCACCTCCCTTTTTTTCAAAAATCCAAGCATATTTGAAAATCCCTTTTCTATAATCATACCACTGATAAGATGCTCTATACATTTGAACTCCTTCCTCTTTGCACATATTATAAAAATACTCATACGAGTACATATACTTTTTGTTACTAAACGGAACGCTTGTTTTCCAGTCGCTCTTACTAAAAAGAATTAATACTTTTTTCATGTTGTTTTATATTTCTAAAAAGAAATCAATTAAATTATTATAAAAAAAACTCCTATACTCCAGTTCTTCTTTCTCGAGAGTAATGCCTGGCCGAGAATTCATTTCCAATATCCAAGGCTTTTGGTTTTTATCAAATATTAAATCAACTGAATACAATTTATGATTATTTTTTTCAAATTTTTGTGAAATGAAGCTAACAATATCAAAAACAGCTTTTGGTAAATTATCAACATTAATAACTTTCATCCTTCCACCATGTGAAAGATTTGCAATTAAATCACCTTCTTGGGGGATCCTTAAATAAGCATAAAAAGGTGTCTTGTTTTTCATAAAAACACGAAGATCATGCGGGCCACTAAATTCGTCATTATCTTCACTACTAGTTTCAATAAATTCTTGGACTATAAAAGGATATTCTATCGGTCTCATTTCGTTTCTCGGAAAAATAACAATTCCCTCCCCTCCAGACCCAGTGATTGGTTTGCAAATTATTTTTTCTGATTTCATCTTCTCTACTTTAACTAAATCCTTTTCACTTTCTATCAGAAAAGTAAGTGGACAAAAATCCTTAAATCTTTCATAAGTTAACCATTTATTACTCAAAACTTTACTTGTCTCAAGATCGTTATAAAAAAAATTCTTTTGAAAAATTTTTTCTCTTAAAATTTGAAACTTTTTCTCTATATAAAAAGGAGTTTTGTCATAAACAATATCAGGCTTTATGTTTTTTTTAGTCACCCATTCTTTTTTAAAAAACTGCACCTCTTTAAATAAATTATTTTCTTCATCATAACCACCAACAGGAGCTCTACAGAATTCAACTCCTTTATCTTCAGCATAAGAATACAAATCTTCAAAACCCTTTTTTAATTTTGAAGATATGTCACTACCGTTATTACTATTGTATAAAATTAAAACTGTTTTCATCTTATTCAGTAATTATATTTTTAATCTTCTTTTATTTCAGAATCTAAGTCGACTATAATCATTACAACTCTAAACTTTTAAATTTCTCCACTATGAATTCAACGATCTCTTTTGTTACATTTCTTGGTTTTCCATTAGTAGGATTATGATGTATATATAGATCTGGCTTTCCATTCACTTCAATTATAGTAAAATTCTGCTTCTTTGGAGATTTTTCTATGTCATCACAAAGAATGTCTAATCCTGCTAAGCTTAGTCTTGAAGCCATGCTAGCATCCACACAAATTTCTCTAATCTTATCATTTACTTTCTCCGTGCAATCAACAATCATACCTCCCTCCGCAAGACAAGGACAATTCTTAATGAAAACTTTTTTATTCTTTTCCGGAATAGAACTTAAACTTTCTCCTTGATCTCCCAATAAATTCTTCAAATTCGTATTCCTTTCAGTTTCGCTCTTTGTCATTTTTTGCTTTTCTTTAATCAACTGATTCACGCTACTTTCTCCATCCCCAACAACAGAGGGAGGAACCAGCTCCAAAGCACCTATTATCTTAGAACCAAGGACTAGCACTCTAAACTCTCTACCAGAAACCATCTTCTGAGCAACAAGCCTTTTGAATTTCTTTAGGTTATTTGTCACAACATTGATAGCTTCGTTTATATTTTTTATATCAGGGAAAATACCCTTGCTTTTAGAGCCAGCAGCGTCCTTAACAATTATAGGAAAGTCAAGCTCCTTAAGCTTCTCGCGCAAATCATTCTCATTATCATCCCTACAAAGTAATACCGTTTTCGGTGTTGGTAATCCTTTTCGAAAAAGTAATTCTGCCGTTAAATCTTTAAACCTAGTAAAGTCATTATTATCCAAAAAGTCCATGCCTATTCTGAATTTTCTTGTTATTAAAAAATTTACCCTTTTATATTTAATTAAAAAAGCCTGTCTTTTACTATCAACCACTTCCACCTCTCCTCCCATTTCTCTTATGGCCGGAATTATAACCTCTGAATTTTTATCCATTTATTTTATTTTAAAAAAATATTTAATACTGCCAATTGTTTCTTCAATAATGTCACCAACAATAACAATCACCACATCTCCTTTCCGCAAAATTTTTACAGCCCTTTTTATAGCTACCCTTGATGTTACGTAAAGTTAGGACTCTTTTCATTTTTTTAAATCACTAACCATCCTTTTAATTTCATTTTTCACAATACCGATTTCCTGCTTAGCTCTACTATCAATAGCTTGAACATTATTGATCTGAATACTTCTACTCCAGATTATCCTAAATAACTGACTGTTCTTTTTGTACTCATAATCTGACGTTGGGACACCTGCAGTCAAAACAAATTCCCTCTCAATATTTTGTATATCACTAACTTGAAATCCATCTCTCACAAATTCCAGCTCTAATCCATTAATGTGATATACGCCACTCTTTAAATCTTTTCCAAATCTTAAATCTTTTTTCAAAAAATTAACCAGCATCACATGCGAACATTCCTTTTTAAGATCATTTTCTCTTTCTACGTTAAAATCTTTAACAATTTCATAATTCGATTCCAAAAACTCTAGGATATGAAAACCAATTAAGGGAATCTTTTGATTTAAGACTTCAAACTGAGTTTCCACGGGGAAAGAACCTAATGTTCTTGGATTTATTTCCAATGGAACTAGCTTCTTACTATCCTTATTATAGATAAAGTCTACTCCAAATATACCTCGAAAGCCTTCCTCCTTTAAGATCTTACCCATTTTTTCAACAAACCCCCTTGCTTGATTTTGAACATTGTCTCTATATTCTTCAATTACTGACCAATCATTTCCACAAAAAGAATTTTCCGAAAAATCCTTCCCTGAAACAACCGCATCAACTCCAACAAATTGATATCTGGCAGGTCCTGATAAAATTCCATTATTTCTTGTGACACATCCCGTAACAGCAATGTCAAAACCTTTCACAAAAGAAGTTACCACAACTTTTTCGTTTCTTTCTAAATTAGTTTTTTCAAAAAAATCTTCACAATCAGCTCTTTGAACAATAAAAGTTCCTTTTCCTCCAGTACCACAAAATGTTTGAATAACAATCTTATCACCAAATCTCTCAAATAATTCATCAAGATTATTATCAAATTCACGTAATTCTATAATCTCAAAATCTCTGGTATAACCAATTCTTTTTAATAAATCAAAGAAAAAACTTCTACTCTCTAACTTATTAAATAAATCACTTTCTTCAGCCATTAAAGTCCATCCATTTTTTCGACAAAGATCTTCTACTTCCGGTGAAGATTTGAGAAGATAAACAGCTATCTTTTTTTCATCAGAAAAAGAATTAATGTAACTTACTACCTTTTTATCAGAAATAATATGCGCTCCGTTCTTAGAATTATTTTCAATATCAAAAATATTAACTTTAAACAATTTTCTCACTGACATTAACTCGCCAGTTCCTCTTGAACAAATCAATTCAAAATCATTAACAACATAATAAGCTTCACTTCTCGTTTCTGGTAATCCTCCGATACCAAAAATTTTCCAATTACCCAATTCAATAACACTTTTAATATCAGAAATATTTTGAATTTTCATGATTCACAGTAGCTTTTACTTATTTCAATCTTATCTTATCTCTACTAAAAATTTTCTTAACGCCCTTCTTCCAATAATAACTGGGTATTTTAAATCCTCTCTTTTTGTTATATTAGCTTTTGTCGTCACAGACTCACCGTCCATGATAAAACGAACACTAACCTTAGGTCTAATAGTAATTCCGCTGGAAGAATAAACTACATCAATATCAACAAGATCCTTATGGCCCTGAAGATATTTCTTTTTTAAATCACTCATAATACTAGTCCCTTCATCTCTTGTAATATCTTCTGGTTTTTCAATTTTATCAAAATAATCAATCACACTTTCAAACCCAAGTTCTTTTGCTAGCTCTGTGTCGATTGAAGTTGAATAGGCGCCAGTGTCAATCTTTGCTTCAACTTCTTTTTCGATTCCATCTTTTCCAATTAATTTTATTTTCTCCGCTGTTCCAATAATCTTCTTTCCAGAAATCTCCTCAATTTCCTCTTCGATTTCTCCTCCAAAAAGATTTTGAGCAAGACGAACTCCATGTTCAACTGATTTTACTTTCAATCCCTCAACTCTCTGCAATCTCTTTAATAATCCCTCTGAATTAGCAACTTGAATAGAAAGTCCTGGTCGCACATTCAATTCCAAAAAAACTGGACCATCGTCACGATCAATAGAAACATCTGCTCCAAGAAAACCAATATTCGTAACTTTTTGTGCTTTTATCGCCATTCCAAGAATTTCCTTCCAATATGGAATTTTAATTCCGCTCAAAGGCAATCTGGTCCCAGGAAGATATTCAATCATTTTCATTTTTCCCTGAAGCGCAGTCGTGGTTGTTCCAGTTGCCATGTCAATTCCACAACCAACTCCACCTTGCTGAAGATTAGCTTTTCCTTCAGACTCTTTAGTTGAAAGTCGAAGCATTGCCATTACTGGAACATTATTATAAACAATAACTCTCACATCGGGAATTCCCTTGTAAGAATATGGCTTAAAAACTTTTGATAATTTTACTCGTTCTTCAAAAAAAGCAATATCAGGTGTGTGTGTTCTTGAAAAAGAACCGTCTAAAATATTTCGAATATGATTTTTGATGTCATCCTCTGTAACCGCGCTTCTGTCAGCTTTAATCCAAGTATTCTGATTCTTTCTTTTCCCATAAACCACCAAAATTCCCTCTCCTCCAAGGCCAAGATTTGGCTTTAAAACAAAGCTTGTTGGTAATTTTGAAAAATCAAAATCATCCAATTCTTCCCAATTGGTAATCTTGGCAATCAACTTTGGAACTGGCAAACCATTTTTTCGAAGCCTCACTTTGCTTCGAAGCTTGTCATCTGCTAAACGTTTTGCTGATTTTAAATTGTTTGGTCGAATATAAGTTAAATTCCTGGAATTCATTCCAAGAATTCCGTTATTTTTTCTTGTCCAAGTCATATTTGATTATTTCTTTAAAGCGAAAATATTCTGAAATTCTCAGTCCTGTCCATTTACCAAGTAAGATCGTGATCCCAATTGCAATAAAAACAATCCATGGATATGACTGAACAGACTCAATTAAGAACCCCCAGCTAGCAATTGAGTAACAAAAGATTGAAATGATAAGTGTTTCTAATGAAAGAATTGTAGCAGACTTGCTTCCTTTTTCTATTTGAACAGCTACAAATTTTTCAACTAATGTAATCATAATAAGAATTGGGAAAATTGAAACACTCGCAAGTCCTGTTCTATTAAAAGCTCCTCCAATCATCAAAAGAAGAAGAGTTGATAAAGCTACAACTGAAATTACTGTTGCCACGCGAGGCAAATACAATAACCGAAATTGTCGTAAGAAAATTCGAGCCAGCGTTCCAATTATAATTACTGCTATAAAAATCGATGTTCCGTATTTAATCCCTCCCCAAAAACTCATCGATTCAGACTTAATAGCCAAAAACGCAAAAGTGATTAATGCTGGCGTATAAATGCCGAAAGCCTTAACTCCGATAACTTGTCGAAAAAAGGCAATAATCATCACCACTATCGGAAGCATCAAAATCAACGTGATAGTTTCAATAGGGACACCCTGAGAAATAGCAAGTTCAATAAAGCTACTGTACATAAATTTTTATTAAAAAATAATCGCAATTGTTAATTGCTTATAACTAAAAGCTTAATTTTTTATTTATATCTGCATGCTTAAATAATACCTTTCTAAATAATCAATGTCAATCAAAAATACTTACTTAAATCAAAAACAAAAAGGCCTAAAAGACCTTTTTATAAAAAAATTTTAGAAAAAATTATTTTTTCTTCCCTCTCAATAAAGTAGCAAGAGCTGCTCCAACAGCAGCACCAATTCCTGCTGAAATCAATGCAGCCTTCTCTGGATTCTTTTTCACATATTTTTCAACCTTCTCTGCAGCTTTGTGCAATTCCTTTTGAGCTTTTTTAATTTCCTTTTCAGCAAGCTTTTTTGCCTTATCAACATTTTGTTGAACCTTTTTCTTATCAATTTTCATTTTACTATTTTTTATTAAAAATTATTAAATCATTCTTTTAATCAAACTCACTATCCAGCCAACTAAAGCCAATACAATTCCAACAATTATAAATCCAGCACCAGGTACATCAACGAAAAGACTCCCAACTAAAAAAGACAAACCAGTCATAATAAAAATCAAACCAAGCACAACAAAAATAATTGACACCGCTCCACTCTTTGTTTTAAACAGAAACTTATCCCATTGTTCCTTTAGCCCTATAACTAAGTCAAACGACATCTTCTTAAAAGCTCCACCCATTAATGACTTCGCGATTTCTGCCCAGTGACCATTATCATCACTTTTTTTAGTTGTTTTCCCCATTTTTTTTATTTTTACTTTTTTATTTACTCAATCTTTACATAATCTTAACACACTTAACTTTTCAATGCAAAGAAATAATTGGCTTTGTCTTTTTTTAATTTTTATTCTATAATATAGCATATAATTACTATATGATTAAAACTAAAATAAACGAATCTCTCAATGAACAATAAAGACGAAAAGCGCTATTTACCAGACTCTTTTCAAAAGGTAATTTGCCACAACACAAAACTAAAACCATACCTTAATGCCTTTAATTTTAAGGGTGAAAATTTTGACCAACAGAACCTTGGTGAAATTTTTGGTGTTATTCAAATTCTTGATCATAGTGAAAATTCAGCTTATGTCCCAAATTTAATCGCCCAAGTAATTAAAAAAGAATTTTACTCTAAACACAAAAGAAATATTTCAGAAAGTTTTGAGGCATCCCTTCACAAAGCAAATCTAGCATTAGCTGATCTAGCCCAACATGAAGTTATTGAATGGATTGGAAAAATCAATGCAATCATCGGAGTTGTTAAGAATGAAGAATTCCACTTCACTCAAGCAGGTGGTGGAAAAATTTTACTAATAAGAAATAAAACACTGACAGATGTCAGCAAAGGACTTGATACCGGAGAAGGAATTGGACACCCAATAAAAACCTTTTTAAATGTTTCCTCTGGCGAACTTGAACTAAAAGATAAATTACTTTTTGCTTCCGATAGTGCATTTGAATCAATTCATCTCGAAGAACTAAAAAGACATATTCAAACATTCAAGTCAGAAGAACTTGATAACATTATTAGTTCCACACTAGAACTTGAAGCAACCAACGCTGCAATTCTTTTTGTTAATATCACAGATAAACCTCTAGTAGAAAAAGAAAATAATTATCAAGGAAAAGTAAAGCTCGAAAAAGATGCTAATTATTTTGGTTCTCGATTGAAAAACGAAAAAGAACAATCAGAAATTAACGAAGAAATGAAAAAAGAATCTGCCTCCGCCAAGATTTCGGCGGACAAAGGAAAGAAAAAAGAGAGGAAAGCAATAAAAAAAGAAGAACCCCTATCAAAAGCCCAAGCATTAGCAGCTGCTGAAGCTAAAATAAAAAAGGAGAAAGAAGATAGAGAAAGAGAAACAAAGACAGAAGAAAACAACACTCAAAATCGGATTGATGAACGTGCCATTGCTGAATACTATAACTCGGATGACAAAGCTTCTCCCTTTGAAGAAGAACCAGAAATGTTTATTAAAGAAAAAGATATTCAAAAAGAGAAGGAGGAAATTGCTCAAAAAATTAATGAATCAAAAATTGGAATTATCGAATTAGGAGGAAATTTAATGAAGAAAAATTGGGGAAAATTAAAAAAACTATCAATCTCCTTTTGGGAAAAGATAATTGAAGCAAAAAATAACTTTAAGAAAAGAAAGGATCAGACAGTTAAAATCACATCATCACTATCTGATTTTGAAAACTATAATAATGAATCCGATAAAATCTATATTCCAGAAAAGAACGAGGGTATCATTCTTTTAAATCTTGGAAAAAAACCTATCCATTATTCAAAAGTTGTTTTTAGTTTTTTAATTAGAAATACTAAATTTATATCAAAAAAGATTTATCGAAAAATAAGAAAAGTTGATTTCAAAAATATTTTTAATCCTACTAAAATCAAAGAGACTTTGAAGTCCCTTCCTTTAAAAATAAAATCTCTCAACCCACGCAATCTTGATGGTGATGGAATAAAAGTTTTAGGATTAATAGGATTTATAATCATCATAATTATCATCCTATTTCTTGCAATAAAATTTACCAAGCCATTCTTTAACGACAATATATCTGGAGAAAAAATAGAACAAAAACCAAGTTTGCTAGAAGACCCGGCTCTTGAAAATGAATCAAAAATAGATGATCTTAAATCAATAGCCCAAGTTCAAGTTAACGAAGAAGTAATTTCAATTACCTCTCTTAATAACGACCTATACCTTGCGACCGAAAATGATTCTTTACTAAAACTAGACCATGAAAATAATCGAATTGAAAAAATTTCATTGCCCGACTATGTGAAAGAAATTCAAGTAATCTCTGCAATGCCCTCCCTTCAACTTGTCTTTTTGATCAATTCAGAATCCATATACTCATACAGTCCAGTCACAAAAAGATTCTATGAAAACCAAATTGATCTACCAGGAAACTTTAATGGTCAAGGTAGTGATGTCTATTTAACCTACATTTATCTGCTAGATAAAAACTCTAATCAAATCTTCCAATATCCAAGAGCTATTGGAGGATTTGGAGAAAAAAGAACGTGGCTAAAAGATAACACTAACATAACGGGAGCATCTGAAATTACTATCGATGATTCAATATATCTAGCCTATGAAGACGGTCATGTTGAAAAGTTCTTTCAAGGAAGGAAACAAAATGATTTTAATATTACACAAACCGAACCAACCATTTCAGCTAGTAAAATAAGAGCAAGTCTTAACTCTGAAAATCTTTTTATTTTTGACTCTCAAAATCAACGTGTAGTTGAAGTTAATAAAAAAGGAACGGTCATAAAACAATTTCAAGACAGGCAATTCCTAGGAGCGCAAGACTTCTGGGTTGATTTTGATCAAGAAATAATTTACATTATAACAAGCGGAGGAAATATTCTATCCTTCAATTACAACTAAATTCAAATAAATGCAGAAAGTAACAGTTATTGGACTGGGTTATGTTGGCTTACCTCTAGCAATAAGATGCGCTGAAAAAGGCTATGAAGTTTACGGCATTGATCTCGAAAAAGAAAAATTAGAAAAACTTAAAAAAGGAATTTCTCCAATCAAAGAAGGTTTTATTGAAGAAAGAAAAGAATTCATAAAAAAAATCAAAGCAACCAACTCTTTCGCTCCAATCAAAAAATCAGATATCTCTATTATTTGTGTTCCAACTCCGGTTGATGAACAATTTTTCCCTATTCTTGACCTGATTGAATCGGCTACTAAATCAGTTGCAAAAAATATCAAAAAGGGTCAACTTGTCATTGTTGAATCAACAATTAATCCTGGCGTTTGCGAAGAAGTCGTAGAGCCAATTTTTGCAAGCCATGGACTCAAAGAAGGAGAAGACTATTTCCTCGCTCACTGTCCAGAGAGAATTAATCCTGGAGATAAAAAATGGAACGTTGCCAACATTGCTCGAGTTGTTGGTGGAATGTCTCAAAAAGCAACTACTTTGGCACAAAAATTCTATGAATCAATTATTGACGCACCGATTAAAAGAATGCATTCAATTCGAGAAGCGGAAGCAGTGAAGATTGTTGAAAATTCTTTTCGAGATATCAATCTTGCCTTTGTGAATGAACTCGCAAAAAGTTTTGATCAACTTGGCATCAATGTCAAAGATGTAATCGAGGGAGCTTCCACGAAACCATTTGCTTTCATGCCTCACTATCCAAGCCGAGGAGTTGGAGGTCACTGTATCCCAGTTGATCCCTACTATCTTATTGAAAGAGCCAAGAAAAATGGCTTTGATCATCATTTCCTAAGAGTTGCCAGACAAATAAACAACTCTATGCCAAATTATACGATTGAAGTTCTTCAAGACTTGCTCAATGAAGTGAAATTGCCAATCAAGGGAACAAAGATTGGCGTCATGGGACTTTCCTATAAAGCCAATGTAAATGACCTTCGAGAATCCCCTTCCTTTAAAATAATTAAAGAATTAGAGAAAAAGAAAGCAATCATATCAAAATATGATCCGCATGTCCCAGAACAATCAGATACAAAAAACATTTCTGATTTTCTCAAAAAATGTGATGCCATTATTCTATCCACAAACCACAAAGAATTTCTTGAAATAGAACCTGAATTATTCAAGAAAAATAAAATCAAAGTTATTGTTGATGGAATGAATTGTCTTGATTACAAAAAAATCAAAAAACTTGGAATTAAATACCACGGCATCGGAAGAAAATAATAACTATAAAAAAATTATTGTGAAAAAAGATAAAAATATTATCAGCAAACTTTTAAAAATCCTTGTTTGGTTATTTTTTTTGATAATAATCATTATTGGACTGTTCTTCCTAATCAGATCTATTAAAAAATCTTCTATGCCCGAAGAAAAAAGCCCTCTACCATCAATAAATAAGGAAGCTCCAACTCAAATTGAGCCAGTAATAAGCGTCATCAGAACTTATTTGCTAGATGAAACAGCTCCTGATCCGTCAGAAGTTATTGTTCAAGGAAGGTTCAATGGAGTTGAACAAGCAATTAAAGGAAAGGCATTGTTTGTAAAAAGTAACGAAAAAACCTATCTAAGGTTTGAAGAATTTGAATCAATCAACGGTCAAGATATTCATGTTTACCTCTCTCCTGTTCTTAACCTTGACAAAAATGACGTAATAGATTTAGGACTCTTGAAATCTCTTTCAGGAAATTTCAATTATGAACTAGAAGAAAATATTAATATTGAAAAATATAGAAATGTAATTATCTGGTCAAATCCTTTTGATGCATTCTTCGGCTACGCCAGTCTGCTAAGCAAAGAACTCCCTCCTGAATCAAAACCTGAAATGACTGAGGAAGAAAAAGCACAACAAGATGCCGAAAACAATCCTCAAATGCCACCACCAATTCCGGATGAAACTGTCGAGGAAGTCACCACTAAAGCAGAAACTCAAGAAGATGCAACAGAGAAAGTTCCCACTGAAACTAATTCAGTAATAGACGCTGAAACCATTCAATAAATATCCTAAATTAAAACTTCCAAGTAAAAACCAGCTCTCTGATCTGTACCCCAAAAAGTGGACGACGGTAAAAAACCGTCGTCCACTTTTTTGT
>CAYQVD010000003.1:0-87683 GCA_964421125.1 uncultured Bdellovibrionales bacterium
TTTTTGATCTTATCATTAAGAACTTTGAAGATACCTTTGGTTGGGTTAAGAATATACGGTAGTTTTTAGTTGGTAGAGGGTAGTTTGTAGATTTTAGATAAGAGGTTTTGTTTTAGTTATTAAAGCTTAGTTTTTAGAAGGGGAGTAGAAAAATAATTATTTTTGTGGTATTGTAAATTAATAACTAATAAAAAAAACAAAAATGAAAATAATACAAGAAAAAATTGAATTAAAAAGTGAAAAGCCGATTGACTTTATTAATGTCACTCAGGATGTTGATGATGTTCTTCATGGATCCGGAATTAAGAACGGACAAGTTTTAGTTTTCTCTCCGCATACAACGGCAGGGCTTGCAGTGAATGACTCCGAGCCAATGTTGATTCAAGATCTTACTCGAACATTAAATAGGCTGATTCCGATTGATGAGAGATTTGACCATGATTTATTTGAGCTTTCCAAGAATAATAAGTCAGATGGAAGAAGTAATGGGCATAGTCATTGTAAAAATATACTCTTGGGAACCAGTGAGGTTATTCCGGTTTTGGATGGCGAAATGCAGTTAGGGGAAAAACAAAGCATTTTTTTCATTGAATTAGATGGATCTCGAAAAAGAGATTTTATTGTTCAAGTAATAGGAGAGTAAATTTTAGACAGTCACTGTGGTTTATGCTATAATTTAGGCATGAGCTTAATAGAATATCGACTTAAGCGTAACTTTGACAAAACTAATGAGCCTGGACCCAAAAAGGGAAGAGAATTACAAAAACGTTTTGTCATTCAAAAACATAATGCATCGCATTTGCATTATGATTTCAGATTGGAAATAAAAAACGAAGATTCGGGTGAAATTGTTTTAAAATCCTGGGCGATTCCCAAAAATATTCCAGAAAAAAAAGGAATTAAGCATTTAGCAATACAAACAGAGGATCATCCGGTTGATTATATTAATTTTGAAGGAACTATTCCTAAGGGAAATTACGGAGCGGGTAATGTTGAAATTTGGGATCAAGGGAAATGGGGAATGATGTCTGGTAGTTTTAAGGAAGGAATTGTTAAATTCAATTTATGGGGAAAGAAAGTTAAGGGTCGTTACATTATAGTTAGGATGAAAGATGGTAAGCAAAAAAATAACAAGAAAAATCTTTGGCTTATTTGGGAAAAAGAAGAAGAATTATTCATACAAAAATGACGAATAAAAAAGAACAAGAAAACAATATAAAAAATATCATGAATAAAAATGTTAAGAAAAGCATTTTGTCAGTTGCGTTGATTGTTGTTGCATTAATATTTTTATTAAGTCTCATTGGAAAGGCGGGTGTTGCCGGCGTTTATTTTGATAAATTTTTAGCGTTGGCTTTTGGTAATGGGCGGTATATCTTACCTTTTTTGATTTTAGTAGTCGGTATAATTTATTTTAAAAAACTTGAAAAGATTCAATATTATCTAACTTCTATTGGTGCGTTTATTTTATTTTTATTTGTATTAGTTTTATGGCATTCTTTTTTTGACTTATCTAGTATGGTTGAGATTGCTAAGGAGGGAAGAGGGGGCGGGTATGTTGGACTAACAGTGGCTTTTATTTTAGTTAAATACCTTGGTCAATTGGCAGCTATTATCGTTTCTTTGGGAATTTTATTGGTAGGATTTATTTTAACTTTTAATTTTCCTTTGGAGAATGTATTTTATTCTATTAAGAATTTTTTTGTGAGACTTAAGCAAAAAGTAAGCCTAGTTTCTTTTTCAAAAAAATCTATTGACGGTGAAGAGAGTGAGTTGGCAGGTGACTTAAAAGATGATGATGAAATTGAGGAGGACGAAGAAGAAGATGGAATAAAAATAAAATCAATCGAATTCGTTGAAGATCCAAATGATCCTATTAGAGAGGAGGAGGTAAAAAATGATTCAAAAAAAAGCAATAAGAAGAAGTCTTTGGTGAAGGATGGTGTTTTGAGAAATATTTTTGGCAAGGCTTCAGAGTGGAATTTGCCACCAGTGAGTCTTTTAGAAAAAAATGGAATTAAGGCGAAACCAAAAAATCTTGAAAAAAATGCTCAAATTATAAAGAAAACTTTATATAATTTTGGAATTGAAGTTGAAGCGAGTGGTTATAATGTTGGACCTACAGTTGTGCAATACACATTTAAGCCTGCAGTTGGAGTAAAATTAACTAAAATCTTAGCATTACAAAGTAATCTTGCGCTTGCTCTTGCTGCTCAATCAATTAGAATCGAAGCTCCTATTCCAGGAAAATCACTAATTGGTATTGAAGTGCCTTTGCCTGAAAAACAAAGAACAACGGTAAGAATGAGATCGTCAATTGAAACAGAATTTTTTAAAAAAAGAGAGTCAAGTCTTTCTTTTATTTTGGGTGAAGATGTAAATGGAGATTTGATTATTGAAGATATTAAGGAGATGCCACATATGTTAATTGCTGGAGCAACTAATACTGGTAAGAGTGTTTGTATTAATTCTATTTTAACTTCATTACTTTATCAGAATTCTCCAGAGGAGCTAAAATTTATCATGGTTGATCCTAAAATGGTGGAGTTATCTTTATATAATGGAATTCCTCATCTTCTTACTCCCGTAATTACTGATTCTTCAAAAGTGGCAAATGCTTTGAAATGGGCAATTGGAGAAATGGAAAGAAGATATCAGATTTTGCAAGAAATTGGAAGTAAAGATATGTATTCTTATAATGAAAAAGTTTTACAAGGAAAGAAAAAGCAGGTTATGAATAAAGAAACTGGTAAATATGAATATGAAGTGCTTGAAAAAATGCCTTTTATTATTATTGTTATTGACGAGCTGGCTGATTTAATGGCGGCTTTCGGAAAAGAAGTTGAAGGGTTAATTTCTCGTCTTGCTCAAAAATCAAGAGCAGTCGGGCTTCATTTAATTGTATCTACTCAAAGACCTGAAGTTAAGATTATTACTGGACTTATTAAGGCTAATATTACTACTAGAATTGCTTTAAAAGTAGCTACTCAAGTTGATTCAAGAACTATTTTAGATATGGCGGGAGCAGAAAAACTTCTGGGAAAAGGAGATATGCTTTTTTCAAGTTCAGTTCTATCTAAACCCAAGAGAGTCCAAGGGGTTTTTATATCTGAGGACGAAATAAAAAGAGTTGTTAAATTTATCAAAAAGCAAGCCCAAGAATCTGAATTAGATGATAATGAGGATCTTTCAGCATCACTTGAGGAGCAATTAGAAAGTTCCATGGGAGTTTTTAGTGGACCTAGCACTGTTGGTGAAAAGGATGAAGAACTTTTCGAAGAAGCAAAGCATATTGTGATTGAAAATAAAAAAGCCTCTACATCTCTTTTACAAAGAAAATTGAGTATTGGATATTCAAGAGCAGCGCGTTTAATGGATATGCTTGAAGAAACAGGAATTGTTGGACCGGCTGAGGGGACAAAGTCTCGACAAATATTAATAGCGACTGGAGATACTGGTTATGATAATGATACCAATGATCAGCAAAGAAGAGAAGGGTGGAAATAACTAGTTTTTAGTTGTTAGTGAATAGTTTTTAGTTTTGAGGATATAATTTAATTTTTAAATATTAAAATATCCAATTAGGGGATTGGGATTGTTTTGCTTATGAAAATTGGTGGACTACAAAAGTTAACTTTAATTGATTATCCTGGAAAAATAGCGGCAACTATTTTTACTGTTGGCTGTAATTTTCGTTGTCCTTTTTGTCATAATCCTGAGCTTGTTCTTCCTTCTTACGGAGAAACTGGGTCAATTCTAGAAAAAGATTTTTTTGAATTTCTTAAAATTAGAAAAGGTAAGCTTGAGGGAATTTGCATAACAGGAGGAGAGCCGACAATTCAAAGTGATTTATTGGAATTTGTTCGCAAAATCAAACAAATGGGTTATTTAGTAAAACTTGATAGTAATGGAACGAGGCCAGATGTTATTAAGAAAGGACTGGAGGATGAGTTATTTGATTTTATTGCTATGGACATTAAAAGTTCCGTAGAGAATTATGAGAAAGCGTCTGGATGTAAAGTTGATATTGAAAGAATAAAATTAAGTGTTGATTTAATTAAAAATTCAGGGATTGATTATGAATTTAGAACAACTGTGGTTCCAGGAATTCATCATTATAAGGATTTTGATAAAATAGCAAAATGGCTTAAAGGATCAAAAAAATATACACTTCAAGAATATCGAAATGAGGGGAAGATTCTTGATCAAGAATTTGCTGGTAAAAAATACAAAAAAGTTTTAAAATTAGAAGAGATTAAAAAAAGAATAAAAGATTCTTTTGAAAAAATAGAAATTCATTAATTATTAAATATAAAAAAATGGCGGAGTACGTTAAAATCTATTTTAAAAACAGTGGCACTGGAAGAAATGAATTAAAAAAAGAAAGTAATGGTTCATTTACTTTTAACGTTGGTAAGGAAGGTTTCGACGCTAAATCATCTCAGGATCAATGGTGGATAATAGATGCATTAAAAAGAGCAGGAATTGAGATTGGGAATGATAATAACTTCAAGTATGAGATAGGAAAACGTTTTCCTGGGCCAGATAGTTTGGTTGGTTCAACAGAGATTAAAATAGATTAGTTTGGATGAGAATTCAAGTAAGAGTAATTACTCGAACTAGTTCTGAGAAAATTGAGAAGTTGAATGAAGGGCAATACAAGGCTTGGCTTACTAAGGCGCCAGTTAAAGGTGAGGCTAATAAAGCCCTTGTTAAATTACTAGCAGATTATTTTAGTGTTTCACAATCAGCAATTGAAATTGTTGGTGGAAAAACCTCGAGAGATAAGATGGTTGATGTTACTTTGGATTAATTTAAAATCGGAGTTTAGTTTAATTTGGTGGGAAATCAAAATTATTCATTTTCAATAAAACAGATAGTGAAAGTCGATTGGCCAAATGCTTTGTTTTTTAGTTGTGTTTCTTTTTTAGTTGGAATTTGCATTTTTACCTTTTTAGATTGGGGTGGATTACGAAATATTTTTATCGGAATATTTTTTTTTATTGCAATTACATGTTTTTTATTTTTTAAAAACAAAAGTTTAATACTTTTGTTTTTTGTCATTTTATCTTTTAGTATTGGAGTTTGGGTAATTGAAATTGAAAAAAATAAACTTGAAGAAGCAACTGATTCGAAATGGACGTCAGGATCTTTTCTTATCACAGAATTGCCAGAGCGAAAAAATGATTACCAGAAGATTGTTGGATGCTTTCAGGAGGAAAATGAAAGTTTGCAAACTTTTGAATGCCACAAAAAAACCCTTATTTTCGGTGCTTCTTCGGATGTTTTTGAGTTTGGAGATGTTTTGCGAGTTAAATGTCAGATGACTTCTCCAGAGAATAAATATCCAAAATTTAACTATGTTCGATATCTTGCAAAAGATGATATTTATCAAATTTGTTCTCGTCCAAGTTTTTTTGAAAAAAGTAGTGTTTTTTCGGATTTGGAAAATATAGAATTAAAACTTAAAAGGATTGATTTATATAAATTAAAAGTTTTTGGATTTATTTATAATGTGCGGGAGAAACTTGAGCAACAAATAAAGAAAAATTTTCGTGAACCCGGAGCTGCTTATTTAGCAGGACTTTTACTTGGAGGAGAGGATCGTTTACCAGAAGATGTTTCTGAAGATTTTAGAAGAACTGGAACAACTCACACGGTGGCGGTTTCTGGATACAATATTACAATTATTGCGGCTTTTTTGATGTGGCTTGGGATTATGATTGGATTTTGGCGTCAAAAAGCATTTTGGCTTGCGACAATTGGAATTATCTTTTTCATTTTTATGATTGGGGCACCAAGTTCGGCAGTTAGAGCGGCAGTTATGGGAATTTTGATTTTATGGGCAGTGAAAAATGGAAAGTTAGCGAATTCATGGCGAGCAATTGTTTTTGCAGCTTTTTTGATGGTTATTTTCTCTCCATTTATTTTGGTTTATGATGCTGGTTTTCAACTTTCATTTTTAGCAACGCTTTCTTTGGTTTTTTTGTATACACCACTGGCGAATAAATTTGGAATAACAAATGATTTTTTAGAAATAAAATCAATTTTATTAATGACAATTGTGGCACAGCTTGGAGTGCTCGGTTTAATAATTTATACCTTTGAAAGTGTTTCATTGCTTTCTCTTTTAGCAAATTTGATTATCCTGCCCTTAATCCCGGTGATTATGTTAGGAGGTTTTTTGGTGATTGCTTTGAGCTTTTTTGTTCCATTTTTGGCTGGATTTTTAGCAATGCCAGTTCAAATGTTGCTTGATTTAGAAATTTGGGCAGTTTCAGTGTTAGCACAGTTTAGATGGGCGAGTGTGGAATTTAGTAATTTGTCAATTTGGTGGCTGGTGGGGTACTATATATTTTTTATTGGATTGATTTTGAAATATAGGAAGCAGTAATTTGTAATTTGTTAATTTGGTAAAAAAGTTAGTTTTTTAAAATATTCATTTATGTAAGTAATCTATTACTTACATAGCAATCGGATTAATGGATTTCTGTCGGAGTTTATGTTCGTGGATGCGGGTGCAGGAATGACAAAGAGAGAGATTTTGAATAATATATTTTTGAGTGTCAGGTCATTCTGATGAGATTTTGGGAGAAAATATGTTATTCAAAATCTTTTTTAGAATGACAAGGGCAGATTAATTGTTTATATAAAAATACAACATACTGTATTTTAGTAATGTATTATTATGTTATTTAAATTGCTCTACTAACTATCAACTAAAATCTATTAACTAAACAATTTGCTCAAATAAAAAAAGTGTGATAATATGGTGAGTAAATAAGGGTTTTTTATGCTTAATAATAGCGTGATTAAATACAAGCTTTCTTTATTATTAATAAGTTTGATTTTGCCTGAAATCGCAATTTCAAATATAAATAAAAAATGAATAAAATTCTCATCGTCGAAGATGATCCGATGTTATCTGAGATATATCAAAAAAAGTTTTCGCAAGAAGGAAATTTTGAAGTTTTGACAGCGATTTCAGGTAGTGAAGCTGAGAAGAAAATAAGAAGGGAAAAACCTGATTTAGTGTTATTGGATTTGGTGTTACCAGAAAAGGATGGATTCGAAATTTTGAAAGATCTTAGAGAAGATTCTAGTCTTGATGATATTAAAATTGTTATTTTTTCAAATCTTTCTCAAGAAGAGGAACAACAAAAAGCTAAGACTCTTGGGGCGAATGGTTTTATCGCTAAATCTGATTTTACTCCTCAACAAATTGTTTCTGAAGTTAATAAAATTATTGGAGAAGATGATAATAGTCAGAAAAAAACAGATTCAGAAAAGATGATACAGGAAGACAAAGGGGGAGAAGAAAATAAGGCGGTTAAGGGAAGAAAAACAGTTAAAAATAGTAATATTGCTGTTGATTTAGGATTTACTCCTAAGATTTTAATCGTTGAAGATGAAGAAGTTTTTTTGGAAGTTTTTGGAATAAAATTAAAAGATTCTGGATTTGAAGTGGATACTGCTTCGAATGGTGGATGGGGATTGAAACTTGCGGATAAAAATAAATATGATGCAATTTTATTGGATATTGTGATGCCAGTTTTGAATGGCGTTGATTTAATTAAGAAGCTTCGCAAAAAAGGTGAAAACAAGGAAACACCAGTGATTATTTTATCTGGATCGATTGATGAGCAATCACAAAGAGATGAAGTCTTGAAGGCTGGAGCAGTTGACGTGTTGATAAAAACTCGTGTAACTCCGAGTCAAGTAGTTGATTGTGTTAAAAGTCATATCAAGAAGCAATAGTGATGTTAAAAGTAGCTTCAAGGAGCTCCAAATAATACTGGGGAATGGATATTGATTGTTTCTAATAAAAAATGATTTAAAATGTTGCAAGAATATAAAATAAAAACAGAACAATTTGAGGGACCACTTGATTTGTTGTTGGAATTGATTGAGAAAGAAAAGCTTGATATTACAAGATTGTCTATTGCGACAGTGGCAGATGATTTTTTGAAGTTTATTGAAAATAATACTGAAATTAATTTGGCAAATTTAAGTGAATTTTTATTGACTGCTTCGCAGTTAATTTTAATTAAATCGAAAGCTCTTTTGCCGCTTTTTGAATTTACTCAAGAAGAGGAAGAAGAAATCGTTGATTTAGAAGAGAGGCTTTTGGAGTACAAGAGATTTAAGGATGCTTCTAGTAAGGTTGGAGAATTATTTTGTTCTTCAATGAAATGTTTTTCCAGAAAAGAAGAAAAAGATATTGATTTCAAGAAGTTTGTTGATCCGAAAATGAACGGAAAAAATTTATTAAATTTATATAAAAGAGTTATTATTAATATTCCTCAAGAGGAAAAAATGATTGAAAGAGTAATGGAAAAGGTTGTAAGTCTTGAAGATAAAATGGTTGAATTGAAAACTTCATTAGAAAAGAGGATGAAAGTGGCTTTTGCAGATACAATTAAGAATGCGACTGGGAAGGTTGATGTGATAGTTACTTTTTTGGCGATGCTTGAAATGGTCAAACAGCGATCTATAGCAGTTGAACAAGCGGATTTATTTGGTGATATTTTATTAACATCAAGAAAACATGTTGAATAAAAATATAAAAGGAGAAATTGAAGCAATTTTATTTGCCACCGGAGATTCAGTAGAGATTTCTAAAATTGCAAAGTTTTTTAAGATTTCAAAAGAGAGTGTAAAAAAAGAAATAATGAATCTTGAAAATGATTATTTATCTAAAAAATCTGGATTAATTATTGTGACAAAAGGAAATCGAGTGCAACTTTCAAGTGAGCCTAACTTTGGTGAAGTGGTTATGAAGTTTATGAATAAGGAGGTTGGAGAGGCACTTTCGCCAGCTACCTCAGAGGTATTGGCAGTGGTTGCTTACAGAGGACCTCTTACTCGAGCTCAAATTGAATATATTCGGGGAGTGAATTGTAGTTTTACCTTAAGAAATTTGGCGATGAGAGGATTGGTCGAAAGAAAAGAGAATCCAGATGATTCTCGTTCATATTTATATGAAATAAGTTTTGATTTTTTAAATAGTCTTGGAATTAAAAAAATTCAAGATTTACCTGAATATGAAGAATTAACTAAAAAACAAGAAGAAACAATAAATGAAATCAAGAACGAAACTTAATATCGTGGGAATTATTTTTTCCGGAATAGTTTTATGGACTGGTTATTCTATCTATGCTTATTTTACTAATGATAAAAATGGAGAATTGGCAGTTAATTCAACAAGCCAGATAATTAGAGTTGATAACCAGAGTATTAGTGTTATGGGTGATTCTAATGATAATCAGAATGATGAAAAAGAAGATGATGAAAATTTTTGTTCTGATGGGATAGTCTCTGGTGAATTATTTAAGGATAATCCCGATGCACCAATAAAAGATTTAGAATACGGTAATCATTATGTTGGTGCCCGTTCTGCTATTGCGATTGATGCTGAAACACATACAATTCTTTTCGATCAAAATGCTACAAAGAAAATGGCAATTGCTTCTTTGACAAAAATGATGACAGCCGTTTTAGTTGTGGAGAATATTGATGATTTGAGAAATGAGATTGTTACTATTGATGAAGAAACTATTTATACCGATGGGACAATCATTGGTTGTCCACGAAGCGGTTATTGTATTTCAAACAGATTAAGAATTGGTGAGAAAATATCTGTATTAAGTCTTTTGGAAGCAATGATAATGAATAGCACTAATGATGCTGCTGTTGCCTTAGCTCGACATATTGCTGGAAGCGAGAAAGAGTTTGCGAAAATGATGAACGAAAAAGCCGAAGATCTTGGTTTGGAGGATACTCATTTTTGTAATCCATCTGGACTTGATGAAGACAATAATCCAGGGGGGTGCTATTCTACTGCATATGACTTGGCTCGAATTTCTGCTTATTCATTGCAATATGATACAATTTGGAAGATAATGAGAATGGAGCCAAAGGATATCTATTCAGCGGATGGTCAAATTGTTCATCATATAGTAAATACAGATCGTTTAATTGATCAAATGCCAAATTGCATTGGAGGGAAAACTGGATTTACCTATGAAGCAGGAAAGTCTTTGATGACAGCGGCTTATCATCCATATGATAAAGATAAGAAAGTTATAGCGGTTATTCTGGATGATAATTATAGATGGGTTGATATGAAAGATTTAATGACTTGGGTTTTTAGCGCGTATAATTGGCCTAAATAAATAAAAATGATTATTGAAGTAGCCCAAATACAAACTATTCCAGAGGTTCTTGCCATGGCTAAGATAGTTATTTTGTCAGTTTTGGCTTTTGTTTTAGCAATGGGGCTCACACCTTTGCTGGCTTATTTTTTGTATAAATATAAAATAGGAATTCGAATAAAAGATAAAGATGTTGATGGGGAGAAGCTTTCCCATGTTAGTAAAATGCATGCTCATAAAAGTGGGACTCCAACAATGGGAGGGATTCTTATTTGGGGAACTGTTTTAATTTTGATTATAGTTATGCATTTTTTAGCTCCATTTTTTTCGGAATGGACTCAAAATGTTTGGATAAGTCGTTTAGATTTTTTAAGTAGAAGTCAAACATGGCTTCCTCTTTTTGCTTTGATTTCAGTTGCCATCCTTGGGATGGTTGATGACTTTATGAGTATTAGAAATGTTGGTGGGAACAAGGGAGGCGGGATGAGATTTTTCTGGAGATTAATTTGGATTATCGTGATCACAGCCTTTGGTGCTTGGTGGTTTTATTCCAAGCTTGGCTGGGACACTATTCACATTCCAGCAGTGGGAGATTTTGAAATAGGACTTTTCTATATCCCACTTTTCATGTTTGTGATTATTGCATCTGCTTTTTCTTCAAATGAAACTGATGGTCTGGATGGGCTAAATGCAGGAATTCTTGCTCAAGCTTTCGCAGTGTTTTCTTTAATTTCATTTTTTCAAGGGAGAATGGATTTAGCAGCTTTTTGTGGAGTTATTGCTGGAGTATTGATGGCATTTTTGTGGTTTAATTTTTATCCAGCTAGATTTTTCATGGGAGATACTGGAGCATTTTCGTTAGGAGCAACTTTGGGTGTAGTGGCGCTTTTAACTAACTCGGTGATCGTATTGCCTTTTATTGTTATAATTTATGTAATTGAATCATCCTCCGTTGTCGTTCAATTGACTTCTAAGAAAGTTTTTAAGAAAAAAGTATTTTTAGCTGCTCCAATTCATCATCATTTTGAAGCAAGAGGTTGGCCGGAAACAAAAGTTACGGTGAGATTTTGGATTATTAATATAGCAGTGGCAATAATTGGCTTGTTAATTGGAATTATTGGTAGTGGGTTTTAATCTTTATTTATTTTAAATTATGAAATCAAGAGAAAAGAAAATATCTATTGTTGTTCCTGTTTTTAATGAAGAAGGGAGTATTGCTAAGTTGCATCAGGAAATTAAAATTACTTTCAAAAATAATAATTTAGATGGAGAAATTATTTTTGTTGACGATGGAAGTTCAGATAGAACTGTGGAAGAATTTAAAAAACTTTCTCCTATTAAGATTGTGATTTTTCGAAAAAACTTTGGTCAAACGGCGGCAATGGATGCAGGAATAAAATCGGCAACTGGTGAAATTATTGTGACAATGGATGGAGATGGTCAGAATGATCCAGCTGATATTCCTCAATTACTTGATAAATTAGATGAAGGATTTGATGTGGTTTCTGGTTGGAGAAAGAATCGAAAGGATCCATGGTCAAAGAAATTTTTATCTCGAGGAGCCGATAAGTTAAGAAGATATTTGATTAATGATCAAATTAATGACAGTGGTTGTAGTCTTAAGGTATATAAAAAAGAGTGCTTTGAAGATGTTGATCTTTATGGGGAAATGCATCGATTTATTCCTGCAATTTTGAAAATTCAAGGATTTAAAATTGGGGAAGCTGTCGTGAATCATCGACCTCGAATAAGCGGAAATACAAAATATAATTATAAGCGTTTATTTAAAGGATTTCTTGATGCAATTAGTGTTTGGTTTTGGGGAAAATTTTCAGCACGTCCGCTTCATCTTTTTGGCGGACTTGGATTTTTTTCTGGAATAGTTGGTATCATAATTTTAATTTGGATGGCCATCGATCGAATTTTCTTTGGGATTCCATTGGAAAGTAGGATTTGGCCAATGATTGGTATCTTTATGATATTAATTGGAATTCAGCTTTTCATTTCAGGGCTTTTGGCGGATATCTCTATAAAAACATATCATCAATCTCGTAACGAAACTCATTATAAGATAAAGGAGCGAATTGAAAATAGTTAATGGATTATTGGCTGTTGAAACAGTTGTTTTTTGGCTTTAAATGGTTTATAATAAGTATGTAAAAAATAAAAAAATGCAATATAGATCCTTACTTTGGATACTGCGATTCATTGCTTTAATAGCCTTTTTTGGGGTTCTTTATTTTGTTTTTTATTTATCTCCATATGTGAGTCAAATTTCATTTGATTTGATTACTTGGAATATTGTAGTTTTTGAAATAATTCTCCTTATTTTTCTTTCGGCAATTTTTTCTATTCTTCTATTTTGGATTAGAAGAATCGGGAGGAAGGGATTAGTGAAGAATGAAAAGATGCTTTTTATGGGAATAATTTCGATTAGACAAGGAATTCTTTTGGGATTTTGTGCGATAATTTTGTTAGTATTGCAGAGTTTTAATATTTTAACTTGGTGGGATGGATTATTGGCAGTTGGGGCGATATTAATGCTAGAACTATATTTTTTAGTTAAGTAGTAGTTTGTGTAAAATAATTTAAATTTAATAAAAATAATTAATTCAAGTTATGGCGGAAAAAAAGAAGAAAATTGGGGAGTATTCAGCAGATTCGATTCAAGTTCTTGAGGGATTAGAGCCGGTTCGAAAAAGACCTGGAATGTATATTGGAGGAACATCTCTACAGGGACTTCATCATTTGGTTTGGGAAGTTGTTTCAAATTCGATTGACGAAGCGATGGCAGGATATGGAAATTATATAGAAGTTGAAATTCTTCCAGGAAACAAAATTTCCGTGAGTGATGATGGACGAGGAATTCCAGTTGAGAAGCATCCACAAACGGGGCTTTCAACTCTCGAAACTGTTTTAACAAAACTTCATGCTGGTGGAAAATTTGGTGGAGATGGATACAAGGTCTCTGGAGGTCTTCATGGAGTTGGTATTTCAGTTGTTAATGCTTTATCTGTTTGGACAAAAGCTGAAGTGCATCAAAAGGGAAAAATTTGGACTCAGGAATACTCAAGAGGGATTCCAACAGGAAAAATTAAGAGAACTGGAAAAACTACTAAAAAGGGAACGGTTATTACATTTGAGCCTGATCCACAAATATTTTCAGAAATTGAATGGAACTGGAAAACAATTTCTAGTTATTTAAGAGAACAAGCTTATTTAACTAAAGGTGTTCATATTAAATTAATAGATGAAAAAGATGATAATCCGGAAATGCATCGAAAAGTTGGTTATTGTTTTGATGGAGGAATTAAATCTTTTGTTAGTTTTTTGAATAAAGGGAAAGAAATTATTAACCCAAATATTTTTTATGTTGAAAAAGAAAATGACGGAATTCTTGTAGAGCTATCCATGCAATATCAAGGAGGAATGAAAGATAGATTAATGTCTTTTGCTAATAATATTAATACAGTTGAAGGAGGAATGCACGAAACTGGTTTTAGAACAGCTCTAACTCGAACAATTAATGATTATGGAAGAAAAAAGGGCATTCTAAGAGAAAAAGAAGGAAATCTAACGTCAGATGATGTTAGAGAGGGAATTACAGCTATTATTTCAGTAAAACTTACTGATCCTCAATTTGAAGGACAAACAAAATCTAAACTTGGAAATTCAGAAGCAAGAACTGCAACTTCAGCAGTGGCCTCAGAAGCATTAGTTGATTATTTTGATAAAAATCCACAAGATGCAAAATTAATTATTAGTCGATGTTCTTTGTCTGCTCGAGCTCGATTAGCTGCAAAAGCTGCGAAAGATGCTGTTATTAGAAAAGGTGTTCTTGACGGAATGACTTTACCGGGAAAACTTTCAGATTGTAGTAGTAAGAAGCCTGAAGAATGTGAAATATTTGTGGTTGAGGGAGATTCTGCTGGTGGAAGTGCTAAACAAGGTCGTGATCGAAGATTTCAAGCAATTTTACCTATTTTTGGAAAAATGTTGAATGTTGAAAAAGCAAGAATTGATAAGGTTATTAAAAATGATAAAATTCAACCTCTTATTATTGCAATGGGGGCCGGAATTGGCGAAACATTTAATATTGAAAAACTTCGTTATCACAGGATTGTGTTGATGGCCGATGCGGATGTCGATGGTGCGCATATTCGAACTCTTCATTTAACTTTTTTTTATCGTTATTTTGAAGAACTTCTTAGGAGAGGCCATATTTATATTGCTCAACCACCGCTTTATAAAGTTCAAAAAGGAAAAGATTTTAAGTATGCCTTTACGGATGAAGAAAAAGATGAATATGTTGCAGAATTTAGCAAGGCTTCCAATGGAAAAGTAGAAAAAGAAATAGAGAAAGTTGTTGAAGAAGATGATGATGAGACTAGTGATGGTGATGAAAATGAAATTAAGGATAAATCTGGAATTAAAATTCAGCGATACAAGGGTCTTGGAGAAATGAATCCAGATCAGCTTTGGGATACAACGATGAATCCTGAAACTCGAATGATGTATCAAGTAACCATTGAAGATGCTGAAAGAGCAGACAAGATGTTTGATATTCTTATGGGAAGTGAAGTTGCTCCTCGAAAGAGATTTATTCAGGCGCATGCTAAAAGCGTGCAAAACCTTGACATCTAGTTGAAAATTAACTATCTGGCGCACTTCGTTGTTAAAATCTGCGCTTTTCACTCGTCGTATAATTAATACGACTCGTTCAATGCTCGATTTTGCCTAGAAGTGCACTCAGATATTTAATTTTCATATCTTTAAATTTAATAATTAAAAATAAATAAAAATGAAAATTGCAATAAATGGTTTTGGGAGAATTGGACGACCAGTTATGGAAATCGCTCTTGAAAATCCAGAGTTAGAAGTGGTTGCCATAAATGACTTGGCAGATATTGAAAATCTGGCATATTTATTGAAATACGATACGGTTTATGGTGTTTATGAGCATGATATTGAAACTCGGGATGGAAATTTGATTGTAGGTGGAAAAGAAATTAAAGTTTTATCAGAAAAAGATCCCGCAAAGCTTCCTTGGAAAGAAATGGGAGTTGATATTGTTTTTGAATGTACTGGAATTTTTAAAGATCAAGAATCTGCTGGTGCACACTTAAAGGCTGGGGCAAAGAAGGTGGTAATTTCTACTCCTACTAAAGACGATACAGTTAAAACTGTTGTAATGGGTTGTAATGAAGAAGAACTTACTGAAGAAAATAATGTGATATCAATGGCATCTTGTACAACAAATTGTGTAGCACCGATGATGAAAGTCTTGGATGAAAAATTTGGAATAGAGAAATCTTTGATGTCAACAATTCATAGTTATACCTCAACCCAATCGCTTGTTGATGGGCCAGCTAAGAAAGATATGAGAAGAGGCCGTGCAGCTGCCCAAAATATTGTTCCTTCAACAACTGGAGCAGCTATTGCAGCAACAAAAACTCTCCCAGCCTTAAAAGAAAAATTTGATGGAATGGCTTTTCGTGTTCCAATTCCAGTTGGTTCAGTTACTGATGTAGTTGCTTTATTAAAAAAAGATGTAACAGAAGATGAGATTAATAATGCTTTTAAAGAGGCGTCAGAAGGAGAGCTTGAAGGAATTCTTCAGGTTACTGACGAGCCACTCGTTTCTCACGATATTGTAGAAAGCACCTATTCCTCAATTGTTCAAACTGATTTAACCAAAGTGGTTGATGGAAACTTGGTGAAAGCAGTTGCTTGGTATGATAACGAATGGGGTTATTCAAATCGCCTTATTGATCTTGGAGTATTTTTGAAAAAATTTATTATTAGTGAAGAATAATTTAAATGATTGGAGTATTTGACAGTGGTGTTGGAGGATTAACTGTTGTGAAAGCAATTAAGGAAATTAAACCAAGTTTGCCATTGATATATTTTGGAGACACAGCTCGAGTTCCTTGGGGAGATAAAAGTCCTGAAACAATTCGAGAATACTCTCATCAGATATGTGATTTTTTGATTTCAAAAAAGGTTGATGAAATCATAATTGCGTGTAATACTGCATCTTCTGTGGCGGGTAATTACTTGCGAGAAAAATTTCCCGATATTAAAATCATTGATGTTGTTAGTCCAACGATTAGTGCGATTGAAAAAAATAAAAATGTGAACAAGGTAGCCGTAATTGGAACCAAGGCTGTTATTGCGAGTCAGTTTTATGACAAGAAAATCAAAGAAGCTTTTAGTGATATTGAAGTTAAATCAAAAGCTTGTCCATTGTTTGTCTCCATTGTTGAAGAAGGCTGGCATGAAGAATCTTTTGCTGAGGAAGTTGCAGAAAAATATCTTAAAGATATTCGTGATTGGAAACCTGATGTTTTAGTTTTGGGTTGCACTCATTATCCATTGTTAAAAAAAACAATCAAAAAAGTGATAGGAGGAAATGTGAAAGTGATAGATTCTGCTTCTCCTGTGGCTGATTATATTAAAAATGATAATATTATTAGATTAGACGATTCGGTGATTGATCAGTTTTATTTTTCAGACTTATCGCCTCATTATCAAAATTTAATTGAAGTTATATTAGGAAGTTCTATTGATTCCAAGCAACTTAATTTATAGAACAGCTAAGACAATAAGAAGCATAAAAAATATTTGTGATGAAAATTTCTGAATTAAAGAATAAGAAAGTGACGGTGATGGGGATTGGATTGCATGGTGGTTCGGTTCAATTGATTAAATGGCTTCTTGAAAAAGGGGCAATTGTTACTGCAACTGATATTAAAAATAAAGAAAAGTTGAAAACTTCAATTGATGAAATTGGTGATCACAAAAACTTGAAAATTGTAGCTGATCAACATCGACCAGAAGATTTTCAAAAAGCAGAACTGGTGATTAAGAACCCAACCGTTCCTTGGAAAAACAAGTATATTCAAATGGCAGTTAAAAAAAATATTCCAATTGAAATGGATTCGTCTTTGTTTTTTCAATTTTGTCAGAGCGATAAGATTATTGGAATAACTGGGACAAAAGGGAAGACTACAGTTTCTTCTTTAATGGTGGATATTTTAAAAAATGCAGGGGAAAAAGTTGTGAGCGTTGGAGTTGGAAAAGAGCCTGTGATGAGTAAGTTGAAAAAAATTGACGAGAATACTTATGTGGTTTTTGAACTGTCTTCTTGGAGGCTTTCGGGAATTGATCAAATTAAAAAGAGTCCAAAGGTTGCTGTTGTTACAAATATTTATCCAGATCATTTGAATCATTATTCTTCAATGGAAAAGTATATTGAAGATAAAAAGGCAATTTTTAAACATCAGAAAGAAGAAGATAGTTTGATATTAAATTGGGACAATGAGATAACCAGAGAGTTTGCCGAAGAAGCTATTTCTCAAAAAATATTCTTTTCAATAAATAAAGCAGATGAACCGATAAGTGTTTTTATTAATGAAGGAGAGATTGTTTATCGAAATGATGATGGTGAGGAGAAAATAATTTTAGATATTAAAAAAATAAGATTAAGAGGGGCACATAATATTTCCAATGCTTTAACCGCGATTACCGTAGGAATTTCTTTGGGAATTGATATTGCAGTAATTAAGTCAGTTGTTGAAAAATTTCCAGGAGTGAAACATCGCTTGGAATATGTTGGAAAAATAAATGAAAAATTTTTCTATAACGATACTACTGCTACTACTCCTGATTCAGCGATCGCTGGAGTAAATTCTTTTTGGAAACCAATTATTTTGATTTGTGGTGGAGCTGAAAAGAAACTTGACCTAAGTGAATTTGCAAAGAAAATTGCTACTGCTAAGAGTGTCAAAAAAATTATTTTATTAAAAGGTGAGGCAACTGAAAAGTTGAAAAGTATGATTGAAGAAAACGGTGGAATTGAAAAGATTGTTGATGTTTATGATAATATTGAAGAGGCAGTTCAAAAATCAGATGAAGTTTCTGAAAAAGGCGAAGTCGTTTTGCTTTCACCGGGATGCGCAAGTTTCGGAATGTTTGAAAATGAATTTGATCGGGGAAGGAAATTTAAAAGAGCAGTGGAAGTGTTACGTAACTAGTTACTTAACACTTTTTGCATTGAAAATGGCGGGAATATAGTAGTATATTTTTTTGAAGCATCATCAGGAGAAAAGGTGTCTTGGAATGTAATTAATATATCTTCTCGCAACGCCATCGGAATGGCGAAATCCTCGAAGATACATTAATTACATTCCAAGATGAAAGAAGTTTTGAGACACTCAAAATTATATCAGCTATATTTTTAAAAGTGTGAGATTATAAATAAGTTTAAAAAATGGAAAAATATAATAATAAAAAAGTTATTGCAGTGGTTGGGATGGCTGGTGCTGGGAAGTCAGAAGTAACGAATTATCTTTTGGAGAAACTTTCTTGTCCGAAAGTATATTTTGGTGATGTGACATTTAATCGAATGAAAGAGGATGGGCTTGAATTGAATTATGATAATGAACGGGTGACTAGGGAGAAAATTAGAGTAGAGCATGGAATGGGGGCTTATGCAAAATTTTCTCTTCCAAAAGTTATTAAACTTTTAGGGGATAATGATGTTGTAGTTATTGAGAGTCTTTACAGCTGGGATGAATATAAAATTATTAAAGAAGAATTTGGAGGTAGCTTTATGGTAGTGGCAGCACATGCTTCACCAGAGGCAAGATCATTAAGACTTAAGAATAGAGAGCATCGTCCGGTTAAAACTAGAGAGGATTTGTATCAACGTGATAAGACTGAACTAGAAGGCACAGACAAGGGAGGGACAATTGCTATGGCTGATTTTATGTTAATTAATGAAGGCACACTTGAAGAGCTTCACGAAAAAATTGATAAAAATGTTTTGAATAAGATTTAACTTTATGGAATTATTAAGAGAGATAGATGACAATGAAAACGGAGAAATAGAAAAAGAGAGGACAGCAGCGAGGGGTGTGTTTTTTGATGATAAAGATAATATTCCAGTTTTGTTTGTTTCAAAATATAATTACCACAAGCTTCCGGGGGGGGGGCGCTAAGGATGGCGAAGATTTAAAAGAGACACTTGATAGAGAAGTTTTTGAAGAAACCGGATGTGGAATTGAGGTGATCGGAGAAGTTGGTAAAATTATTGAGTATCGAAGAAGGTGGAACATGAAACAAGATTCCTTTTGTTATTATGGAAAAATAATACAAAAAGGAGATACCTCATTTACAGAAAAAGAGACTGAACAAGGATTCATTTTGAAATGGATGACTTTAACTGATGCGTTAAGAGTTATCGAGAAGGATAAGCCGAAAAATTATGAAGGAAAATTGATACAGAAAAGAGATTTGATTTTTTTAAAAAAGACTAAAGATATCTTGACGAATAATTAATTGTCTCAAAAACTATCAATTGGTTGCATTTGACTTTTGGCTTTAAATGAAGTATAATTAGCTTGAAATTAAGTAAAAAAGCCTTGTTTCAGGCTTTTATTGTGTCGTTTGTAAGAATAATAATGACTGAAGAAGAAAAAGAAGAGAAAATTGAAGAAAAGGCAGTTCCAGAAGAGAAAGGTGAGACAAAAGTCTCATATATTTTTGAGTTAATCAAAATCATAATTTGGTCATTAGTTATTATTATTCCTATTAGAGCGTTTCTTTTTCAACCTTTTTTTGTAAAAGGAATTTCAATGGAAACGAATTTTTATGATGGGAATTATTTAATTGTAAATGAATTAGGATTCAAGGAAACAGAGTTTTCTATTGCTGGTAAAGAGTTGTTTACTGTAGAAAATTTTAGAGATTTTAATCGAGGAGATGTTGTTGTTTTTCATTATCCTAATAATCCTAAAGATTTTTTCATTAAAAGAATTATTGGATTACCAGAGGAAAAGATTGTAATTAAGAGTAATCGAGTAATGGTTTATAATAATGAATATCCAGAAGGATTTGTTTTAGATGAATCAGAATATTTGCCTGGAAATTCTCAGTTAACAAGTTGTAGTGGAAAATGTACCTACGAGTTAGGAGAAGAAGAATATTTTGTTCTTGGGGATAATAGAAATCATAGTAGTGATTCTAGAAGCTGGGGAAAGCTTGAGCAAGGCTTTGTTGTTGGAAAAGTTCTTTTTAGAGCTTGGCCTGTTGGAGATATTAAGATTTTTTAAATATTTAGTTTAATAAAGATGTCACGTATAAGAAAGATTAAATCAAAAAAGTTAGAAGTTGCAAAAACTGCGATAAAAAGAACAAAAAAATTGAAACCAAAACAGTTTCAAACTGTTCGAGGAATGCGAGATATTCTTCCCGATGTGCAACCTTATTGGCAAAAAGTAAGAAAAGCATTTGAAAAAATTTCAAATGATTATAGTTATCAACGAATTGATCTTCCGTTAGTTGAATTTCGAGAGCTTTATGAACGAGGAACTGGAAAGAATACTGACATTGTTGAAAAAGAGATGTTTAAATTTAGAACTCAAGGTAATGATGATGTTGCTTTGCGACCTGAAGGTACCCCTGGTGTTGTGAGAGCTTATTTGCAAAATGGAATGCAGTCTTGGTCAAAACCAGTAAAGCTTTCCTATATGGGGCCAATGTATCGATATGATCGTCCACAAGAAGGTCGATATCGAGAGTTTTATCAATTTGGTTTTGAAGCAATTGGTGAAAAAGATGCAATCTTGGATGCACAAGTAATTCAGATGGCTCTTCGAGTCTTTAAGCTTATTGGATTTAAAAAGCTTTCATTACAAATTAATAGTATCGGATGTAGTGAATGTCGACCAAGTTATAATTCTTTATTAGTGAGTTATTTAAATAATCGGAAGAAATCTTTATGTATGGATTGTAAGAAGAGACTGAAAAAAAATCCTTTAAGAGTTTTGGATTGTAAAGAAGAGAAATGCACACAAGTTGTTTCACAGGCTCCTCAAGCAATCGATCATCTTTGCAAGGAATGCAAGGATCATTTTACTTTCTTACTTGAGTGTTTGGATGAATTGGATGTTCCCTATGAGATTAATTCAAAGCTTGTAAGAGGTTTGGATTATTATACTAAAACAGTATTTGAAATTTGGTCCACAAATGACGAAAAAGGTGCAAAAATGGCACTTGGTGGTGGTGGTCGATATGACGAGCTTGTCGAATCATTAGGAGGGAAGAAAACTCCAGGTGTTGGATTTGCGGCAGGAGTTGACCGAGTGACTGAGAAGATGAAGGAGATTGGCGTGAAAGCTTTTTATCCAGCCCCTCCAAGAGTGTATTTAGCACAGCTTGGTGATATGGGGAAGAAGAAGAGCTTGAAAATATTTGAAGAATTGGAAAAAGCAGGGATTGGTGTGGCAGAAAGTTTTGGACGAGGAAATCTTCGTTCTCAACTCAATCAAGCTAATCAACTTGATATGGATTTGGTTTTGATTATTGGTCAAAGAGAGGCACTTGATGAAACTGTGATTATTAAAGATATGAAATGTGGTAGTCAAGAAGTAGTTGCATTTAATAAGGTTGTTAATCAGGTAAAAAAGAGATTAAAGAATAATCAATAATCAATAAATTATCTGTTGATTGTTCAGTTCGAATCCTTCTGGTAACATAAATTTTGAAAAAAATAAACTCGAGTATGAATTTTGTTGCTGAAAATCTCACCCATATTCAACACCACCTTGGTCGATTTTCAGACAAAATTCAAACTCTCAAACATAATTTTTTGTCAAAATTTATGTTACCAGAAGATTAGCTAAGTATTTTTTAAATGGTTTTTATGAAAGATTGTATTTTTTGTAAAATTGCTAGAAAAGAAGCTCCGGCTACATACCATTATGAAGATGATGAAATTGTGGCTTTTGATGCAATTCCAAAAATTGCACCAATTCATATTCTCATTATTCCAAAAGAACATATTGAAAGCGTTAATGAATTGACAGAAGATAAAAAAGGTGAAAAAATAGCTGGAAGATTGATTTTAGTGGCTAAGAAAATAGCTAGAGAAAAAGGGATTAATGAGGATGGCTATAAATTGCTTATCAGAACAGGAGAGCATGGTGGTCAGGAAGTTCCTCATCTTCATTTGCATCTTTTGGGAGGAGCAAGATTATCTGAAGGAATTAAGCCGATTTAAAGTAATTAATGAGTTTATATAAAATAACTGGCCCTGTTGAATAATTTGATTCGCAAATTAAAAATCGAAAATTTTTATTTCACAGGGTAAATTAAACTATGAGAAAGGAGGAGCTATTATGGTAGAAGTAGAAAAAAAGGATAAAGAAACATCCGAAAGTCTTATTCGAAGATTTTCTCGAAGAATGCAACAAAGCCGTGTTCTTATGACCGCTCGTAAGGGTCGATTTTTGGCTAAAAAAAAGACCAAGAGAGTTCTTAGGGATGATGCTCTTTATCGAAAAAATATGAAAAAAGAAGTTGATAAGCTCAAGAAAATGGGCAAATTCGATGAAGATAATTTTAAAGATATTAAGAAAAGAATTCTTAATAAGAATAAATAATTTTTAAATAAAATTTAAATGAGCCTAAAAGAAACTATTATTGTTGATTTCAAGCAGGCTTTTAAAGACAAGGACTTGGAAAAAAAGTCTGTTTTGTCTATGATTCGGTCTGAAATAAAGAATCGTGAAATTGATCTTAAAATAGGAGAGGAGGATTTGGGTGATGATGACGTGATGGCTTTAATTAAAACAGCCTTGAAGCAAAGAAAAGACTCTGCTAATCAATTTAAAGAAGGAGGAAGAGATGATTTAGTAGAAAAAGAGCTCGCTGAAGCTGTTATTTTAGAAGCATATTTACCAGAGCAAATGTCTGATGAAGAAATAAAAGCAGAAGTGAAGAAGATTATCGAAGAAATAGGTACTAGTGATAAGTCAGAAATGGGAAAAGTTATGGGAATTGCAATGGGAAAATTAAACGGAAAAGCTGATGGAGGAAAGGTGAAAGAAGCTGTTGAAAAAATGCTTTCATAGGGGTCGGAATCTAGAATTTAGGATAGGAATAATAAGATAATTTAGAGAAATTTGAAGATTGAATTTAATAATCTTGCTGGGTTTGAGCCGACTGATGACATTGAGTCAACGGTTTGTTCTGTTCTTGAAGATATTCAATTAGGGCTTGTTAAAGAGGGGGTTATTTCAAAAAAACTCGAATATGAAATAAGTGTTGCTTTAGTTGATAGGGATGAGATTAAAAAATTGAATTTTGAATATCGAAAAAATGATGAATCAACAGATGTTCTTTCTTTTGGATATGAAAGAAGTGATGAAGATATTCAGGGTGAACTCATTCTTTGTCCAGAGATTATTTGGGAAAATGCCATTGAAGATGGAATTGATCCGATGGAAGAGTTATTGAAAAATTTAATTCATGGGATTCTTCATGTTTCTGGGTATGAACATGGAGATGAAATGTTTGGAATTCAGGATTTGGTCTTGAGTAGTCTTTTACCTGTTTATGGTAATAGTATGAAATAATTGAGGAGGTTTTAATTTTAAAAAATAATGTCAAAATTTAGTGGGTTATTTTTAAATAAGATAGGAATTGATTTGGGTACGGCGAATACTTTGGTTTTTGTTCCTGGAAAAGGAATTGTAGTAAATGAGCCTTCAGTGGTGGCAGTTTCAATAGAAGAAAATACAGTTTTAGCAGTTGGGAGTGAAGCAAAGAATATGGTTGGAAGAACTCCTGAGTCAATTATTGCTTATCGTCCTCTTAAGGATGGTGTGATTGCTGATTACAAGGTTACGGAGGCGATGATTAGATATTTTGTAAACAAGGTGAGTCCAAAGATTAGATTTGTACGACCAGAAATTTTGGTTTCAACTCCTGCCGGAGTGACTTCAACTGAAAGACGAGCAGTCGTGGAAGCAACGTTACGAGCTGGGGCAAAAAATGCTTATGTAGTAAAGGAACCAGTATTAGCAGCAATTGGAGCAGGAATTCCAATTAATAGTGCTTCTGGGAATATGATTATTGATATTGGTGGTGGAACTTCTGAGGTAGCAATTATCTCTCTTGGAGGGGTGGTGGCGGCACACAGTGCTAGAGTTGGAGGAAATAAGATTGATAATGCAATTGCTCAGTATATCAAAAAGAAACATGGACTTGCAATTGGAGAAAGAACTGCAGAAGAAATTAAAATAGCCGTTGGAAGTGCAATTCCTCAGGTGAAAGAAAAATATGTTGAAGTTCGAGGACGAGATATGATGGGTGGATTACCAAAAAATATCAGAGTTTCTTCAAACGAAATAACAGAAGCAATTCAAGATGAATTGAGAGAAGTTATTAATGCGGTTAAAAAAGTTCTTCAAGAAACTCCACCGGAGCTGGCAGCTGATGTGATGGACAAAGGAATGGTACTTTCTGGAGGAGGAGCATTGCTCAAAAATCTAGATCAACTAATTACTCGAATAACTGGTGTTCCTTGTTATACAGCAGAGGATCCACTTCTTTGTGTGGCAAAAGGAACGGGAGTAGCACTTGAGAATTTGGATATTTATAAGAAAACTATTTTAATGAAATAGGGATTAGAAACTGGAAGTTAGAGTTTGGAATATTGAATGTGAATAATAGAATTTAGAATAATTTTGGTTTATCAGTTTTTAGATAAGATACAATATATTTATTTTTGGAACGTAATGGTTTCGAAAAGAATGACATAACCAAAATTTCAAATATTTCTTTAGCCTCTTGGTTATTTGAAAGCAAGGATAAATTCAGTGAAAAAAAATAAATATATTGTATCTTATTCTTAATAATAAAAATAAAAAAGTAATAGTTTTGAATTTTGAACTTTATTTTAAGCAAAAATTTATATGAAAATTGGAATTGATGGATCGAGGGCTTACTTGGGGAATAAAACTGGAATAGAGGATTATGCCTATCAAACTATTGGTCATCTTACGAAACACTTGAAAGGAGAACAAGTGATTCTTTATGTTAAAAAAGGACAAAAAGAAACAGCCTTTAATGATGAGAAATTTTCTTTTCCGGATAATTGGGAGATTAAAGAAATTCCGTTTAAATATCTTTGGACTCAATTTGGACTGGCACTTGAAATGTTTTTGAGACCTATTGATATGCTTTTTGTTCCTGCTCATACGGTTCCATTTATTCATCCAAAAAATACAGTCGTAACAATTCACGGGCTTGAATATGAGCATTGCCCAGAGAGTTATTCCTTTTGGGGTGGGAAGTTTCATCAATTTTTTGTTCGTAAAAGTTGCAAGTGGGCATCAAAAATTATTGCAGTTTCAAAAAATACTAAAAAAGATTTAATAAAACTTTATAAAATAGAAAAAGAAAAAATAACAGTTGTTTATAATGGATTTGAAAGCAAGAATTTAAAGCCTGTGATTGAAGGAGAGGAGAAAAAAGATTTTAATTGGGCTGATGTGAAAGATTTTCCAGCTAGTGAGAAAAAAACAAATTCTAAGATTGATAACTTTCTTTTGTTTGTGGGAAGATTGGAGCAAAGAAAGAATGTTTTAGGAATGATTGAATCTTTTGAAATATTAAAAAGAAATTATAGTTATAAAGGAAAGTTAGTTTTAGCAGGAAAATATGGACATGGAAGTAGGATGATTCGAAATAGGATTGCTAGAAGTGAATTTCAAAGAGATATTGTTTGTTTGGGATATATTCGTGATGAACAAAAATGGGAACTATTCCACAATGCTAGTATTTTTCTCTTTCCTTCACTGTGCGAAGGTTTTGGAATTCCGATCCTTGAGGCTCAAAGTTGTGGACTCCCAGTAATTACCAGCAATTATGGCCCAATGGACGAGGTTGCAGGAGATAAGAATACTTTGGTTAATCCATTGAATTTTGAAGAAATGGCGAAGAAGATTAATGAAATATTAAAAGATGAAACTTTTCGAAAAAATATTATTGAAAAAGGAAGCAAAAATGTTAAAAGATTTTCATGGGAAAAGAGCGGGGAAGAAGTTGCAAAAGTGATTCGTAAGAAATAGGTAATTTGTGAATTTGTAATTTGGATAAAAAAACAAGCCAATCACGGTGTTCTGTGATGGCTTGTTTTTTGGTTTGGTGGTAATTCAAAAAAATGATCTAAGGGAATCTAAAAGCAAAAAGGGAGTCTTTGAAATCTTTTTTTTCTATTAAATCTCTAAGATTTCCTGACCATTCTTTGATCCATTTTTTTAACCATTGTGAGGAATCAGGATCATAATATTGTTGTCTGAATCCTAAAAGGATAGAGCGCTCGGATGTTCTTACTTGAATTGTTCGAAGTATAAGTTCTGCTCGATTGCGAGTATACTTCAAATAAGGAATTTCAGAGGAGCGGTCTTTAATTATATGATTTTCTATTTCTTTATCTGAAGAGGTTGTGTCTGTATAGAAAATCATACATTCTGGCTTATTTCCTAATCTAGGAATCGCAAGAAATTTCAGAGTTTCAGGTGATAATTCACGGAGTTCTTCAAAGGACATATCAGGAGAATTATCTAGCTTAATAAATTTAGAAAAATTTTCCATGGCTTTATAAGGGAGCAATTTTTCCTTATATTTTGATATTTCTTGTTGAAGAAATTCCTGTTTCTTTTCCCCTGTTTCAATCTGCAGTTGCATGAACATGTTCATGCTAAATACAAGAAGAGCAAGGAATGCAAATGAAGGGACTGCAATACAGCTGATGGTCATTGTTTTATCAATTTTGATTTTCGATGCTCCATTTTTATGAGCATCAGCAGTTCTTTGGTGTATTATCACCATTAAGATTAACACCATAATTCCAATTAAGGCTATGGCAATCTCAATAATGGGAACTAATGTATCAGTGAAAATCGTCATTGTCATGAGAATCTCTCCTTCTCTTTTTTAGTTTAAGTTTTTAAGGTTACTTCATTTAGAAAAATAATTTTATCATAAAAACAGTGAAATGTCAAGCGGTGGGGCTTGACAAATTTTGTGGGTATGCTATAAAGATACTTAAAGTTATTTGAAAAATTTTGTTGTTCCGGGTCGAAGTCTGCGTCATTTCAGGAAAGGTTTTTCCTGAGGCGTTGGATTTACTCGGTTTTAATGGGCGCTTGAGTTGGGAATTTCCCGTTGCCTGAACTGGACTATTCCCGTTGTTGGTTTCATTGGGAACCTCGGGATATGTATCCACATCGGCGTTTTATGGGATTTTCCTGACTCAAGTTTTTTGGTAAGTGAATTTTTTAACGAAGGAGGAATGTTTTATGAGTGTTTTTAAAAAAACCATCATAGGAACGGGAGAAAAAAATTATTTTTAAATGATAACCCGGCGGCGACCCATGATCGCGGTGGTGGCAGTGGATCCAATCTTATTATTATAAAATAGATTCTGGAATCCGGCCGACGCGCCTGTGATTTGGCCGCGACATAATAACTTCAAGGATTGTTAATTTTTGAGAACTTTCACTGTCGCTGGCAAACTCAATGTTTTTGTGACGGAGATAAGAATGAGGTGAATTTAATTTCAGAGTTTGATTCATAAATTTTTATTGTCGAAGTCGCAAAAGCAATCAATACCACTGAATATTATTCAGGGGAACTCATTTTAAAAAAGAAAAACCTTTACTGCATTTAATTTTGTAGTAAAGGTTTTTATTTTAAATTGATATTTTAATAACATTTAAAGGAAAGGAGAGCGAATGAAGAAAATATCTGGTGTTAATAATGCTGAGGAAGAGAGAACTATTGATATTGGAATAACAGTTGAAACCAAGGTGCCAGGACTTATTCCTCCTGAGCATGTAAACAGGGTTGGATTTATGATCGTAGGGTTTTTTCGAGCTTGCACCTTGGGTCTTAAGGACAGGTAAAAAAATAAACGAACACCCGGAAGCTCAGTGAAGCTTCCGGGAGTTTTTTTATTTTAAAAGGAGATATGCTTATTTTATAGAAGATGCGTCATGGGGATTTTTCTAAAAAATAAAGTAAAACAGGAGTAAAAGTTCAAGTTTAGAATGCACCACTTTTAAATATTTCATTAGGAGTTGAATATTTCTTTTTAAGTCTTTGTTTTGTTTAAAACAAGGGTTTTAAAAGGGAAGGGTTCCCTTATTATATTTATTCTTTGAAAATTTTTTGGAAAGGGAGAATTTAAGATGAAAAACGTATTATCTTTTGTTTTGGCTATCGTTGCTTCTTTAGTATTGACTGGAAGTTCTTTTGCTCAGGAAAATGCTACAGAGAAGCCGCCTGTATATGAAGCTGCTGAATTACTCATTAAGCCCGCTGTTTCATATGAAAAAATGAAAGAGGCTTACGGAGATGCTGTTATCTGGGAAAAAGATGATTTTCATTTTTTTCCTCGTGTTGAACTTCGATCTGGGGACGTTCTTTTGATTGATGGTAGACATGATAATATCAATAAAAATGCTTTCATGGATGGACGTGTGGACTTGGTGATTGTTCAGAAGGGTGATAAAACTGTTAGAGAGGAATATCTCATAAATTGTCCATATGACAATTACTTTAAGGTTAAAGTTGATAAATTAATCGAGAAGTATATTGAGATGGCCCAAAAAGCTTTTCTTGCCAAGGACGCTTTTGTGGAAAAGGGTATTTTTAAGGGAAATCTTAATCACTTAGGGTATTCTCTTATAATAGCTGAGGAAGGAATTGCGTTTACAGTTGTAGGCGAAACCAGTAAAAACCTGATTTCAATTACAATAAGTGATTCTAATTATAAAATTGAAAAAAAATTCCTCGACCTTGGAGCGGTCGTGGAAAAGGAGATATTCCAATCTGAAATGGATAAACTGCTTGGTGAGCAGTTGTAATAATTTTTTATCAATCAGTTTCAAAACTAATAATCGTTTTACTCATAATAGGTAAAGCGGTTATTTTTTTACAATAAATATTTTTTAAGAAGTTTTTTTGTTTTAAACGGTGTTTATGATATAATCAACGCAGAACTAAATAATCAAACAATAATAAAAAGCATGAAGAAAGTTGCCTTGGTGCATGATTTTTTGACTTCGTATGGGGGAGCGGAAAGTGTCTTGAAAGAATTTGGTGAAATGTATCCGGATGCTCCGGTTTATACAATGATTCAGGATAAAAAAGTGTTGGATGAATTTGGAGAAAATTGGTTTTCAAAAAGAGGACTAGAGACGTCTTTTCTTCAAAAAGCTCCAAAGTTTTTCAAGAAACGAAAAAAGTTTCTTTTACCGTTTATGACAGTAGCGCCGGAGACCTATAATCTTCGTGATTTTGATTTAGTGATTTCTTCTTCTGGAGCTTTTTCTAAGGGTATTGTTGTGAAACCAAAAACGATTCATGTTTGCTATATGCATTCTCCAATGCGTTATGTTTGGGATTGGTATCATGATTATTTAGAAGAAAATAAATTGAAAGGTAAAATAAAATTTTTTACTCGATTTGTTTTGAACTATGTGAGAATGTGGGATCGATCTAGTGCGCAAAGACCAGATTTTTTAATTGCAAATTCGAATTATACTGCTCGAAGAATTAAAAAATATTATAGACGTGATTCAAAAGTGATTTATCCACCAGTTGAAATTAATGATATCAAGCCTCAAAAAGAAAATAAGGGATATTTTATGTTAGTGGCACGACTTTCTCCTTATAAAAGAATTGATGTGGTTATTAGGGCTTTTCAAAAACTCGATTTACCACTTGTGATTGTTGGTGAAGGAGGGCAAAGAAAAGAATTGGAGGAGTTAATTGTTCAAGGAAAAAATTTTAAAATAAAGCTAGTTGGATGGAAGAAGCGAGAAGAATTAGTAAAATTATATCAAAATGCTCGAGCATTTGTTTTTGCGGCTGAAGAAGATTTTGGAATTGTAGCAGTTGAAGCAATGGCAGGTGGAAAACCAGTATTGGCTTTGAAACGAGGAGGACTGAAGGAGATCGTGAAGGAGAATGTATCAGGATTGTTTTTTGATGAGCCGGTAATGGAACTTGTTGCAGATGCAGTTCGAAGATTTATTAATAAGGAAAAAGAATTTGATTTTGAAATGATCAGGAAAGAGTCGGAGAAGTTTTCTGTTGAGAGATTTAGGAGGGAGTTTCATGAATATGTGAACGAAGTAACTGGTAATTTGTAATTTGAGGATAAGAGGTTGAACTGTAGGTGATACGTTTTCTCGCAAAACTTCATAGGAATGTCATACTGCTCGAAAATGTATCACCTACAGTTCACTAAGTTTTTAATAAACATGGAATAATACCAATGGATTTTCGCTGGAGTTTATCTGATTTGGGCGGGCAGGAATAATAAGAGTATTTCTGATATAATAAAGTAATAAAACTAATGGATTCCTGCCTTTGCAGGAATGACAGGGGTGATTTTATGAAAGAATTAGGTTTAAGGGAGAAAATGTATCCAGCTTCTTGGAAGCAACTAAAAAAAGGCGCTCAGAATGAGAAAATTGTCCATGCTTTTTTGTTTTGCGGACCAGGATTTACTGGTAAAAATGACATGGCACTTGATTTAGTAGCTGTTCTTAATGGTATTGACGTTGAGGCAAATCGGGATAAGGTTTTGAATAATGGATTTCCTGATATTGTAATTATTCGACCTGATGAAGAGATGAAGAAAAAAGAAATTGGAGTTGATCAAATTAAGGATGTAATTAAGAAGATTGGATATTATGCCTATGATCAGAAATACAAAGTATTAATTGTTTTTAATGCTGATTTGATGAACAAGTCAGCTGGAAATAGCCTTCTGAAAACTCTTGAAGAGCCACCAGAAAAAACTATTATTATTCTTATTGCTAATCGAGAGGAGCGAATTTTAACAACTATTCGGTCTCGATGTCAGAGAGTTTACTTTGGTCTTAAGAGAAATGAAGAAGTGAAAAATTATCTTAAAGAAAATGAAAGAATTGATTTGCCAGAGGGGTCACTGAATCAAATTGTAGAAATTTCTCATGGGAAATATAAGTTAGCAGAGAACTTAGCATTGAGTCCAGATCTATTGGATGAAAAAAGGGAGCGAATTGAAAAGTTTCGAAAAGCTCTTAAGGGTGGAATCTCGGAGACTTTTGATTTCATTGAACAAGAAACAAAAGATGGAAAGGTTGATAGTGAGGTGCTTGAAGATTGGCTTTATTTTCTTCATGCTTTTATTAAGGAAAGCATTAAGGAGGATCGGCCGGCTCAAATGGTTGAGAAAGTTTTTGAGATGGAAAAGAGTTTAATAGAAGTTAAAAATAAGATAGAAAATAGCAATGCTAGTCCAAGAACTTTGTTAGAGAATTATTTTGTGCAGTTAATTTGATAGAGTATAAAAACAAAAAATGAAAACTTTTTTTTCATATTTAATAAAATTTTTATTATTTTTGTTGGTGCTTGTTTGTATTGGAGGAGTTCTTTTCCTTGGAAGAGGATTCTATTTAAAAGAAAAAAATACTGATATTAAAATTTCAGTTGAAGGAAGATATACAGAAGAACTGATGGTTTCTAAGGGAGATGCTTTGGTAATTCAATTTTCTGGGTCAGTTTTGCAAGAAAGCGTTGAACAAAATTTTGAATTTAATGATAATTTGAAAATAGAAACAGATTGGAGAGGAAGGAGATATTTCCGAATTGAAATTGATGAATATCCAGCTCCAGGAGAAAAGTATTATATATCAATAAAAAATATTAGAACAAAATGGTATATTCCATTAGAAAAGCAGGTTGACTTCTATTTTTCTGCGGTTACTGCACCTGAGATTGAAGAAATTGAACCAAGGAATGAACAAGGTGATGTGGATTACAATTCATCGATTAAGATTGATTTTAATGGGAGAATGGGAGAGGAATATTTTTTAGAATTTAAGAGTGAGCCAAAAATTAGTTTTGATTATACGATAGCTAATGATAGGTCGAGTCTTGAAATTACTCCGCTAGAAGATTTTCAGAAAAATACTAAATATAATATTGATATTGCTGTTCGACATCGTGCTTTCGATGATTTTGAAAAAGAGATTTATAGTGGGTTTTTTGTGACACAAAGACCTCCGGAAATTGTATATAATTTTGATAAGAATGGAGATTCATTGAAAACCGAAGAGAGAGAAGAAAATATTGAGCCTCAGATATTAGAAGGGCGATATATTGATATCGATATTTCATCTCAGGCACTTTTTATTTTTGAGAATGGTTTTGAAAAAGGAGCTTTCAAAGTTTCAACTGGGATTCGTGGGATGGATACACCGATTGGAACATTTGAAGTAATGGGGAAATCAACAAGACCGTGGTCGCAAAAATATTCTTTGTATATGCCATGGTTTATTCAATTCACAAGAGAAGGGCATGGAATTCATGAGTTGCCTGAATGGCCAGGAGGAGTGAAAGAGGGAACTCATCATCTTGGAATTCCAGTTTCTCATGGTTGTGTGAGACTAGGGGTTGGCCCAGCAAAAGTTGTTTATGATTTTGTTGAGAATGGAACTCCTGTTGTGATTCATAGGTAATGTGAATTTTCAGTTCTTAATTTTCAATTAAGACTAAGATATAGATAACATATTTTCTCGCAACGCCATCAGAATGGCCTGCCTCGACGGCAAGGCGGGCGAGATCCTCGAAAATACATTCGTTATATTCTAAAATGAAAGAAGTTTTAAGGGTCTCGAAAATGTATTATTCAAAATTTTATGGTTTTAAATAATGAAATTTTATGAAAGATAAGAAACAGAAGGAAACTTTAGTGTTGTTGGACTCGAATGCTTTGATTCATCGTGCGTTTCATGCATTGCCACCACTTACAAACAAGGAAGGTCAATTGACGAATGCTGTTTATGGTTATGCGCTGACTCTCTTTAGTGTTTTGGAGAAAGTGAAGCCGGAATATATTGTGGCGACTTTTGATTTGAAAGGTCCAACTTTTCGACATGAGCAATATAAGGAATATAAGGCGACAAGAAAAAAAGCTCCAGATGAACTCTATGCACAGATTCCTCTCGTGAAGGAAATGCTTCAAGCTTTTAGTATTCCTATTTATGAGAAAAAGGGTTTTGAGGCTGACGATGTTATTGGAACAATTGTTAGAGATAAAAATATAAATGGTGAAATAGAAAAAATGATTGTGACAGGGGATATGGATGCATTGCAACTTGTTGATGAAAACACAAAAGTTTTTACGCTTCGAAAGGGAATCACTGATACGGTTATTTATGATATTGACCGAGTGAGGGATCGATATAATCTTTCCCCTCTTCAGATTATTGATTATAAATCTTTAAAGGGTGATGTTTCTGATAATATCCCTGGAGTTAAGGGAGTTGGTGATAAGACTGCGACTGATTTATTGCTTGAATATGAAACACTGGATGGGATTTATGAAAATCTTGATAAAATTAAAGAAACGGTCAAAAAGAAACTTGAAGTGGATAAAGAAAATGCTTTCATGAGTTATAAATTGGCTACAATCAACACTGAGGTACTAATTGATTTTAGTCTTAATGAATGTGAGGCAAAGGATTATGATAAGGAGAAATTGGTCAACTTTTTGAGAAAAATGGGATTTCACACACTAATTAGTAGGCATTTTCCTGATTTTCAGGCAAGTGAGGATGATTTGGGAGTAAAAAAGGCTACTGAAATGTCAGAGGTGGATGTAATTAAGGATGAAAAGGCATTTTCAAATGTTTCGAAACTTTTAGAAAGGGCTGATAAAATAAGCATTTATGGACTTGGAAGTGATGAAAATTGCTATATTTCAGAATTATTGGGTATTGGATTAGCGATATTTAAAAAGAAGAAAATAAAGCTCTTTTTTGTTGAAAGTGGGCTTATTGAAAATTTATTGAAATTCTTGAAAGATGAGAAAGTTGAAATTGTTGGATATGACATGAAAAAAGACTTTCAATTGCTTAAAAAAGCCTTCCCAGAAGGAGTTTTCGGAAAGTTTGGCAAAATATTTGATGTGCAAATTGCGGTCTATTTATTGAGTTCTGGGGCAGGTAATGAGATTGAAAAGCTTGTGATGGAAGAGTTTGGCCAAAATTTAAAGCATAAAACCACTAAAAATGGACAAGCAAGCTTTTTGGATGATAATTCAGAGAATAAGAAAAAAGAGACGGCCGAAATAGCTGGTTGGTCAATGGTGCTAGCTGAAATATATTCAAAGAAACTTCAGGAAATTGAAAAGAGCCAAGAGAAAGAGAATTCTTCAGTTGGCGAAGGAGACAAGAAAAATATTTTAGGAATTTTTGAGTTACTTGAACTTCCCCTCGTGAAAATTTTAGCTGATATGGAAATGTCAGGTATGCAAGTGGATAAAAATGTTTTGAAAAATGTTTCCGATCTAGCTCAGAAAGAAATTGGAAAACTTGAGAAAAATATTCATGAAATGGCTGGAGAAAATTTTAATATTAACTCCCCAGGTCAATTGGCAAATATTCTTTATGAAAAATTGAAGATTTCAACTATTGGAATTAAAAAAGGGAAAACTGGATTTTCAACTAATGCAGAACAACTTAAAAAACTTTTTGAGCTTCATCCGATTATTCCTGAAGTTGAAAGTTATCGAGAACTTTTTAAATTGAAAAGTACCTATGCAGATGCTTTGCCAAAATTGATTACAGAAGATGGAAGAATTCATGCCAAATTTAATCAGGCTGTCACAGCTACTGGAAGACTTTCTTCTTCTGATCCAAATCTTCAAAATATTCCAAAGCGAGGTTCTTTAGCGAAAGAAATTCGAAAAGCTTTTGTGGCGGAAGAAGGAAAAGTTTTGTTGGCACTCGATTATTCTCAGATTGACTTGAGAGCAGCAGCTCATCTTTCCAATGACAAAAAAATGATTGAAATTTTTCAAAAGGGGCGAGATATTCATCGATCCACTTCAGCTTGGGTTAATAAAGTTGACGAAGAAAAAGTGACGCCAGAACAGAGAAGTGAAGCGAAGTCTTTGAATTTTGGAGTGCTTTATGGGATGGGAATTTATGGCTTTATGCGAGACAGTGGAGTTTCGAGAGATCGAGCAAGTTTTTTTATCGAAAAATACATGGAGACTTTTTCAGGCCTTAAAGACTATCTTGAAAAAACTAAAGAATTTGCTCGAAAATTTGGATATGTTGAAACAGAATTAGGAAGAAGACGTTATATTCCAAATATCAATAATTCAAATCACATGGTGAAAAATGCAGCAGAACGGGTGGCAATTAATCTCCCGGTTCAAGGACTTTCTGCTGACATCATGAAGTTGGCGATGATCAAAGTTGATGAAGCAATTTCAGAGGGGCTTGCTAAAAAAGAAATTGCTTTGGTTTTGCAGGTGCACGATGAATTGATTTTTGAAGTGGATAAAAAGAAAGCGGACGAATATGAAAAGAAAATTAAAGAAGTGATGGAGGGTGTTTATGAATTGAAAGTTCCGCTTGTAGTGGAAAGTTCAATAGCAGGGAATTGGAGTGAGATTTGATTTAGTTTTTTTGGGGGTAGAATTTCTTGTAATTAGTAATTTGTGAATAGGTACTTTAGATAGAAAAGAAAAAAGCCAGTCGCGTTTTAGCGATTGGCTTTTTTTGATTTTAAATTGATGATAATATTATATTTTAGCTTTCTAAAATAAATCTAGTCGGGATTGGTTCGTCTAAAGATTTTTTATAGTCAGATGCATTTTGGTTTTTCATTTTATATTTTCTTGGAAAAAAATGAATATTTGGGAATATCAAAGCTCCATATCCAAGAGAAGTATTGAGACTGGCGTTTGCAGGAAATTTCTTTTTCCAATAAGAGTGCTGATTTTTTTCATGCATTCCTGCTACTGTAAGACCGTTTGCCGTTATAATTTTTGGTATGTCAAAGCTCCATGTAGTCATATTACCTTGTTGTTTTCTAGTAAAATGTTTTAATGTTTCTTTTGTATTACAAGGAAATATGAATATTGGATAAAGATTAAAAACGTCAAGATAACATAATTCATTGATAATTCTTAATCTTCTTCCTTTTAAATTTCTAAAATTAAAATTTTCAAGAAGAGGAAACTGTTCTAAAAGCTCCTTTTGATATGTTATTGTAATAGACCAGCCTTCACAGGATGCGCTTCTAAGAACTTTTTTAGTATTATCTTTTAATAATGGAAAAAAATTAAATAATTTAGCAGTTAAATTAGATGAATGGTATGGAAAATTTTTCAATTCACTATAATAAGGATTTAATTTTGCATACCTGTACATTTCGTAACGATGAATTCCTATTAACCAATTAATTAACGTTAAGGTTTTCTCTGGAAAAGGCATAACAAGAGTGTACGGAACAGTTTCTTCTATGGGAAAAATTTCTCCTGGCAAAAGAAAACTTGAGTTTCTTAATGCTTCTTCTAAGAGTTCTGTAGCGTAACTCCAGCCATCTCTTATAAATTTAGCAAGAAGATTTCCCATAACTTTTCTTTCGGCTGTTAGGGAGTCCCATTTTGCACAAAAATTAGATGGGTTCTTTGAATTTTTTACTACATTAATAGGATTTAGATAAATTGATCCACGACAAGCCTTGAAAGCTTTATTGCCAGCCAATTTTTCTGTTAAAAATTTTAGCTGTTCTTCATTGCTTGGTACATTTTTTTCTCCAGGCATTTGCTTTTCCATAGTTAATTTCTCCTTTTCAAAAGCCATCTGAAGCAGTACCCTTTGGGGGATACCATGTTAATTGTTGATTATCAGACCATCTGATAATCAAGTATCTCCTGGGAGACATTTTTTTTCAATGTACTAATTGGTAGTTTATTATATAATTGTATTTTAGTCAAAAAGATTTTAATGACGGGAAAGATGATTTGTGGTAAAATGTTTATGTAAAGTGTTGTAAGAATAGTATTAAGACTAATGGATTCCTGCTTTGCGCTATTGCTAAAGCTAGGGCGACACACGGTCGTGGGAATGACAAGAATAAGAAACGGGTTTGGTATATTTATAATTTTGAAAATTAATTAATTGGAAATTCAATGGAAATTGTGAATTAAAAATTGAAAATTTAACAATGAAAATAATTGTAGGGACAAAAAATCAAAGTAAGGTGGATGCTGTTACAGAAACACTGAGAGAGTATGAAATGTTTTCTGGAGCGGAACTTAATTTTGTTTCAGTTGAATCAGGAGTTTCGGATCAACCGAAGACATTTGAGGAATCAGTTCGAGGAGCAAAAAATCGAGCGCAAAATGCCTTTTCTTCAAAATCTGGTTGTGATTACTCTATTGGAATTGAATCAGGTCTTTTCGAAATTCCATTGTCAGATGGGACTTTGGCTGATCTTTGTGTTTGTGTGATTTTTAATGGGGAAGATTTTTCTTATGGATTTTCCTGTGGATTTGAATTGCCAAATAATATTTCTGACTTAATGGTAAATGACGATTTGGATATGACTCAAGCTTCAAATGAAGCAGGTTTGAGTAAAAATCCGAAACTTGGTGCTGCAGAAGGGTTGATTGGAATTTTAACGAAAGGAAGAATTAAAAGAAAAGATTACACAAAGCAAGCAATTATGACCGCGTTGATTAAATTGGAGAATAAAGAGATTTATAATTCATCATGCTAGAAGATTTTGAATAATATGTTTTCTCCCAAAATCCCATCGGAATGGCCTGACACTCGAAAATATATTATTCAAAATCTTTGGAAACTTTTATTTAAATATCTAGGTTAGTAATTAATCAAAAATATGCCTGAATTGCCGGAGGTGCAGACAGTTGTGGATGATTTGAATAAGAAGATTAAAGGATCTTTGATTGTTGATTTTTGGACGGATTGGGCGAAATCGATTAAGAATCAGCTTGCTTTTTTTAAGAGAAAAATAAAAAATAAGAAAATTGCTGTGGTGAAACGAAGAGCAAAGAATATTTTAATTTATCTTGATGACGGACAAGTGATGTTGGTGCATTTGAAAATGACGGGGCATTTGCTTTTAAAGAGAGAAAAAGTGAGTAAAAAAGATCAGGAATTTTTTAAGGAAAGAGTTAATCAATATATTCATCATGTTTGGACATTGAAAAAAGGGAAAAGTGAAATGAAATTAGAATTTTCTGATTTGAGAAAGTTTGGAAAGATTCAGTTGTTTAAAAACGAAGAAGAGTTATTTAAGGAGAAAAATTTTGTAGCACTTGGGACGGAGCCGTTGGATGAGGGTTTTGATTTTAAGAAGTTTGAAGAATTTTTGAATAAGAAGCCGAAAATGTTAGTGCGGAACTTTTTATTAAGTCAGAAAATTATTGCTGGTATTGGAAATATTTATGTTTCTGAGATTATGTTTGAAGCGCGGGTTCATCCTGGGAGAATTATTAAGAGTTTAAGTAAAAAAGAAAAAAAAGATTTATTTAAGTTTACTAAAAAAATTCTTAAAAAAGCAATTGAATTGCGAGGGACTTCCGATTCAGATTATCGAGACACGACTGGTGCGCCAGGAGGTTTTCAAAAAATCTTAAAAGTGTATAATAGAGAAAAGGAAAAATGCAAAAGAAAAGGTTGCAATGGGATTGTTAAGCGAGAAAAATTTAATCAAAGAAGCGCTTATTTTTGTGAGGGGTGTCAGAAGTAATTTAATAATATTTTAATAGAATAATAAAACAAAAAAATGCAGAATAATATTTATAAGCCAAAACAAGAAATGTATATTAGTGGAGATGAAAAAGGAAATAGTGGCCCTTCTGGAGGAAAATCTAATTTTAAGAATGGTCTAATCTTTGTGATTGTGGTAATTGTGATTATTGGTCTTGTTTGGTTTGTTTCAAATAAATCAAAGGATGATCGACAGGGAGAATTGATAGAAATTGAAAATAATGGAAGTGCGCCGAGTCAAGAAATTTTAAATGAAGGAGAGGTAAGTCCGATTACGGGATTAGCTTGTGAAAATTGGAATCGACGTCCAATGGCTGTTATGCAACCTTCAGATGCTCCTGCGCGTCCAGCTGCGGGGTTTTCTGATGCAGACATGGTGATTGAGATGCCAGTAATTACGGCATCGATTACGAGGCTTATGGGAATTTATATTTGTGGAAACCCAGAAGATGTTGGGTCAATGAGAAGTTCAAGACATGATTTTCTTCATCTTGCGAAAGGACTAGATGCAATTTATGTTCATTGGGGAGGGTCAAGTTATGCAAAAGAAAAACTCAACGAGGGAGTGATTGATAATATTAATTGTAATGATGATGGAGGAAAGTCAGGGTCACAATGTTGTTTTAGGAAAGAAGGCATGAGTCGAGGGGTTGATTCTGGATATGCGAAGTTTGATAAGTTGCTTGAATGCTCAGAGGATTTTGGTTACCGAATGGAAGGAGAATTTGGTGGATATGCTCATCAAGCGGATGCACCAGAAAGTGATCGTCCATTAGGAGGAAATTTAAGAGTTGGATTTGCTGGAGTTTCTGGGGTTAATTATGAATATGATAAAAAAACTAATAGTTATTTGAGATTTTGGGGTGGCGAAGAGGATTTTGATAGAAATAATGATAAGCGTCATGCTCCAAAAAATGTCGTTGTGATGATGGCTTTATCTGAGCAGATAGCTAAGGGGGAACAGTATAATAATATTCAAATTGGTGATCCTTGGTATGACAAGACTGATTCAGGGGAGGCTTATTATTATATAAATGGTCAGCAAATAAAAGGAACTTGGAAAAAGAGTAAAACAAGAATTGATTCCAAGCTAGTATTTTCAGATCAAAATGGTAGTGATATTGAATTTGTTCCAGGACAAATTTGGGTTGAGGTTCTCGAACCAGGACAAGGATTGAAATGGCGACCAATTGAAGCTGAAACAGAAATTGAAGATGGAATAGAGGAGTAAAGATTAAATTCGATTTTTTATAATAACCCTCCCTAGCCCTCCTTTATAATAAGAGAGGGGATAAAAGAGACACTGTTTAGGTTTTATAATTTTAAAGGAATGGTTTATTTATTATTTGGGAAAGCGAATTTTTTGATTAAAGAGGAGCAGGAAAGAATTGTTGCTGATTTTGTTGTGAAAAATCCAGAGGCAAATATTCAAAAGTTTGATGCAGAAGAAGATTGGAATATTTTCACGGTAAAAGAATCTATTGGACAAGGAGGTGGACTTTTTTCTTCTGAGAAATTAATTTTAATTAGAAATATTGATAAGGTGAATAAGCAGGACCAAGAGGAATTGGCAGAGCTTATTAAATTATCAATTCCGGAAGAGAGTGATAATACGATTGTTTTTACTGCAGAGAAGGCAGTGAAAAAAGAAAAGATCTTTAGAGTGCTTTTTTCAAAAGCAAAGACGGTTGAATTTAAGAATTTAACAGGGGATGTGCTCAGGAGGTGGATTATTAAGAAAGTTAATGATTTATCAGAAGGAGAGGTGAGTATTGATAATATGGCAGTTTCTCGGCTTGAATTAATGTTTGGCAAAGATCTTTGGCAACTTGGGAATGCAATTAATGTTTTAGTTAATTTCTGCGGTGAAAAAAAGCAGATAACTAAAGCAGATGTTAATGAGGTTTGTCGAGGAAGAATTGATGTAAAGATTTTTGATTTTGTTGATGCAATTGGAGCTCGAAATAAAAGTCGAGCAATTGAATTGCTGAATTCACTTCTTAATCAGGGAGAAAGTGGTTTCTACATTCTTTCAATGATCTTATTTCAACTTCGAAATTTAGTAAAAGTTTTTTCAATTTCTAAGAATGGTCCAACTAACTCAACGATTGTGAGTAAAAAACTTTCAATTCATCCTTTTGTTGCTCAAAAAACCTTGGGGCAGTTAAATAACTTTTCTTCGGAATCTCTCAAAAAAGTTTATCAGCAAGTGGCTGATCTTGATTATCAAGCAAAGATTGGTGAAAAATCAATCGAAGATGGACTGACTGATTTTATTGTTTCACTTTAAAAAGATTAAATGCAAAATATTAATCAAGAAAAAGAATTGAAGAAATTTTTCGATGATTATTTGTTGGATAAAAAAGTTGCCTTGAAGTTCATTAAAAGATTGATGAAAGGAAGGCTAACCAGAGATGAAAATCCAGAATCTCATTTTTCTACTTATTTTGCTGCTTATGATCTTAGTGCTAGGCAAATTTTTATTGGTCTTCATAAAAAAGCTGGACTTTGGCTTTTTAATGGGGGACATATCGATAAGGGAGAATTAATAAGACAAACTTTAACTAGAGAAATTAATGAGGAATGGGGGATTGATAGCAATGATCTTGAGATCAAATCACCAGCCTTTTTGACTATTACTGAAATTGATAATCCTAGCAAGCAATCTTGTAGAATTCATTATGACTTGTGGCATTTTATATCAGTAGATAAAAATTATTTTAATCCAGAAAAGGAAAAATTACTACAAGAGTTTCATGAGGCTGGTTGGAAAAGTTTAAAAGAAGCTAAAGATTTAATAAGAGATAGAAATACCTTAAAGGCAATCGATTTTATTGAGAAAAATTATTTTGTTTAAAAATAAAAACGGGAAATAAAAAACAAACCGCGAGGTCTGTTTTTTTGTAATAATCTTCCTGTTCCTCCTTTTATAATAAGGGGAGAGAAATTAGAGTTATTTTAAATTCTCCCAAAGAAGATGGAAGAGTTTTTGGTAGGATTTGATGGCGATGGCTTGTTCGATGACATAGCCGTCTTCTTTTTCAAAAAGATAGGTTTTGTCGGCAATGATAATGCTGAGAGAGTTCTTATCCTTAGAAAATTTTCTGGTTACAAAATCAAGCTCCTTACTTTTTAGAAGTTTGGCATGAATTTCATGGACTTCGATTTCACCCATTCTTGTTTTAATTTTTTTATAAACATCTGTGAGTTCCTTGGTCGGTAGAGTATTTTTAGCAGATAGAAGAACTTTAATTTTCTTGGTACTTGAGTTTGAAAGATCTTCCAGGAGGATTTTGTGACTTTGTTTTCCTGAATACATCTTGATTTCATTTTTATTGGAAAGAAGATGATATTTCCCTTGAAGAACGGAAATAATTCTTAAGAACTCTCTTTCTTGTTCTTCAACTTTTCTTTTTTGTACTTTAAGGATTTTAAGGAAATTGTCAGGAGATCCAGCAATGTATTGACTTTTTTTGCCTTTTTGGACCTTGTTGATCAATTCTTTCTTTTCAAGGCTTTCAAGAATACGATAGACAGTCGGACGACTTAGGCCCGCTTGTTTTCCGATTTTTCCAATACTAATATAGCCTGATTCAAGAAGAATTAAGTAAACATCGGCTTCATTTTTATTTAATCCCAATTTTCGAAGCTCAAGAGGGAGGTAATCGTATTTTTGCATAAAAGTGTTGGAGTCTGTTCAAAATATCCATATTCTATTGCAAATTCCATATTTATGCTGTAAATTGTTCAAAAATCGTCAGAATATCACCGATATTCTTTCTCATTTTTCACAATTTTCGCTATAAATCTGAAATTTTCATAACGAAAGAGAAATTATGAACAGACTCTGGAACATTATTAAATTAATGTTACAATATTAATGATTAATAATCAACTATTTTGTTGTTTTTGTCAAGCTTTTTATATGTATGTATTTTGAAAAAAACAAAACATGTCCATTTTTTTCACTGAATTTATATTTGCTTTTGGATGGATAGGTAGTTAAAGATAGTGACTTATTAAGTGGTTGGGTTCTTCTTTTCGATACCATTACGTTCAAAAAATGAACATGCTTTGTTTTGATGTCTTGGTGTTCAAGAATTAAGAATTGTTATACGTTCTTGGTTTATTTGTCTTTCTCTTAATGGATTCCTGTCTTCGCAGGAATGATAATGTTTTTGTTTAATAATTTGAAATTGAAAATTATTTTAAAATTAATAATTAATAATTAAAAATTAGTGTTAGGCTATTGCAAAAAATGTTTAGGCAAGGCATAATGATTAATGAATGTAGGTATTAATAAAGACTTAAAACTGGATTCCCAATCGAGTTGGGAATGACAAGGATTATAAATATTATTTTAAATAAAATATGTTAAGAACGCATACATGCGGAGAATTGAATAAAACCAGTGAAGGTCAGGAGGTGACTTTGGCAGGTTGGGTTCATCGTAGGAGAGATCATGGAGGTATTATCTTTATTGATCTTCGGGATCGTTATGGGCTTACTCAAATTAAGTTTGATGTTTCGAATAATCCAGAAATTCAAGAAGAAGCTGAAAAATTAAGAAGTGAATGGGTTATTCAGGTAACTGGAAAAGTCTTGAATCGTCCAGATAATATGATTAATTCAAAACTTAAAACTGGTGAGGTTGAAGTTTTTGTGGAGAAGCTTGATATTTTGAATAAATCAAAAACGCCTCCTTTTGAGCTTGATGAAGAAAAGTCAAATGAGGCAAATGAAAATTTAAGGTTAAAATATCGGTTTATTGATTTGAGACGACCAGAATTGCAAAAACTTTTGGCTCTCAAGGCTGATTTTTTTGAACATTTGAGAAGCTATTTTAAAAAAGAAGGGTTTTTTGAAATTCAAACTCCAATTCTTGCAAATTCTTCTCCTGAGGGAGCACGAGACTTTGTGATTCCGTCACGACTTCATCCTGGAAAATTTTATGCTCTTCCGCAAGCTCCGCAGCAATTCAAGCAATTATTAATGGTAGGAGGAGTAGATAAATACTTTCAAATTGCTCCATGTTTTCGAGATGAGGACCCAAGAATGGATCGGCATTATGGAGAGTTTTATCAACTAGATATGGAAATGAGTTTTGTTGAGCAAGAGGACGTTTTTGCAGTAATGGAGCCGGTGATGATTGAGTTGACGGAGAAATTTTCTGACAAAAAAATAGTTAACCTTGAAGAAGACGGAAGTTTCAAGAAGATTCCTTGGAAAGAGGCAATGAATAAATATGGAATAGATAAACCAGATTTGAGATTTGATTTGGAAATTAAGCCTGTTACTGAGTTAGTGAAGGATTGTGAATTTGCAGTTTTTGCTGGTGCGGTCGAAAAAGGAGGAGTAGTTCATGCTTTAAAAGTTGATTCTGGTGCAAAATTTACTCGAAAAGAAATTGACGAACTTACTGAAATAGCAAAAGAAAAGGGTGCGAAAGGATTGGCATATATTGTCTTGGAAGAAGATGGAAGCTTGAAGTCTCCGATTGTGAAATTTTTGGGAGAGACTCTGGTTCAAAAGATTATTACAGAAGTTGAGGCGAAGTTGGGTGATATCATTTTCTTTGGAGCAGATGAATGGAGAATCGTTTGTGAGAGTCTTGGGGCTGTTCGAAATGAATGTGCTGAAAGACTTGGTCTTAAGGATAATAAAAAAGCTGCTTGGTGCTGGATCGTTGATTTTCCAATGTATGATTATTCAGAGATTGAAGAGGGAAGAATTGATTTTGGACATAATCCATTTTCAATGCCTCAAGGAGGGATGAAAGCTTTGGAAGAAAAAAAGCCTTTGGATATTCTAGCTTATCAATATGATTTAGTAATAAATGGGTTTGAAGCTTCTAGTGGAGCGATTAGAAATCATGATCCAGAGGCTATGTATAAAGCGTTTGAAATTGCTGGTTATTCAAAAGAAGAAGTAGACAGTCGATTCGGTGCAATGATTGAAGCATTTAAATATGGAGCACCTCCACACGGAGGAAATGCACCTGGAATTGATCGAATCTTGATGGTTTTGCAAGACTTGAATTCTATTCGTGATATTTATGCTTTTCCAAAAGATGGGAGTGGTAAGGATTTAATGATGAATAGCCCAAGCGAGATTGATGAAAAGCAGTTAAGAGAATTGAATATAAAGAAGCTGAAATAGAGTTAGTTTGATATTATGAAAAAGCCTTCCTGAATGAACAGGAGAGTTTTTTATTTTATAAAAATTTTTGGAAAAGAAAAAAGCCAAGAATTTTGTTGATAAAAACTCTTGGCTTTTCGGTTGCGTTTCTTTTTCTTCCATTTTATTATTACTCCTGTTTAGCGGGAAGAAGTGATTGATTGATCCAATCTGTAATAACGAGAGATCCGGTCACAATTACTTGACCGGCGATGAGGCCAATCGCGAACCAAATTGGGCTACCAGTAGTAGCAGACATGATGATGCCAATTGATCCTCCTAGGCCAAATGTAAGAGGGGATAAAATTAGAATCATTAATGGGTGCAATAGTACCCCCATCATTTCTTTCAGAGTCAGTCTTTCTGCTTTTTTTTGTGACATGGCATACCTCCCTTTGTGGTTGATTTCAAGTTGCTTCATTTGAAATCGAAGCATAGCATGGGTATTTTTATTTGTCAAGTTTGTCCGGGGTGGTTTAACACTTATTTATGATAAAAAGGCTTATGTAATGGGGTAAAAAGATGCTTGTGGATAACTTGTTTCATGGGGGCTTGACAACTTGAAATGGATATGATATAAAGAGTGTAATAAATATTAATGTAGATAAACAGGAAATTTAGTTGGACGTAAAAGTACTTTGTTATTTCGAATGTAGTTGAGAAATCTTTATTTAAAGGGGACTAAATAAAGACTGTAAGAAGCAGAAAGATCTTTCGACTACGCTCAGGACGACAGAGCGTCGAATTATATGAACAATATACCGATAAAAATAAAAATCGAGACATACGATACACTACCAAATGTTCCGGGTTTGATGTTGTTCGAATCTGGTTCTGAAGTTGAAAATTTAGTAGCAAAAACAAAACCGACAATTTTTTAATGTTGGTTTTTGTTAAATTGAAGTCCCGGAATTAGTTTTTTTATGAAAATTAGCCTGGCACTTTGAAAAACACAACGTTTGAAAAAACGTTTATACATATATCATACTGAATCAAAAAATTAAGATTTTGCAAATAAACTTTCCTCTGCGATGAGGAGAAAGGACGTGATGATATGAATATTAAGAATAGTGCTAATAACAGAGATGTTAGAGAATGTGATTTTGTTGCGCACAGAGTGGAATCTCGCAATAAATTGCTGGATCATAAGTGTTTTCGTAATTTTCATAAGAATCCGGAGAAGGCAAAAGAAAGAAGATTTTGGCCATTATTGCCTTATTGCTGGATTAGAAGTTTTCTGGTTCTTTTTTCGAAAAAACCTTTCGATGTGGTGGATGAATTTATTCATGCTCCTACATCCGAGACGGTTATTCGAGAAAGAATCGTCTTATTGAAAAACTATGGCTGGCATTTTTTACCGAAAATTCATCTTCAGAATTTTATCAAGGCTCGTATTTTGAAAACAGTTCTTGATATTCAGAGGCCTGGCAAAGTAGTTGGTCTTGGTGCATTAATAAAAGATCACAGTTTAACGCAAGGAGGAGAATGGGTTGTTGAACAACTTGGTGACAGGTTGGTATCTCCTATTGTTCATGGTGATACAGCTACGGCTGGTTACGTCATGGAAAATATGGAGAAGATTATGAAAACAAGGAAGCTTAGTGGACCGATTGCTTTGACGGGACCAACTTCAAAAATTGGGAAAGTAATTGCAAAAATATTTTCTGAGTTCCATGTGATTTTTTGTATTACAAAGGATGAAAAAAGGTTTCTTAAACTTCAGTCTCAAGCTAAAAATCCTAAAAACCTGGTTTTTTGTCCAAATTCTCGGAAGGCTACTGGTTGTCCGTTGTGGGTAACTGGAAAGTTTAAGCCTGCAGGAAAAAAGCTTTTAAGTTGTATTCCGCAGGGAGCTGCAGTACTGAATTTTGCAGTGCCAAACCCTCTTAATAAAAAAATCGTAAAAGCTATTCGTCCCGATCTTTTTGTTGCTGAAGCTGGTTTAGTTGAAATAGATCCTACTTTCTCAGGTCAAGAGTTCACTATGCGACTTTGCCCTGAATTCACTTATGCTTGTGACGGTGGCACTCGGATTCATGCAGCCATGAATTGGACACATAACGAGGTCGGAGAGGTTGAAATTGATCAGGTTTCAGTGGTCATGGAGGCCGGTCATAACCTTGGATTTGAACCTCACTTAGAGATTCTCTGGGATCCGGCTTGGCATGTCGTAGAGGTTATTGCGCCAAGAACGGACAAATGGTATTGGTTAAAAATCAAAAAGGGTTTGGCAAGGAATGCTGGAATTTTTCTGTAATCTGAGTCGAAACTTTTTAAACTTTCAACCCTGGAATGTTAATTCATTTCAGGGTTGTTTCTTTTTTACAAGAAGATATGTTATAATTGTAATTAAATAAGCGGGGTTAAATTAAAATAAAAAAATGGATTATAACTATACAGATATCTTTCCTTTATTAAGTGCAATTTTTGTTTTTGTGATTGGATTATTTGTGCTTCTTAAGAATAAAAAATCGAGAATTAATCTTACTTTTTTTCTTCATGCGCTGGCGATTGCTCTTTGGTTATTTACTACCTTTATGATGTTTATAAGTAGAGAGAATCGTGAGCAGGCAATTTTTTGGGATAGAGCGGTTTATGCTTCAGTTGTCTTTATTCCTATTTTTATGTATCATTTCGGGCTTGCTTATATGAATAAAAAGCGAGACTTTTTGTTATATCTTGGCTATGCTTTATCTGTAATATTTCTCCTGCTTGTTCCAACAAAATATTTTGTTAATGATATTTTTATTTATAAATGGGGTGTTCATACTAAGGCGCAACTCTTTCATCATATATTTTTAGTTTATTTTGTTTCTTATGTAATTATTTGGTTTATAAAGATATTTTTTTATTATAAGAAATTAAAGTCACCACTTTTAAAGGAACAAACGAAATATATTATTTTAGGATTTTTATTTTTGTTTACTATTGGTCCTGTGGCATATCTTCCTGCTTATGGGATTGGTATCTACCCTTTTGCTTATGTTTCAGGAGTAATCTTTTCAGCAATTATCGCTTATGCTATTGTGAGGCATCGTTTGATGGATATTAAGTTGGTTTTTAGGAGATCAACAGTTTTTGCTTTGTCATTATTTTTAATTTTAATTCCAGCTTTCGTTGCCAAGTATTTTCTTGAAAAATATTTAGGAAGTGTTTCTGTCTGGCTTGATTTGATTATTTTGATTATTGGAGTTGTTAGTTATCCTTTTGCGAGAGATTATTCTTTTAAAATTGCTAATAAATATTTCTTCTCATCACTTTATGATGGTCAGCAAGTTATTGCTGAAGTCAGTGATAGACTAAGAATGATTATGGATATTAAGAAGGTTTATGACTTTATATATTCAGTTCTGTTAAAAACTTTTCATACTAAGACTTTTGCTGTCATTTCTTATAACAAAGAAAGAAAAGAGTACGCCATTCAATATAATAAGGGAATTAAAATTAAGAAGAATAATGTTTTTGATGGAAATGATTTTTTGCATCGATATTTTACGGAGCAAAACAAAGCAATTGTTGTTGAAGAAGTGAAAAAGATGTATTACAATAATAAAACTAAAAAAACAATCGATCTTTTGATTGAGTTAAATATTAGCATTTTGGCTCCTCTTAACGTTAAGAATAAGACAATCGGATTATTGGTATTAGGACCGAAAGAGTCAGGTGATATGTATAACGATGAAGATTTTCAGGTTTTGGAGATTATTGGGGCTCAAGCAGCGGTTTCTATTGAAAATGCTCAGTTGTATTCTGAAGTTAAAGAGTTTAATGAAAAACTTGAAGAAAAGGTGGAGAATGCAACAATTGAGCTTCGGAGTACGAATAGTGAATTGAAGGATATGAATGAAAAATTAGTGACTGCTTATGAAAAACTTCATCAACTTGATCGGGCTAAGACAGAATTTATTTCAATTGCTTCTCATCAACTTCGAACGCCGTTGACTTCAATTAAAGGATTTATTTCCCTTTTACTTGATGGAACTTATGGGGAAATTCATAAAGTTACTCGAGAGGTTTTAGAAAAAGTTTTTATTTCTAATGAAAGATTAATTAAACTTGTTGAAGATTTATTGAATATTTCTCGAATTGAATCTGGTAAATTAGTATTTCGTTTTAATAAGGATGATATCACTGAATTAGTAAAAGACATGGTTGATAGTTTTGAATTGGCAGCTAAAAATAAGAAATTGAAACTTGAATATCGATCTCCAAAGAAAAAGATTCCGGAGATATATTTTGATCACGATAAGATGAGAGAAATAATTTCTAATTTGATTGATAATTCAATTAAATATACAAAGAAGGGTTCAGTTAGTGTGACTGTAGAGAGTGATAAGGATTTTGTTAGAATTGTAGTTTCTGATTCAGGGATGGGGATTGTAAAGGAAGAGGTAAGATATATTTTTGAAAAATTTCAGCGAGGGAAAGACAGTAGCACTACTCATACAGAAGGAATTGGATTGGGACTTTATGTTTGTGAAAAAATGTTGTCTTTGCATAAGGGTAAAATATGGGCAGAATCTGAAGGTCTTGGAAAAGGTAGTAAATTTATTATTCAACTCAAGAGAGATTTTGTCCCGGAAGATATGATAAAAACTATTGGGAAAGAAAAGAGAAATTAGGATTTTGGAGAAGTACTGAATAAAATGAATAAAAAATAAATTTTTCAAAGGTTTAATTCAAAGACTAGGAGTTTATTGGAGCTTCTAGTCTTTTGTAAATAAAAACACTTAATGTAAATTAGGTGTTTTAAAATATGAAAGTGGGCGCAGAGGGATTCGAACCCCCGACCATCAGCTTAAAAGGCTGTTGCTCTACCAACTGAGCTATGCGCCCGTAATCGACAATTAACTTTTGACAATTTACAATTAACGACAAATTCCCGTTTTTAGAAGTTGCGGGAAAGATTTTATATCTAACCCTCTTTGGTTCTTCTTTAGCCTAAAAGAGTTGTTTTTTAAATTGAGATATCAAACATGTTAAATTATATATTCAACTTGCGAACAAGTCAATAGGGAGGTAGAATAGAGGGGTAATTTTCATTTCTCAATTTCCAATTTTCATTGAATTTTCAATTAGTTAATTTTCAATGAGTTTTGAATAGATTGAATACAAGGGAAATTACGTAATTAATTACGTAATTAATCAATGTATGAAGAAAATTGTTTTTGATATTGAGACTGCTGGAGAAGATTTTAATGAGATGGATGAGGTGACACAATCTGCTCTTAGTAAGTGGATTGATCGAGTTGCTTCTGATGATAAAGAGAGACAAAAACTTCTTAATGAGCTGAAAGGTGGTATGGGATTTTCTCCTTTTACGGGAGAAATTGTGGCAATTGGAGTCTTTGATGTTGATACTGAAAAAGGGGCTGTTTATTATCAAGATTCTCAAAATAAAGAAGAGTCAGAAAAAGATGGAGTGAAATTGAAACCAATGAATGAAAAAGAAATGCTTGAAAATTTTTGGAGAATTGTGGATCATGGCAAGGAATTTATTAGTTATAATGGGAGAGGTTTTGATGTTCCTTTTTTAATGATTCGATCAGCGAAGTATGGAATCAAACCAACGAAAAATTTAATGTCGAATCGTTATCTTAATAGTCAATTTGAAGGAGCTAAGCATGTTGATTTAATGGATCAATTAACTTTCTATGGAGCAGTGAGGAGAAATCCAAATTTACATATAGCTTGTAGACTTTTCGGAATTCCAAGCCCAAAAGAGGAAGGAGTGACTGGTGACAAGGTCACGGAACTTTTCAATGCAGGACGATGTCAAGAAATTGCTGAATATAATGCGAGGGATTTGAAATCAACAGCTGAGGTTTATGATTATTGGAATAAGTATTTAAGGATATAGGGAGTAAATTTGAGGTTTTATGTAAGTAAAGTATTACTTACATAGAAATTGGACTAATGGATTCCTGCTTTCGCAGGAATGACAATTTAAAGAATAATTTCTTTATATATGCAAGAATTTAACCAAGAAGCAAAAGATCAAATTAGAAGGGCAACGTTGAATATTAAACGTTCCAAGGAAGACTCTTTGAAAAGAGTTGGTTTGAGCGAGGAAGAATACAAAAAGAAAATGCAAGAAATTCGAAGGAGATGTTTAAACGATTTTGAGTTTTCATTGGAGAAAGCAAAAGAGAATTTTCAGAAAAATGGGGTTATAGTGCATGAAGCAAGAAGTAAAGAAGATGCGCAAGAAATTGTTAGAAAGTTAACGGTTGATTCTAAGAAAATAGTTAAATCAAAAACTAACACTGGAAGTGAAATTGAATTAAAGAGTATTTTAAAGGATTTTGAATATTCAGAAACTGATCTTGGTGATTTTGTAGCTGACTTAATGAAGGAAGATGGAATCCATTATGTTTTGCCAGCACTTCACATTAAATCTGGAGAAATTGCAAAAAAGATTGAGGAAGAATTTGACGAAAAGATTGATGATGATCCGGAAAAAATTACAAGATATTTGTGTGATGTGATTAGGAAAAATATTTTAGAAGCTGATACGGGAATTACGGGAGCAAATTTTTTTACAAAAAATGGAGAAATTATTTTACTTGAAAATGAAGGAAATATTTCACTTGTGAGTCGATTACCTGAGAAGCATATTGTTCTTTGTGGAATTAATAAAATCGTTGATAGTGTGGCTGATGCAACTGAGCTTTCTCAAGCAACAGCAATTTTTGGGACAGGACAGTATAATCCTCAATATATCTCAATTATTACTGGACCATCAAAGACAGCAGATATCTCAAGTCACCTTGTGACGGGAGCTCAGGGGGCAAGGGAGATTCATTTGGTTTTGCTTGATGGAGGACGAAGCAATTTAATGAAAAAAGAATTCTTTAAAGATCTTTGTTCTTGTGTTGGATGTGGAGCTTGTTTGAATTTTTGTCCTGCATTTAATGAACTTGGAAAGGAATATGGAGGGAAAACGGTTGGAATTAAAGAAATGATTTTCGAATATTTTAATCAAACAGGATTTGATGAGAGATTAGCTAAAAACTTTTTTAAATGTATTTTATGTGGTACTTGCACAGAAAATTGTCCGATGGGAATTGATTTAACTGGAATGTCTCGAAAGATACGAGAAGAATTGAACGAAAAAGGCGAAGGATTGTCAGTAACTAAGGAAATGATTAAAACAATTGAAAAATACGGAAATCCTTTTGGAGAAAAAAAGAAAACAGATAAACCAGATAAGCTTTATTGCTGTTAAATAAATCATATAATATAATTATCTTAAATTAATTAATATAAAAATTATGAAAAATGAGCCCAAAATATTAACGCCAGAAGAAATAGCTAAAATACAAAACGAGAGGACATTATCAGATGCTGAATTAATTAATGGAGGAGCTGGATATACTCCTTCTCTTCATAATGATGGCACGAGATTTGATCTAGAGAATAAACAGATAAGAGAATTAGAAAAGGAGATGGGAGAAAGTAAACAAGAATCTCCTAGTATTAAGTTGCCAAAAAATCCTGAGGTAATTAAAAAATTAAAAAATAAATTAGAAGAATACAAGAAACGACTTGAAAAGATAAAAAATTCAGAGGATTATAATAATGAATATAATTCACCCGAAGAAGCTTTTAAGAAGACAGCAGATGTATATTATAAGATTAAGATTTTAGAGGAAGTACTTACTTATGGTGAGGTTAAGACATATGAATTTTTAAGTAGATTTAAAAAAAGAGATGAGCAATTTAACATAGAAGCATTTGAAAATGCTTGTGGGGTTATAAAAGATTACTGTGACACTGGAGGAGCGAATAATATTAAAGGGTCCTTGTCTGATTTATCGGATAATGTTAAATAAAAAAATAATACAAAAGAGGTACCCGCAGTTGCGTGATACCTCGTTATTTTTTGTGGTGCCGTGTTACATCCTGAAGTGAAAATGAATTTCAGGTCAACGATATTAATCAGGATCATTGAATCTCAAGTGATTGATTAATACCGGATCATTAACAGCTGACTAAAGATCTCGCTGGATCTATTTGGCTGTCTCCATTTTAATCAAAAGGATTTCTTCAGTGGCACCACCTTATTAATAACATAAATGGCCTTCGATTGTCAATGTAAAAAACTGACAAATAGGACTATTTGGTGTATGATAATTGCATGGAAAATAAAGATATTGGAAAAGTGTCTTGTGCACAAGCTGATGAATGTATTAAAAAAACTGATGAAGAATTGGTTATTTTGGTGAAAAAAAATAGTGAATGTTTTGGTTGTTTAATTTCTCGATATGAAAATAAAATGATTAGATATATTCGAAGGATTAGCGCGGTTAATGAGGAGATGGCTGAAGACATTGCTCAGAATATTTTTCTTAAAGTCTATATCAATTTAAATCAATTTGATCCAAAGTTGAAATTTTCAAGTTGGGTTTATCGAATTGCTCATAATGAAACAATTAATTATTGGCGTCGTAATAGTAAAGGAAAGCAACCGGATGTCTCATGGGATCAACATGAGTCATTGAAAAACATAATAAAAGACAGTTTTAATACAGAGCAAAGAGTTTATCAAAAAATAACGAACGAAGAAGTGATGGTTGTGATTAATCAACTTGAGAATAAGTATCGAGAGGTAATTATTTTAAGTTATATCGAGGGAAAAAATTATCAAGAAATTGCAGATATTTTAAATAAACCGTTGGGGACAATTGGAACATTGATTAACAGAGGAAAAAAAATTCTTGCAAAAAAACTTAAAGAAAACGGAATTGATGAGAATGTAGCTGTTATTAATAATTAATTTTTACTTTTCAAAAAAAATGTCTTTGAAAGATGATCAAAAGAATAAAAAAATGTTTGGTGATGAAATTGTCAACGAAATAAAAAAGAATAATATAAAAATGAAACCACCTTGTTATTTTACGTTTGTTTATTTTGTTTGGATTTGTTTAGGAGCTATTTTGTTTTTAATTTCCTTGATATTATTAGGGATTATTATTCATTGTTTAAAGGAATATGAGTTCATTGGTCTTATTGGAAGAGGGTGTTTCTCTGGATGGTTTCTGATTCCTCTTTTAATTATGGCATTTTCTGTTTCTTTACTTTATCTTTCAAGTAGATTTTATCGAAAAGGAAGAATTTGTTGTCGTCATGAAGAATGGATGCTTTTGTTAGCAATAGGAATTATAACAATTTTAGGACTTTTTATACTAGCGAGAAGTGATGTATTTAAGGGATGGAGGGATTTTGTTGAAGATTGTTGTGTAGAACAAGGAATTATTGTTTCAACTGAAGAATTTTGGTCTAATTCTCAAAAAGGTAGATTATCCGGAGAGGTCGTAGGAATAGATCGAGATAAAAAATACATATTAATTAAAAAAGGAGATAGTTTATGGAAAGTGCATACTAAAGATTGTGAGTGTAAAATTAATCATGAAACAGTTAAGGAGGGTGATTATATTAAGTTGATTGGAAAATTTGAAAATGAAAAGTTTCAGGCGGGAAAAGTCTGGGATTAGGAATAGCTTCGCAACCTGCCTGCCAGTAGACAGGTTTTCATTTATCAATTTCCAATTTCCAATAATAAAACAAGCCTCTGGCTTGTTTTATTTAATTTCATTAAAAAGAAGGGATTATTTTCCTTTGAGCATCATGATTATTGCAATAATTGCAAATCCAGAAAGAAAGCCAAACAATAAAGCTTGGTCATTGGGATAACCAAGAAGATGTTTAAAGTCTAGGTAGATTGCGATTGAGAAGAAAATATAAATAAGAATTAGTGAAGTAAAAAGTTGTATAATCGGAACTTCCTTGTCTATCGTGTTTATGGCAATAGGAAAGAATACAAGCGCGATAAGGATTGCTAAAATAATCCAAGTGATAAATCCAAATGCTAGCCCAAAAATTAAATTGATAAAGGCAACGATCAAGAAGACTAAAAAGGGTAATAGTAATATTTTTTTCATTTTTGTGTTTTTAAATATTTATTTTATTATATCAGAAAAATTAAAATTAGGGAACAGACGTCTTGAAAAAAGATTATAAATGAGATAAGATAATAGTATGTTTATAAGAAGTAATTTTAGTATATGAATTCAGTGAAAACAGCGACTCCGAAATATAACTTTAAATCCATTGAGAAGAAATGGCAGAAATATTGGGAGGAAAACAAGACTAATCAAGTTGATTTAGAAAAGGCTGAAAATCCTTTCTATAATTTGATGATGTTCCCATATCCTTCAGCAGAAGGTTTGCATGTTGGAAATATGTATGCTTTTACTGGAGCAGATGTCTATGGACGTTTCAAAAGACTTCAAGGGTATGATGTTTTTGAGCCAATTGGATTAGATGGATTTGGTATTCACAGTGAAAACTATGCAATTAAGATTGGAGAACATATCAATGAATTCTCCAAGCGAAGTGAAAAAAGATTTTATGAGCAATTAAGCTTGGTCGGGAATATGTATGATTGGTCTCGAACCGTTGAGACTTATAAAACTGATTATTATAAATGGACTCAATGGCTTTTCTTAAAAATGTTTGAAAAAGGGTTGGCTTATCAAAAGAAAGCCAAGGTTAATTGGTGTCCTTCTTGTAAGACAGTGCTTTCAGATGAACAAGTAGTCCAGGGAAAATGTGAGCGATGTGATAGTCAGGTTGAGAAAAAGGAACTAAAACAATGGTTTTTCAAGATTACTGATTATGCAGATCGGCTTCTTGAAAATTCTCAAAAAGAAGATTTTGATTGGCCAGCAGATGTAAAATTAAATCAACAAAATTGGATTGGAAAATCTGAGGGAGCCTCGATCAAATTTCCAATTTCCAATTTCCAATTTCCAAATAAATCTCAAAATTCAAATTCTCAAAAAAAGGATAAGTTTATTGAAGCTTTTACTACTAGACCAGACACTTTATTTGGGGCGACTTATATGGTGGTTGCACCAGAGCATGAAATTCTACAAAATCAAAAATCAAAAATCAAAAATCAAAAAGAGGTGTTTGAGTATGTTAAGAAATCTTTAAATAAATCGGAGCAAGAAAGAAAGGAAGAAGAAAAAACAAAGACAGGAGTTGAGTTAAAAGGAGTCAAGGCAATTAATCCAGCAACTAAGGAGGAAATTCCAGTTTGGGTGGCTGACTATGTTTTGGCTGGTTATGGAACGGGAGCGATTATGGCGGTTCCAGCGCATGATGAACGTGATTTTGAATTTGCGAAAAAGTTTGGATTGGAAATTAAAGATGTTGTTGTTCCATACATTAAAGATAATCCAAGAGATGATAAGGAAACTGAAGAAAGGGATGCTGTTGTTGGAGTTGTTAAAGATCCCAAAACTAATAAATATCTTTGTTTGAAATGGAATAAAACAGAATGGCAATCTTTTCCATCTGGAGGGACTGACGGAGATGAAATTGTGGAGGCTGGAAAGAGAGAAATAAAAGAAGAAACTGGTTATATTGATTTGGAATTTAAAAAAGAACTTGGGAGTCCAATCTTTGCAGAATTCTATCGACCCCATAAAGATTCAAATGTAATTGCAAAATTTAGATATCTATTATTTGAACTTAATAGCGATGAACAAGTTGAAATTGAAAAAAAGGAAATGGAAATACATGAGCCTTTGTGGATTGATGAAGAAAAGATAGAATCTTTTATTAATGTTTCTAATCAGAAAATTGTTTGGGAGCGATTGACTCAAGGAATAAAATCTTTTTGTGGAGAAGGAGTCAGTATTGATTCAGATTTTTTGGATGGACTGAAAACTGCTGAAGCAAAAACTAAAATGATTGAATGGCTTGAAGAAAATAAAGTTGGTAAAAAGGCTGTTGATTATAAGTTGCGAGACTGGTGTGTTTCAAGGCAAAGATATTGGGGACCACCAATTCCAATTATTCATTGCAAAAATTGTGGAACGGTGCCAGTTCCAGAAGAAGATCTGCCAGTGGAGTTGCCACCAATGGATGATTTTTTACCAGAAGGAAAAGGAAAAAGTCCACTTGCGAAGAATGAAGAATTTGTGAAAGTGAAATGCCCAAAGTGTGGAACGGATGCAGAAAGAGAAACTGATGTTTCTGATCCATTTGTGGATTCATCTTGGTACTTTTTTCGATATCCTTCAACTGAAATTGAAGATAAGCCTTTTGATAAAGAGCGTACTAAAAAATGGTTACCAGTGGATAGCTATATTGGAGGCAAGGAACATACTGTTCTTCATTTGCTTTATTCTCGTTTTGTGACGATGGTTTTGCACGATTTGGACTATATTGATTTTGATGAGCCTTACAAAAGATTTTTTGGGCATGGGCTTATCACCAAAGATGGAGCAAAAATGTCAAAATCAAAAGGAAATGTAGTGAATCCAGATGAGATGATTGAGAAATATGGAGCAGATACAGTGCGATTATATTTGAGATTCTTGGGAGATTTTTCTCAAGGAGGAGATTGGCGAGATAGTGGTGCTGAAGGAATTTTCAAGTTTGTGAAAAAACTTTGGGCAACTTTCTTTGAACTTGAAAATGTTGAAGGAAATGGGGTTGAAAAAACTAATATGATTGATAAAACAATTAAAGTGATTGGTGAAGATATCGAAAGACTTTCATTTAATACTGCTGTTGCAAGATTAATGGAGTTTGTGAATTGGATTAGAGACAATATTTCAGAGTTTGATCAATCTCAGGCAAAAAGAGTTCAAGAAGTTTTGGCGCTTGTCAGCGCTCCAATGATGCCACATATTGCAGAAGAATTTTGGAATCAAATTGGAAACGAGGATTCAGTGTTCAATTCAAAGTGGCCGGAGTTTAATGAAAATAATATTTTGGATGATGAAATTGAACTTGTGGTTCAAGTGAATGGAAAAGTCAGAGATCGAATTCAGTGTCCAAGAGATGTTTCCGAAAAAGATGCAAAGAAATTGGCGACAGAAAGTTTGAAAATTAAATCTTACACTGAAGGAAAAGAGATAATAAAAACAATCTATGTTCCAGGAAAGCTTGTTAATATTGTTGCCAAGTAGCGACAATTTTCAGTTATCAATTTCCAATTTCCATTAAATTTTCAATGAAAGAATTTTCAATAATTTATGTTGTTGTCGTGGCGGGTTCAAGTGTCCTCGTTTGAATCCTAATAGGTCTTCTTTTATAATATTAAGAATTAAATGGCTCAGGTGTGAACGTCTGAATTCGCGTGATTAAAAAAGCTATAAAAAGACTGGATTCCCGCCTACGCGGGAATGACAAGTAAAAAAGTTTCAGTCGAGGATGCCTGAACCCGCGGAGATTGACTTTAATAGCTCAATTAAGATTGTGAATTATAAAATTTCCTTGATTAAAAATTATTTAAAAATTACTAAAATTATAAAATTAAAAATTTCAAAATATGCTTCCAAGGGAATTTAAGGATTCAATAGAGCTTTGTGATTTGGATGATTTGCTGAAAAGCAAATGTCGATTCATTGTAGATGGAAATAAGGTTATTGATCAAGAAAACGTTGAAGGAGTTGAGGTAAATTCTTCTGAAACTGAAAAAGGAGTTAATGTTGAGCTGAAAATTAAAAAAGGAGTGAAATTGATTGAGCCGATTTTTCTTTGTTTTGGGGTGATGGGGAGTCATGATGAGCAGATTATTATTCCAAACGTAATTTTCGAAGAAGGAGCGGAGGCGGATGTGGTTTCGCATTGTACTTTTCCGAAAGCGATTGAAGTTAGTCATGAGATGGAAGCACAATTTAAAATTGGAAAGAATGCTAAAATGAACTATACTGAATATCATTATCATGGAAATGAGTCTGGTGTGCGAGTAGTGCCGAAATTAAATGTTGACATTGCAGAAGGTGGAATATTTGTGACAAGTTTCAATCTTGTAAAAGGAACAATTGGAAAAACTTCAATTGAGCTTGAAATTCATTTAGCAAAAAATGCTCGAACAGAAATTGAAACAAAAGTTCTCGGAAAAAATGAAAAAGATCATATTAAGATAATTGACAAAGTTTATCTTGAAGGAGAAAATAGTAAGAGTTTGATTAAGATGAGAGCGGCGGCCAAGAATGGTGGAACAGTTTTGATGCAAGGAGAAACTTATGCAAAAGCGTCTGGGTGTATTGGACATGTTGATTGTCAGGAGATTTTGTTTGGAGAGGGATCAGTGGCTCGAGCAGTTCCAATTGTTGAAGTGAGTAATGATGATGCAAGAGTCACGCATGAAGCTTCGGTTGGAAAAATTAATCAAAAAGAATTAGAGACTTTGATGACGAGAGGATTGGACGAAGATGAGGCATCGGAGTTGATAGTGAATTCACTCTTACAGTAATTTAAAATTTTCATTAATTAATTATTTATTGCTATGGCAGAAAAGACTTTTAAAGAAGAAAGAGAAAAAATTATAATAGAATCTTTAAATATAAAATAAAAAGATGGTGCATCAAATTTCTTCTGATGATTTTGAGGAGCTTATTAAAGAAAAGAAAGTTTTTCTTTTAGATGTGCGTGAGAAAAATGAATTTGATGCTGGTCACATTAAGGGGGCTAATTTAGTTTCTTCAATAAGATTTAATGAAGGATTTGAAAAATTAAAAATTAAAAAGAATGACAAGATTGCTCTTTATTGTTTAAATGGTAGTAGAAGTGATTTTATTGGGAAAAAATTAGTGGAAAATGGTTTTGATAGGATTTATAATTTAGAAATGGGAACAGTTGAATGGCTTGAATATGGAAAGAAGTTAGTTAAATGATAGGATGATTAAGCAAATTTTATAACTCTCCCTTTAAATCTTTCGCTGGAAGATTTAAATCCCTTACATTAAGGGAGGGAATAAGAAAAGAATTCATGATAAAAAATATTACAAATTGTTTTAGGAATGGAGAGAAGGCAATTAACTCTATCACAGGAGCTGCTTTTTTGATTGCAATAATGGGATTGGCTAGTCGTTTGTTGGGTCTTGTTCGTGATCGTATTTTAGCTTCAAAATTTGGGGCAGGAGATGAGCTCGATGTTTATTATGCTGCATTCAAGGTTCCTGATTTAGTTTTTAACTTATTAATTTTAGGAGCTTTGTCGGCTGCTTTTGTTCCGGTTTTTACGTCTTTGATTTCAAAAGATAAGAAAAAGGAGGCATGGAAGATGGTTGATAAGATTTTAACTTTGATGATTATCACCTTAGTTGTGGTGACTATGATCTTGTTCTTTTTTGCTCCTTGGCTAACTGGTCTTATTACTTTTGGATTTAATCCAGGAAAACAAGAATCAGTTGCTGTTTTGACTCGAATTATGCTTTTGAGCCCGATTCTTATGGGTATTTCAGGTCTTTTTGGTGGAATATTAAATTCTTTTAAAAAATTCTTTTTTTATTCACTCGCTCCAATTTTCTATAATATTGGAATAATCATTGGAATCCTATTTCTTGTTGATCGTTTTGGAATTAGTGGACTTGCCTGGGGAGTTGTTTTGGGGGCTTTTTTGCATCTTTTAATTCAATTTCCGGAAATACTGCGTTGTGGATTTAGATTCAAGCCAAACTTTAACTTTAAAGATAAGAATCTTTTAAAGATAATTAAACTGATGATTCCGCGAACATTGGGATTAGCTGTGGCACAAATTAATCTTTTAGTGATAACAATTTTAGCTTCTACTTTACATGCAGGAAGCTTGGCTATCTTTAGCCTTGCTAATAATATTCAAAGTGTTCCATTGGGGCTTTTTGGGATTTCTTTTGCAACAGCTGCTTTTCCAACCCTTTCTGCTTATTGGGCTCAAAAGAAAAAGGAACAGTTTATTCAAAGTTTTTCAAGAACTTTTCGAAATATTATGTTTTTTGCGATTCCTTTTTCAGTGGTCTTTATTGTACTTAGAGCACAAATTGTTCGAGTGGTTTTGGGAGCAGGAAAATTTGACTGGGAAGATACGATTTTGACTTTTCAAGCGCTTGGGATTTTTGCTCTTTCTCTCTTTGCTCAGAGTCTCATTCCTCTTTTAGCTCGGGCTTTTTATTCTATTCATAATACTAAAATTCCATTTTTTGTTGGGTTATTTTCTGGAGCAGTTAATTTGTTTTTAGCACTTTTCTTAATTAAGGAATACGAAATGCTTGGCTTGGTTTTCGCGTTTACTTTTTCATCAATTTTAAATATGTTACTTCTTTTGTTTTTACTAAGAAGAAAAATTGGAAGCTTGGGTGAGCGAGCGATTATTAGAAGTACTTGGAGAATAATTTTCGCAACGTTTATTATGGCGATATTTATGCAAGCGACTAAACATGGAATGAGTTATGTAGTTAATATGGAAACTTTTTTGGGAGTATTTTTTCAGATGACAGTATCCTTTATTGTCGGAGTAGGAGTGTTTATTTTAGCAGGAAAGTTTATTAAGATTCAAGAATTGGATTATTTTATTAATGGTTGTAAAAAGAGGCTTTTTTTGAAACCAAAAATTGTTTATGATGATAGTAGGGATGAAATAGGTGGAATAAAATAATGAATTTATCTTTTCGAAAATTTTTAGGAACTTTTGTAGCAGTTCTTTTCTTTGTTTTTTTAACTCAATTTGTTAATAGTGCAACATTTACTGACAATTTTCCTTTGAAAGTTGTTTTTTTAGATATTGGTCAAGGTGATTCAATTTTAATAAATTATCTTGATCGTCATCAGATTCTGATTGATGGAGGGCCTGATGGTAAAAAGTTAATGTATGAACTTGGAAAAGTGATGCCGAAAAATGATAAGGAAATAGAGGTTGTCATTGCAACTCATCCAGATTGGGATCATTTTGGAGGATTTATTGATTTAATTGATTATTATTCTGTGAAGTCATTTTTAACTAGTGATATTGAGAATGAAAAGACAAGTTTTCAGAAATTGATAAAAAAAATAGAAGACAAAAATATTAAAATTAATTCACCAGAAGTTGGATCAAGAATTGATATTGGTGAGTATTTAGATATTGAATTTTTAGCTCCGGATAGTGGAAATGATTTTAAAGATGGAAATGATAATTCAATTGTGACAAGAGTTGATTTTGGAAAAAACTCCTTTCTTTTCACTGGTGACATTGGAAAGAAGCCTGAGGCTTATTTAGTAAAAGAATATGGCAATTTATTAGATGTTGATTGGTTGAAAGTGGCTCATCATGGTTCGAAAAATTCCAGTTCTGATATTTTTTTGGAAAAAGTATCGCCTGAATTTGCAGTTATTTCAGCGGGGAAAGATAATCGTTATGGTCATCCAGCAGTAGAAGCGCTTGAGCGACTTAAGAATGTCGATGCGGATGTTTTAAGGACTGATGAGATAGAGTCAATTGTTGTGGGTTGTGAGACACCAAAGAAGAAGTCTTGCGAAGTTCTAGATTGACTTTAATACTATTTTGACTTAGAATTACTTATTAAGTTCTTTTAATGGTTAACGGGGAAAAATGACCTTTTTTGAAAAGGAGGTTTTTATGAAAATTGGTGAATGCGGCATATAGACCCAAATAGGACCTACTATGTTAAAATAACCCAGTATTTAATTAGGTTATTTAACATTCAAACGTATGAACAACAAAAAATGTCCTTTTTGTAACTCTCCAGAATGTATTAAAAAAGGATTTCAACAAGGACACCAGAGATGGCAATGTAAAAAATGTAAAACAAAATTTCAAGCTAACAAAAAAGTTCCACTAATTAAAGAGGAACTTTTTTGTTTGTATGTTTTTAATAAGCAAACATTAAGAGAATTATCAGTAGAACATCATTTTAAAACTCAAAATCTTCAGTCTTTCTTTGATTCTGTAGTGTTACCAAAAAAGAAACACTGTCCCAGAGAACTCTCCCTAGCAGTAGATACAACTTTCTTTGAAGAATTTGGAGTTGTTGTATTTAGAGACCAAGAACGTAAAGAAAATCTTTGGTGGAAGTTTGTTGAATCAGAAAGACTTATACATTATGAAGAAGGAATGATTTATCTTGAAAGATTAGGTTATACATTCAGGTCGGTTACAGGAGATGGCTTACCTGGTTTGCCCAGTGTTTTCGTTGATATTCAGTTTCAGTATTGTCATTTTCATGCCCGTAAGAACATTACAAAATATATTACAAGAAATCCAAAAACTAATGCAGGAATAGAGTTAAAGTTTATCATGGATAGTTTAAAGAGTTATACTCATAACTCTTTTTTAAAAGATATGTCTTATTGGGAAGAAAAGTATAGTTATTTTTTAAAAGAAAAAACATATCATCCTGGAGGAAATTGGTCGTATACTCATGGAAGACTAAGAAGTGCTATTAGAAGTATGAAAAGAATGTCAGGATATCTTTTTACTTATCAGAGGTGTAATTTCTTTATGCCAGTAACAACAAATACTTTAGAGGGTCACTTCGCTCATCTTAAAGTTAGAGTCGGAGTACATAGAGGTATTTCATTAAAAAGAAAACAAAGAATCATCTATTTGGTTCTTCTAAATTCCTCTGCTTCATATGAAAAAGATATGCATAAAAAGTTGTTTTAGGTCCTATTTGGGTCTATATGCCGTGAATGCTATATTTATATTATGGAAAATAGAAATGGAGAATGGCTTGAAAAATTTCGAAAAACACTTTGGGGTGCAAGAAGGGATATTATCTGGCTTGAGGAGAATCTTGGTTTTGCTAACGTAATCATCTTTCCTGTCCGTAAAAAGTTCCAGGAAGCAGGTCTTTTCCTAGCAAGAAAGATGTGCGAAGGAAAAATTACAATAAAGGAATTATTGGAGAAATCAAAGAAATATGCCGTTTAATTTTTTTATCGTTATTTTAAATGAAAAGATTCCCAAGTTTTATTAAAACAAGGGAGTCTTTTGTTTTTTTAGGGAATGTGGAAAAATTTGCCATAATTTTATTTCTTGCTATAATGATGTCAATCAACTCCTCTTGGGGGTTTAGCAACTGTCTAAGATTTCCGTATTCGACTGCAATTTCCAAATTTAAGCTGCAAGAAATTCATCATTCGTCAACATATTTCCGATATGTTTCCTCATGCTTCATTTCTTTCGCTTTAAATTTGAAAATTTTGCAATGAAAGAAAAATCTTAGACAGTTGCTTATTAATTATCTTAAAATCAAAACATGAAATTTGAAAAAGAATTTCCTCTATTTAAAACTAAAATAGAAGGGGTAGATAAAAAATTTAATTTATCGGATGTTCAAGATAGAAAAAAATATTTTGAAATTAAAGCTGGAGAAGAGATTAAAAAATTAAAAAAATATTTTGAAGAAGGAAATACTTTTATTGCTTATCTTCTAGGAAAGAAGAATGCAGGAAAGGGGACTTATACGAAACTTTTCATGGAATTATTCGGAAAAGAAAATATTGTGCATATTTCCATTGGAGATATCGTGCGTGATGTTCATGCTGAAATGAAAGATGACGAAAAAAGAAAAGAATTGCTTGATTATTTACATGAAAATTATCGAGGATATATTACTCCAGAAAAGGCAATTGATGCTCTTCTGGGAAAGGATCAAAAAACACTTCTTCCCAATGAGTTTATTATGGCTTTGGCAAAAAGAGAAATTGATCAAGCTGGTAAAAAGATTGTTTTTTTGGATGGATTTCCGAGAAGTTTAGATCAAGTTTCTTACGCTTTGTTTTTTAAGGAGCTTGTAGATTATAGAAATGACCCAGATATTTTTGTTGCTATTGATATTCCTGAAGCGGTCATTGATGAAAGAATGAAGTATAGGGTTGTTTGTCCAAAATGTCATACACCAAGAAATTTAAAGCTTTTTACTACTGAAAAAGTTGAGCACAACGAAGATGAGAATAAATTTGAACTCATTTGTGATAATCCTGAATGTGATAACATTAAAATGACTTCTAAAGAGGGAGACAATTTGGGAATTGAATCTATTAGAGATAGACTTGAACTTGATGATATTTTAATTAATAAAATATTTTCTTTGCATGGCGTTTCTAGAATTTTACTTCGTAATGCCGTTCCGGTTGATAAGGCAGTTGAATATTTAGACGATTATGAAATAACCCCAGAGTATTATTATGAAAAAAATGATGATACAGGGGAAATAAAAACATTAGAAAGACCTTTTATTGTTAAAGATGACGAAGGAGTTGAAGTTTATAGTTTATTGGCTCCTCCAGTAGTGCTTTCTCTTATAAAACATTTAGTCAAAACGCTCAAACTTTAATTTTTAAAAAAGTATTGACAAATAGCTATGAATTCTGTAGAATCGTCACACTCTAAAAAATAAGCATTGTAAAAATTTAAAATGAAATATTTAACTAAAGAAGGTTTCGATAGGATTGGAAAAGAGCTTGAGGACAGAAAAAGAAACTTGAGACAGACAATTGCCATTTCAATCAAGGAAGCGAAAGAACAAGGTGATTTGAGCGAAAATGCTGAATATTCAGAAGCTAAGAGACAACAACGAGAGAATGAATCAAGAATTATTTATCTTGAAAATGCTATTAGAACCTCAAAAGTTGTTAGTAAGACGAAATCAAATGGTCATGTTGAAGTTGGCTCAGAAGTTCTTGTAAAGACTAATGGAAAGAAGATGACTTTTCATATTGTTGGTTCAAATGAAGCAGATCCAGCTCAAGGAAAGATTTCTAATGAATCTCCGATTGGAGAAGCATTTCTTGGAGCTCAAAAAGGTGAAGCAATTGAAATAGTTCTTCCAAATAAGAAAAAAATGGTTTATGATATTTTGGAAGTGAATTAAATCTAGAATTTTTTTATATGAAAACAGCCTTAATGGGCTGTTTTTTGGCCTTTTTGAGACAATTATTAAAAAACACTTGTTAATATTGCAGCAAAAAAGTTTACACTTTTGCTACAATGTTAACAGAGTACCTTAACTGGATTCCTAATCTGCTTCGTTAAAGCTTCAGCGAGGCGAGTCAAGTTGGGAATGACAAGTGAGGGGTCTTGACAAGATTTTTATTGGGTATAAAATATGAATTAGCAGTCTCGTGTGGTGACTGCCAGAAAATTTAAAAATTTGCGTATAATATAGGCAGGAGGAGAAAATAAAATTATGCTAAATGAAAGACAGGGAAAAATTTTAAAGGCAATTGTTCAGGAATACACCGAAACTGCGAATCCGGTGAGTAGTGGGTATCTAAGAAAAAAAAATAAGCTTGATTATTCAACGGCTACGATTCGGAGTGAAATGGCAAATCTTGAGGAAAATGGTTTTTTAATAAAAGTTTATGTTTCTTCTGGAAGAGTTCCAAGTGATATGGGCTATCGATATTTTATTGATAATCTTATGGGAGAAAGAGATCTTTCTCGAAGTTATCAAAAGAAATTGGAATTAGAACTTTTGAAACAAAAAGCCAAGAATGCGAGATTTGAGAGAACGACTACGAAACTTCTTTCTTCAATGTCACAATGCCTTGTTTTGAGTGGAGCGATTGAAAAGGAAGAATATTTTGATTTTGGAATGCATAATTTAATTGATGATCCAGAATTTTCTAATATGGATGATCTTTCTCGGTTAACATCTGCGCTTGATTTGATTGATGAAAATGTTGATAAGATTCTTTCACAAGTTAAGGAAGGAGAAACAAAGATTTTTGTTGGAAAAGAAAATCCATTAAAAGAAATTCAGAATTGTTCAATGATTGTGGCTCCCTACAAACTCAAAGAAGGAAAAAGTGGATTGATTGCCATCATTGGTCCAAAGAGAATGCGTTATGAGAAGAATAAGAGTTTGATTGATTTTGTTAAGAAGGTTCTTGGAGGAAATGGAGACAAGGTCGTGATGATTATGATTGCAGGGAGTTCAATTATGACTATTATATAATTTAAATATTTATGAAGAAGCAAAAAAAACAAATGGAGTCAATGGCACGTCCAATGGCGATTACGATTAAGGCAGTTGTTCTGAATGGAAAAGGTGAGATTCTTTTGATTAAAAGAGGATTAGAAGAATTGAATGGTGGGAAATATGATTTGCCAGGTGGCCACATTGAAGCAGGAGAGACAATTGAGGAGGCGCTTATTCGGGAAATCAAGGAGGAAACAGGACTGGATGTGGAAAAAGGAGAAATTATTGATGCAGTTGAGTTTCCAAAAGATAATAAACTTTTCAAAGAAGAAAAAAGAGGATTGAGATATATTTGTTATACTGAAGGTAAAGAGATTCAATTAAGCGATGAACATCACAGTGCAGATTGGTTTTCAGTGGATGATGCCATTGAGGAACTTGATGAGAAAGATGGATTTGAAAATGAAAAGAGACAAACAATCTTAAAGGCAAAAGAATTACTAGAACGAAAAAGTTCAATGGATGGATGGAAAAGAGCCCTGGCAGATTTGGAGAATTTTAAAAAAAGAACTGCTGACTCAAATGCAGAATTTAGTCAGTATTGCATAGAAGATTTTGTGTTTGAGATTTTGCCAGTGATTGATAATTTTGATTTGTCGCTTAAACATGTTCCAGAAGGAAAAGAAAATGACGGATGGACTACAGGAATATTGCATATCAGAAAACAACTTGCTGATGTATTAGAAGGAAAAGGAGTTGTTGAAATTAAATGTAAGTCAGGAGACAAAATTGATGAAACAGTTCACGAGGTAATTGCAGGAAATGGAAAAAAAGGAAAAGTTAAAAAGGTTATTAAGAAAGGATATAAGCTGAAGGAAAAGGTGATTCGACCGGTGAGTGTGGAGGGAGAATAGTTCTTTATAAAAAAACTCCCAGCGATACTGTTTCAGTAGCGCCGGGGTTTATAGGAATCAGTTGATATAATTAGTAGCTATAATAACCACTTCTTCTTACGGGAGTTTTTTCAGAAAGTTTTCCAAGGGTTTGAAGCTTATTTTTAGACATTTGGATTTGTTTCAGTTCTTTGTTTTCTGATAGCAATTTACTTATTTGATTAATTGCAGAGGTAAATCTTTTTTTCGTCTTTTTGGAAAAGCCATCTTGTTTAGAAGAATATTCTATTTTTCTGAGCAGTATTTTGAGATATTTTTTAGGAACATTAATGAACATTGTTACCTCCTCAAACGTTCAGGGTTAGTTAAATGATTTTCTAGAATTAATAAAATTTTAATTTATTAATTCTAAGAAGTCAATTTAATAAATAATTAATTTACCCTGTTAAATAATTTGCTTTGCAAATTAAAATCGAAGATTTTATTTAACTGGGCAAGAAAAACAATATGTCAAAGATTCTAGGAATTGACCTTGGAACAACAAACTCTGCGATGGCTGTCGTTGAAGGCGGAAAGCCAGAGATTGTTGAAAACAAGGAAGGTAATCGAACCACTCCATCAATGGTGGCGATTAACAAAAGTGGAGAAAGATTAGCTGGTTTGCTTGCAAAAAGACAAGCGGTGACTAATCCAGAAAGCACAATTTATTCTGCAAAGAGATTAATTGGGCGAAAGTTTTCTGATAAAGAAGTTCAGGAAGCCATGAAAACTCTTCCTTTTAAGATTAAGGAAGGAGAAAATGGTTCAGTAAATATCGTTATGAATGGCGAAGAAAAAAGACCAGCAGAAATTTCTGCTATAGTTCTTCAGAAAATGAAAGCTGATGCTGAAGAAAAACTTGGAGAAACAATTGAAGAAGCAGTGATTACTGTTCCAGCATATTTTGATGACGCTCAAAGAAAGGCAACGAAAGATGCTGGTGAAATTGCTGGATTGAAAGTAAAGCGAATTATCAATGAGCCAACTGCAGCCGCTTTGGCTTATGGGTTTAATAAGAAAAAAGACGAAAAAATTGCCGTCTATGATCTTGGAGGTGGAACATTTGATGTTTCCATTTTAGAAGTCAGTGATGACACTGTTGAAGTGAAGTCAACTAATGGTGATACCTATCTTGGTGGAGACGACTTTGATCAAAAAATTATTGACTTTATTCTTGATGAATTCAAGAAACAGGAAGGAATTGATCTTTCAAAAGATCCGCTTGCTCTTCAAAGAATTAAAGAATCTGCTGAAAAAGCAAAGATTGAGCTTTCAACTGTTCAAGAAACTGAAGTTAATCAACCATTCATCACGACTGGTGAAGATGGACCAAAGCATCTTGTTTTGAAAATTACTCGAGCAAAACTTGAAGAACTTGTTTCTGAATTAGTCGATAAGAGTATTAAACCTTGCAAGAAAGCACTCGATGATGCTGGAATGAAAATTTCTGATATTAATGAAGTTATCTTGGTGGGTGGAATGACTCGAATGCCGTTAGTTCAAAAGAAGGTTGAGGAATTCTTTGGAAAGAAGCCAAACGCAACCGTGAATCCAGATGAGGTTGTAGCTCTTGGAGCTGCGATTCAAGGAGGTGTTTTACAAGGAGATGTGAAAGATGTTCTTTTGCTCGATGTGACTCCTTTGACTGTGGGGATTGAAACAATGGGATCAATTCGAACACCGCTTATCGATCGAAATACTACAATTCCAGCAAGTAAATCACAAATCTTTTCAACCGCGGCTGACAACCAACCTTCTGTTGAAATTCACGTTCTTCAAGGAGAGCGAGAAATGGCAGCTGATAACAAAACTCTTGGAAGATTCATTTTGGATGGTATTCCGCCATCTCCACGAGGAGTTCCACAAATTGAAGTTACTTTTGACATTGATGCTAATGGAATCTTGAATGTAAAAGCTCAAGATAAGGCCACTGGAAAAGAACAATCAATTCGAATTGAAGCTTCAAGTGGACTTTCTGATGAAGAAATCGAAAAGATGAAAAAAGATGCAGAAGTGCATGCTGATGAAGACAAGAAAAAGAAAGAACAAGTTGAAATCAAGAACAACGCCGATGCTCTTGTCTTCACAACTGAAAAAGCTTTAAAAGAAGCTGGTGAAAAAGTCAGTGCTGACAAAAAGAAGCCAGTTGAAGAAAAAATTGAAGCTTTGAAAAAAATAAAAGATGGTGATGATATTGATGCAATCAAAAAGGCTTCCGAAGAACTTTCAACAGAAGCTCAAAAGATTGGTCAAGAACTTTATCAAGCTGCACAAAAAGAGCAAGACGCCTCTGCAAAGGATGCAAAACCCGACTCCGATAAAGCTACGACGGGCGAAGCAGAAGTGAAAGATGCAGAAGTCGAACCCGACTCTGCTGAAGCTACAAAGGACGAGGGAGACAAGAAAGGGGATGACAAAAAAGAAGAAGTAAAAGATGAGTCGTCCAAGGACGAGCCAGGGAAAAAGGAAGAAGAGAAAAAATAGAACCCTTTTTTAACTCACAGACTGAAAACCACCAGGATTTATTTCTGGTGGTTTTTTGTGGGATTAATTGATTTTAATTAAATTTTCAATTATACTTTTAAACTAGGCTAATGTTGGTTCTAGTGTATCTTGAAAATAACTTTTGTATTATAAGGAGGTGGTCACATGAAGACTTTGTTTGATGTTTTAATCATCATGGGCAGTGGCTCTGATGAAAAAAAGATGTCGTTGGCGAAGGAAGTTTTAGATAAATGCAATGTCCCCAGTTCCAGTACTATTTTTGAATATCGAATCTCGAGTGCGCACCGCACACCGGATCGTACCAGAGAAATTGTCTGGAAAGCCGAAGAAGCTGGATGTAAAGTGATTATATGTGGTGCTGGTATGGCGGCTCATTTGGCTGGTGCAGTGGCATCTGCCACTATTTTGCCGGTCATTGGAGTTCCCTTGACTTCAGATGCTTCTCCGTTATTTGGGATTGATGCACTTCTTTCAACTGTGCAGATGCCCCCGGGTATTCCGGTGGCCACAGTAGCAATCGACAGGGCTGATAACGCAGCCTGGTTGGCTGTTCAGATATTGGCTTTGTCTGATTCGATTTTGAAGAACAAGTTACTGAAGGTCAGGAAGGAGATGGCAGACAAAGTGGAAAAAGCAGATGATAAACTTCAGCAAAAACTGGCCGATGGCCGAGAGGAGTAGTTATGGCACTTTTTGAAACCAATTTCCCCTGGACTTCAATTAATGAGCAGAGGGAAAGTAAGAGACATGTATGACCTGGGTGATGAGATTTTAATGATCGCATCAGATCGCATTTCTGCTTATGATGTGGTGATGCTGAATCCGGTACCGGGAAAAGGGATAATTTTAACTCAAATTTCATTATTCTGGTTTGAGGTTCTGAAAAGCATTGTTCCAAATCATTTCATTTCAAATATGGTCAGGGAATATCCGGAAATTTGTCGACCTCACGAAGATACATTGTTTGGAAGAAGCATGCTGGTTAAAAAAGCTAAGCCACTGCCGATTGAATGTGTTGTTCGAGGTTATATTACTGGTTCCGGATGGAAATCTTATCAGGAATCTGGTGAAGTTTGCGGGATTAAATTGCCGTCCGGCTTGCTGGAATCTGAACAATTAAAAGATCCCATTTTCACTCCTTCAACTAAGGAAGAACTTGGGAAGCATGATGTCAACATTGATTTTGGCGAAGCAGTCAGATTGGTTGGCCCTGATATTGCTGAGGAAGTGAGAACTTTAAGTATTGAGCTTTATAAAGAAGGGGCGGAGATTGCTCTGGAAAAAGGAATCATTATTGCCGATACCAAATTTGAATTTGGGATCTTCGATAATCAAATAATCCTGATTGATGAAGTTCTTACGCCGGATTCGTCAAGGTTCTGGCCTAAAGATTCTTATCAACCCGGCGTTTCGCAGAACAGCTTTGACAAGCAGTACTTGCGGGATTACTTGATGTCCACTGGGTGGGATAAAAAACCACCCGCACCAGAGCTTCCGGAAGAAGTTATTCGAAAAACTCATCAAAAATACGCCGAAGCTTTTGATATTTTTCCGGGGTAATAAAGCTCTGAAAAATTTGTTGTTCAAGCTCCATTATCGATAATATCGGTAATGGAGCTTATTTTTTATATTAATAAATTAGATTTCGAATTAAATAAGTGTTAGAATTTTAGCAGAATAAAATTTTTAATAAGAACTTTTATTTCAATGTTTTTTAACAAAAAATGGGAGGGGTGCCTTATGAAAAAAAGATCAGTATTTTTTTTAGTAAACCTAATTTATGGTGAAAGCTCTGATGGGAAAGAAATTCCGGAGGGTTCATGGGAAGAACTTTTAGGCAAATGCTTAAACTTCAGCAATTTCAAATTAGCTCATCATTACGCAAAGGATATCGATGAAAAATGGGCAGGTATTTTTATTGATGGAATGAAGAAAACAGTGAACGAAGAAAATTCTTCTCAGCTCATATATCTTTTAAATTTATTGGATCCATTATCAACGGATTGGAAAGAGTATATGAAGAAACTTGGGGCGATTATGACGACAGATAGCTCTTTGTCCAATTGGACCAGCTTTGTTAAACTGCTTAAGTTGTTGCCTAAATATTTTTCTTTAAAGTTGGTCAAAGGTTCAATTATGAAATAAATTTTCAAAAAGTATTAAAAATTAAAGTCGGTTTGTGTTCAGTGAACACTGCCGGCTTTTTTTGTTTTGATTTATTAATTTATTAAGGTTAAAATGAGGGTATTAATTTTTGTGAAAATAAAAAATGGAATATAAGGGTTGGGGTAATATTGAAAAGGAAAAAAAGGTGGATATGGAGAAGCGAAAATTTATTAAGAACTCGGCACTTGTAATGTTGGGGGTTATTGCTTCAATGAGAGGGCTTGACGAAGCTATTAATTTTTTTTCGCAAGATAATGAAAAGGAAAATAAGAAACCATTAAATAATACTTCTGATAACAAGAAGGATGAAATTTCAATAAAAGAACCAAAAACTGAAAAACCGGATAATGTTTCAGAAGCAATGGAGCTAAATAAAAACTTAGAAGAAGATAAGGAAGAAAACAGACAAGAAAGAATTCTTAATGCAGAGGAGATGGCGGAAGAAATTTTGCGAGTCTATAGTTCTTCTGCAATTGCTAGACGGTTTGATAATAAAGTTTTTAGTAAGGATTTCTTTATGGCTCAGCAGTTTCAAGAAAGTCGAGGTGATCATACAGCAGAATCTTCATCTGGTGCAAGGGGTGTGTATCAAAATAAGCCTGAATCAGTGATTGATGTAATTAAGTACTTAGCTTTTTTAAGAGAAGAGACTAAAGATTTACCAGAGGGGAAGCGTTGTGACTATACTGGTCCAATGAATATTTCTGAAGAGGAGGCTAAAAAAATAAGCTCTTTGTTTTTGAAAAAAGCTGATTATGGACGCGCGACCGGGAAGTTGTATTTATTATTAATCCATGATAAAGATTCAGGCTATAATACTGGTCGCAACCCAGATGTGTTTCGGTCAGAATCTATAGAAAGACAACAAAAACTTTTACTTCTAGCTTATCATGATGGTCCTACTCGTCGGCGTTATCCTCAAAATGCCTCTCCGGATGCTAAAAAATATCTTCAATTAGTTAGGCGACATATGAGTATTATTGTTGACATTAGGGATCGCCTTGAGAAAGCTGAAATGTCTCGAGAACTTGATTATGCAATTTTTAAAATTTTACAAAAATTAGATGATGGAGAAAATGAAGGCAGAATGAATGAAGCGGTTTCTTTCTGGCTGAAAAAATTGCAAGAAGCTCATATCTCTAAATGGAGGCAAGATGGAAATTTTGGAAAACCTTTGGACAATAGTGAAATTAGAAAATTGTTTGCACGGAAATAAAAAAATATGACGTAAGGACGTACGTCCTTACGTGTGTATGTAATTATTATTTGGCAATATTAAGAAAAATAAAAAGTGGTGCATTTATTGACGGGTGCCTTGCTGTATGTTACTGTTTAAAATCAAAAGAAGTACCTTTTATTAAAACTATAAAACAATGAATAGGAGGGGGCAATGGCATATAACAAGAGAACATTGGTTCATACAACAGTTGGTCTGAGTAGAATAAATCAGATCTGTGATAAGCATGGTCTTTAAAAAAATGACGAGGAAGAAATTCATCAAATTTTGACAGAATGGGAGAAGTTGATTAGAAATTTTCATGCAAAGATGGAAGTTGTTAAAAGAATTTCTGGGAATAACCCGAGGCGTTCTCAGATCTTAACAGCAATGACAACAATAATTATGGAATTTGATTCTATTCAATTAAAGAATGCTAAATGTTAAGGAGAAGAACTATGATTGAAAAAACAGGGGAAATTGAATTAGTTCAAGGCGACATTACAAAAATAAAGGTTGATGCTATTGTTAATGCGGCTAATGAGTCGTTGCTTGGTGGTGGAGGAGTTGATGGTGCGATTCATCGTGTGGCTGGAGCGGAATTACTGAAAGAATGTCGAAGTCTTAACGGATGCAAAACGGGCCAGGCAAAGGTCACCAAAGGACATAACCTTTTGGCGAAGTATGTTATTCATACGGTGGGGCCGGTTTATGAAAAGAATGATGATAGTTGCGAAACACTTCTGGAGAGCTGTTATTTTGAAAGTTTGAAAATTGCAGGAGAAATGAATCTTAAATCAATTGCTTTTCCATGCATTTCCACGGGAATATACGGATATCCTAAAAAGTATGCTACGGGGATTGCAGTTCAAACAGTAAGAACTTGGGCAAAAAGATTTGGTGTCGAGGAAGTTTATTTTGTGGTTTTTGATGGAGAAAATCATAAACTTTATAAATCGTTTCTCGATCTCCAGGGATGGGAGCTTTAAGTTGAAAATCTAATTAAGGGGAGGATTTTAAAAATGATTTCAGAAGAAATTATTAAGATTTTGAAAAGGCTGATTGCGGAAAAATTAGATGTTGATATTCTTGATGTAATCCCCCAGGCCGAGCTTGTAAGTGATTTAGGGGCTGATTCTTTGGAGATGATAAATCTTTTTGCATCTATTGAAGAAGAATTTGATAATGATATTGAAATTTTCGATGATGAGATTGAGGAAATTATAACGGTCCAGGATCTTTTTGATTTAGTGGAAAAGAAAATATCTTGAATAAAAAAATGAAAAATAAGGAAACCGACTTGCGTTTATTATAGGTAAGTCGGTTTTTGATTTATTGGCTTTTTGGGTTATAATAAAAGTGTTAATTAATTTGTTAAGTAACCCTCCACAGGCGGGCAGGCTTGTTCAGTAACACTTTTTTTTATAACTCTTCCTTATAATAAAGAAGAGGATAAATAGTAAAAATAAAAAAATGCCAAGAAGAAAACTTGAAGAAAAAAATGTGCGTAAGCTCACTCGAATGGGAAGAGAGGGAAACAGTCTTGGGATGACCATTCCCAAGGAACTCGTCCAAGAGCTTGGTTGGCGGGAGCGTCAAAAAGTGGTGGTGAAAAAATCAGGAAAGAAGTTGATTATTGAGGATTGGAAAGAATAGATAATTAAAAAGGAGATAAGTAATTTTCAGGATACATGAAAAAAAATGTGAAAAAAGTGAATGATCCTGTCGAAAGTGTTTCTTATGGTAAAACGGTTATTCCAAATAACAGATTGAAATATTTATCCCAGAAATGCAAGGAGACTCTCAAAAGAACGCCAGGGAATATTTTGGAAGTGGGTGTTTATAAGGGAGGGACACTGATTGCTTTGGCGGAAGCCTTGAGGGAAATTTGTCCGGAATATAAGGTGTATGGAATTGATACATTCATTGGTCATCCCTATAGCGATGGTTATTCAGTTTATCCAAAAGGAAAATATGCTGACTTAAGCAAAGAAGATTTAGAGAAATATATTATCTCAAAAGGACTTGATGATCACATAGTTTTGTATAGTGGAAAAGTAGAAGAAATTTTGGATTCATTAAAATTGGAAAATATTTCATTTGCTCATATTGATTGTGATTTATATCTCCCTGTAAAATATTGTGCTCAAAATGTTCCATCAATTATGAAAAAGCACGGAGTTATTTATTTTGATGACTATGGACATGAGCATTGTCCAGGAGCAACCAAGGCGATCGAAGAAGTTTTTGATGTTCATCGGATACACCCAATTTATATGACAGAAGACAACACGTGCTGGTCGGGGTATGTTCAGTTGTAGGATGATGAACTTTAAGTTTTTTGTTTTTTTGGGTTGTCTTTTGAGGTGAATATGTTTAGAATAAGAGAGTTAATGAATTACTGTTTTATGCTTCTTAGCTTTATTATAGGATTGAACTTATTACTGAGAGTTAAACAGGAATAGCAATTTGACAATAATGTAGAACAGAAGACATGGAGGTGATTTATGAAAAAGACCAATTTGCAGGTAGTTGGAAAAGGTGGAAGTGCTGATGTCGTCTTACCAAGTGAGCATCGCTATGGAAGAGTTCCTGTTCATTTGATAAAGCCGAATCCGTTTCAGCCAAGAAAGATTTTTGATGAAGAGGGGCTGGAGACTCTCTCCGAAACAATAGCAGAAAATGGCGATGTCGAAGAGGATGTTCGTTTAGCAGACAATGGAGACGGAACTTTTACTCTAATAAACGGAGAAAGAAGGTTACGTGCTACAAAAAAGGCTGGAAAGTCTCATATTTCAGCAAAAATCTGCAAAACATCAAGAAGTGACCTCTTGGTGAAGGCGTGTCTGGCTAATTTTTGTGTAGAAGACATGACTTTAGTCGAAAAAGCCTTTGCTTTCAGGGCTCTTATGACAGAAAATGGCTGGAGTCAGTCGGAGTTAGCCAGGAAAATTGGGAAAGGTCAGGGGACTATATCAAATGCATTAAAGATATTCAATTTGCATGAGAATATTCAATCCCTCGCTCTTTACAATAAAATTGATCCTGGCATCGCTTTGCGGCTGGCAAGTTTTGAGAAGGAGGATCAGGGTCTTCTTATGGAGTTTTGCAGAGAGGAAATTCAGAAAAGAAAAAAACCTTTTGCTCCGAACGAAATTCTGATTTTCATCAGAAAGAAGGCAGATGAAAACGAAATTGTTCCCAGGAAGAACAAAAAGAGGTCGAGGGTATCGTTGCCTCATTATGATTTAATTGCTCGTTCCGTTGGAAGGTCAATGGATCGATTTGCCGAAGGGCTGGAAAGTCTTTCGGAATTAACTCCTGATTCTTTATTAAGAATGAAAGAACCAGACCTTTCAAAGATTATTGTCGGATTAGAAGATTTGGAAGACCTTATTTTGAAACACAGAAACAAGCTCGAGGAAATCAAACAAGATGCGTCACAGAAATTATTGTCAGAGACTGGCTAATTGTAAAAAATTAAATCGGCTTGCGCTTATCATAGGCAAGTCGGTTTTTTTATGGAAAAAATTGGGGCTTGGTGTTGACCATTTGGGTGATGAGGGTAAAATAGGAGTATAAGTCACTTTTAAGAAATTTAAAATATAAGAATATGAAAAGAGCTGTTATTGTTCATTGTTGGGGTGGATATCCAGAATATTGTTGGTATCCTTGGGTGAAAAAAGAACTCGAAGCTCGAGGCTTTCAAGTGGATGTTCCGGTTTTTCCTGATACAGAGAATCCTGAGATGGGGAAATGGGTTTCAAAGCTTCAGGAAGTGGTTGGTCAACCAGACGAAGAGCTGTATCTCATTGGTCATAGTATTGGGTGTGCAACAATTATGCGATATTTGGAAACGTTAGGAGCAGATCAAAAGATTGGTGGACTTGTGATGGTAGCAGGATTTAGTGAAAACATTGGAGCTGATGAAATTCAAAGTTTTTTTGAAACACTAATTGATTTAGAAAAGATAAAGACCAAAGTTAAAAATGGAACTGTCGTTGTTCATTCTGATAATGATCCTTATGTAGATTTAAAATATTCAGATATTTTCAAAGAGAAATTGGGAGCTGAGGTGATTGTGAAACCTGGAGCTGAACATTTCTCTGGATCAATTGAAAGTGGGAATGCTTGCTTGGAATTACCTGCAGTTGTTGAGAGTGTTGAGGAATTGATAAAAAGCGGAACAGGGAATTCTAAAAAGTAGTAATTGAGATTTTATGGAAAATAAAATGGGAGAACATATTCATGAGTTTAGATCTGATTTAAATCCACTTAATGATACGGAGCGTGAAACGAGAAAGCGTATTAATAATAAGATGGAAGATGTTAGTCCGGAAGAATATGATGCCTATGCAATTAGTCGTGAACGTGACAAGATTGCGAATTTTTCCAAAGAAAAGTTGATGAGCTTTTTGGATGAAGACAAAAAATACAAAGGTCTTGAATTGGGATCTGGAACTGGTATTTATACAAAAGAATTAAATCAAATTCCTAATCTTGATTTAGTTGGAGTGGAAATAGGGAGGGATATGATTGATTATGGACTTGATAGGGAAAGATTTAATAAAGATCAAGTTGTTGTAGGGGATTTTCAAAATATTCCTTTTGATGACGATTCTTTTGATTTGGGAACGGGACTTGCCATCACGAGACAAAGAGAAGATATTTCAAAGTTTTATTCTGAATTAAAAAGAGTTCTTAAAAAGAATGGAATATTTTTTCTTCCCTTTATTAAAGCTAGTGAAAAAATTATTGAACAAGAATCTCAAAGAATTATTAATGGCGGATTAAAGATAGTTGAAAAAGGAAATTGGTATATTCTTGTTGGGAATAATAAAGAATAATTTTTGACATATGCCAGAAGATAACACTTACTGGTTGGGGTATGTGGAGGTGTAGGATAAGTAATAATTGAGATTTTATGGAAAATAAGATAAATAAAAATACTTTTGAGGTTTTAGACGGTGGCAAAAAAGATGAGCCCACTTTAACTAAAAAAGAAAGGAGAACTGTAATAGAAAAGGGTGTTCGTAATCAAGATGATCTAGGGAAAGATGAGAAATTAGATTTGGTTAAAAAAATTAATCAAGAATGGATATTAGGACTTAAAAAAAGTTTTTTAAGTTCCAGCGGAAGAATGTTATCCGATGAAGAAGCGATCTTTATGAAGAGTCGGCTTACGGGGTTAGCATTAGAGAATCAAATGGCAATAAATGAGTTGCATGAAAGATTTCCCGACTTAATTGAGGAGTTCAATGAATTAGAAAAAGTTGCAAAAGATCACAAAAAAAAGATGGAGAAGGAGTATTCGGATGAGTAATTGAATTTTACAAAAAAGTGTTAAGTAACAAATTCAGTAACAAAAATATTAATAATTAGTTATCGAAAGGAGTAAATAAAAAATAGAACTTAATTTTATGATTATTAAAAAAATTACCCAAGCTGGCAACTCTGTCTTGAGAAAAAAAGCGAAGAGAGTGCTTGATATCAAATCTCCTAAAACTGAGAGGCTCGTAAAAGATTTAATTGATACGATGCGAGGAAGCTCCTTGGTTGGCATGTCCGCTCCACAAATAGGTCAAGGCTTACAAGTATTCGTGACTGAAATAAGAAAAACGATTAACAGAGACATCAAAGAGAAGGATGATTTAAGAATTTTCATAAACCCCAAAATTATCAAAATGTCCAAAAAAGAATCTATAGGCTATGAGGGCTGTGGAAGTGTCGGGAGCGCTCAATTATTCGGACCGGTGAAAAGACCAAAGGAGGTGACGATTGAAGCAATGAATGAAAAAGGTGAAAAATTTATACTGAAAGCACAGGGCTTATTGGCGAGAGTCATTCAGCATGAATTTGATCATATAAAAGGAACACTTTTTACTGATAAAATTTCTGACTACAAGAAAATTATGAGTGGTGAAGAATATAAAAAATTAGGGAAAAATTAAAAATATGGAAGAGTTGGAACAAATTAAAAAAGATCTTGCAGAAATAAAGGAGCGCAATAGGCGAGTCGAGCTGGACAAGGCGTGGGAGATAAGTTTGGCGCGAAAAGTTTTAGTGGCTGTGCTGACCTATATTGTCATCGTCTTTTTCTTCTGCGTCTCTGATTTGGGCAATCCTTTTATAAACGCAATTGTGCCGACATTAGGGTTCCTTCTTTCAACCTTTTCTATTCCCGTGTTCAAAGATTGGTGGATAAAAAGAATAAAAAGTGTTAAGTAATAAGTTCAGTAATAGTAAGTTGATTAATGGGATAATGGATCGGGTTTCAATTTCATTTCAATATTAGAATTTAAAGAAGCCATTGCGGTTAAGCGATGGCTTCTTTTTGTCGATTATTAATCCTGAGCTTTTTGTAGAAGGATCCGAGTTTACGGTTCCGTCTTGAATCCTGAGTTGAGGATGGCATTGTTGGCAACTTTGTCGTCTTCTTCTTGTCTAAGATTACTAACGCCGATGCCGCCAAGATGATTACCTTCTTGGTCATAAATGGGTACTCCGCCAGCCCAAGGGACGAGATTTTCCGGTTCAATTCCTAGAATTTCAGGAGTTTTTTCACCGGACATGATTTCATCTTTTGTCACACTGGTTGATTTTCCAACCCAGGCAGCCTGTCTTGCTTTCATCAAGGCGACGTGTGCTGTGACAGGTTTAACTCCGTCCATGATTGCTTTGGCAATCTCAGTTTCATCACGGTTGACGATTACCACACTTGCCGACTGAGATTGGCTTTTCAAGATTTGAATAGCCGCTGTCAGAATTTTTTCTGCCTCATCTGAGGTTAATGAAAAGATCTTTCCCAATTTCTGTCCTCCTTTTTTCTTTCAGTTAATATTATCCGACTTCTCGGACTGTTCTAGTTGAAAAATGAGAATAACATAAAAATTATTTTTTGTAAAGAGGAAAATGTTTGATTTTTAGCTTAATGGGTTTAAAATTAAATTAATGAATTAATAAAAAACTTTATGTATATTGGGATTGATTTGGGTGGGACAAATGTGAGGATCGCTGGTTCAAAAAAATTGGATAATGTTGAGCTAGTTGAAATTAAGAGATTTGAATTGTCTCATGATTTCGAGGATGATTTTGCTAAAATAAACAGAGCGATTGAAGATATTTCTGGTGGCAAGGTTGATGGCATCGGCATTGGGACTCCTGGGACTTATAATGAAGATCGGAGTTTGTTGATTTCAGGTAGAAATATAATAGAGTGGAAAGATGTTCCGTTCATTGAGAATTTATCTAAGAAATTTGATTGTCCAGTTTTTGCCGAAAATGATGCAGTGACGACTTCCTTGGGCGAATTTTTTTATGGGCAAGAAGATATTGATGATTTTATTTATATAGTTTGGGGAACTGGAATTGGCGGGGCGATTGTAAATAATAATAAGGGGGAGGTAACTTCTGAGAAGATTGATTGGCACAAATATTTTGAAAATTTTGATAGCCATTGTGGAGGGAAAAATCTGGCGGAGAGATTTGGGAAAGAAGTCAGTGAACTTAATGATAGTGAGTGGGTCGAGGTCATAAATGATTTTGAAAATCATTTATTGGAAATATCAAAAAGAATTAATCAGAAAGATATTGTTTTAGGCGGAGGAATTACTGAGAGACAAAAAGCAAGGCTGAAAAAAGTTAAAGACAATCTAGCTCAAAAAGGAATCAATCTCAGAATTTCCAATTTTGGACATGACGGTGGTCTTTATGGGGCGATGGCTTTGGTTAAAAATAAATTAAGCAATTTTTAAATACATAAAAAAATGAAAAAAAAAGATGAAAAGTTTTTAAAAGATTATTGTATTAAAAAAACTGATTTTAATGCCACAAGACATTCATTTGAAGAATTAGAAGAAATTCGCAATGATTATAAAAAATTTAAAAAAGAACTTGAGCTTGCTGCAGAGTTTATAATCAAAAGACTTTATGCGATAGATAGAGATAAGTTGCACTCTGTTAGATATAGAATAAAAGACGAGGAGCATTTGATTGAAAAAATTATTAGAAAAAAAATTGAAAAACCTGAAGCGAGGAAGATTACAAAAGAAAATTACAGAAATGAAATAAGTGATTTAATTGGAATTAGAGTTTTGCATTTATATAAAAATGATTGGCTTTATATACATGATTTTATTAGGGACACTTGGGGATTCAAGGAAAGACCGACAGCCTGGCTTAAACAAGGTGATGAAGGAATTGATTATAAGGAAAAAGGATGTGAAATAGATTACAAGCCTAATAATTATCAATCTATCCATTATGTCATTTCAACAAAACCTTCTGCTAAAGAGCATTTAGTAGAGATTCAAACCAGAACAATATTTGAAGAAGGTTGGTGTGAAATTGATCACAACATAAGATATCCCAATAAGAGTAAAAACTTAGTTTTAGAGAAGTTTTTAAATATATTCAATAATTTCGCGGAAAGTGCTAATGATATGGGTTTTTTTGTTAAAGAATTAGATGAGTACTTAAGAGGAAAAGACGCGCAAATTAATGATTTAAAGGAAGAAGTAAAAAGATTAAATATAACAGAGCAAGAAAAAAAGGATTTAGAAAAAAAGATTTCAAATTTAGAAGAGAAGGAATCTTTATTTTTAACTTCTCTCAATAATCGGTCACAAAAATTATTTACTCCAAATAATAAGTCTATTTTATCTTTTAATAATTTTAGTTCAAAAAATACTTCTAATTATTTTTGGGATGCGGATAAGTACAAGCACAAGGCTAATTTAAATAGTCTCAATCAGGAACGTATTTGTAACCAATGTGGAGAAGTTTACCGTCATGATATTTCATCGGTTAATCTAGATAATGGCAAATGTGATGAATGCCAAGATAAAAATAATTATTTAACCGGATCTCCGTTTTCTCGGGAATGACAATAACAGGAGTGGCTTTAAAAAATAAATAAATGATACTAGAAAACTTACAAAATAAAAGAATTGAAGAACTTGGATCTGATGTGACTCGGAAGGATTATGAAATTTTAAAGAAATAAATTTATGAAAAATAACGATTCAACATTATTTAAAGGTGCGGCGTGGTATTATTCTCATTTTAGACGAGGATATCCGCCTGCTTTTTTTGATCATATTATAAAATCATTTAACCTTAACCATAATTCAAGAGTTTTGGATTTAGGAACTGGAACTGGTCAAATTGCTATTCCTCTTGCAAAAAATATAAAAGAAGTGGTTGCAGTTGATCCTGACCAGGAGATGTTAGAAGAAGGCAAGAATCAAGCAAAGAAAGAAAAGGTGGAAAATATTGCATGGACTCAGGCCACAGCAGAAGATTTTTCAGATAGCCTAGGTCCTTTTAATGTGACTACTATGGGTACATCTTTTCATTGGATGAAGCAGGATGAAGTACTTAAAAAAATCTATAATATTACTGAAAAAGATGGGGGTATTGTGATTGTTTCAAATACCACGTCAATTTATAGGAATCAAAAAAATGACGAATGGAAAAATATTGTTAGATCGATAATAGAAAAATATCTTGGTGAGAAACGTAGGGCAGGTAAAGCTTATTTTAAAGAACCTCAAGATAGATTTGAGGATATAATAAAAAGATCCGATTTTTCAGATTTTACAACTTTCACTGAGGTTTATATGCAGGAATGGACCATAGATCAAATTCTTGGTTTTCTCAGTTCAACCTCATTTGCTGCAAGAAGATTATTCGGTGAGCATATTCAAGGTTTTGAAAACGATCTTCGTGCAGAATTATTAAGACTGGATAGCTTGGGTGTTTTTAATGAGGAAGTCACACTAGAAGCATTTCTCGCCTGGAAAAGATCTTAGAGTGAAATAAAATGCTTATTTAATTAATCACAAATAAATGAAAAATATCATCCCTGAAGACAGTCGATATGTTCCGATGACGCAACAAAAATCATGTTGTGTTCCGACTTCTATTTCCATTGTGATGTATAAGCTTGGAACTCCATTGGTTTCACAGGAATTATTAGGTTATCATTTGGGTTTAATTGTTGATGAAAAGAATAAAGATTTTTTTTGGAATCCAAGAACTGGAGAAAGACCACTAGCAGGATATGGAACTCAAATAGGACTAGAGGAGTATAATCCAGATATTGCTTTTGAGAAATTAAATATTCCGTTGAGGATGGTGGTTCATTCAGTTGATGAATTTGAGTTGCGGGAGGAGGATTCTCTTAATAAAAAAGAGGTCGGACGAATGGATTCCCGCCTGCGCGGGAATGACAATAGGAAGGATTTTGTTACTTTTGTTTCAGATTGTATTAATGAAGATAGGGATATTTTAGCTTGTTTTAATCATGGCACACTAAAAGGTGATGGATCAAGCAATGGTCATACTTGTGTGGTAGATCGGATTTATCCCGAAAAAAATATTATTAGACTTATTGATCCTTCTCCGAATCAACCCAAATGGAGAGAACTTGCAATTGATAAATTCAAAAAGGCCATGGAAAATCACCCCATTAACAAAGGTGGCTTTTGGGAGATTATAAGGAAATAATTATTCTAAAAATACTTATTTAATTACTTACATAAAATTATGGATAAAAAAAATATACCAAGAAAAGGATTGCCGGAAAATGCTAAGTTAGTCTTTAAGGGCGTTATTTTTGAAGTTTGGCAATGGGAACAAAAAATGTTCGATGGGACGAATGCAACTTTCGAAAAAGTGTGGCGATTTCCAACGGTTGAAATAATTGCGACAGTTGGAGATAAGATTTTATTTGAAAAACAAACTCAACCTGATAGAGATGAAACAGTTAATTTAGTAAGCGGAAGAGGTGATGAAGGCGAAACTCCATTAGAATCGGCTAAGCGTGAATTATTAGAAGAAACTGGTTATATTTCTGACAATTGGAACTTAATATTAGAACATCAGATGGGGACTAAAGTTTTGCATGATATATATTATTATGTGGCGAAAGATTGTCGAAAAATTCAGGAACCAAATTTGGATGCTGGTGAAAAAATTGAAACGAAGCTAATTACTTTTGAAGAATTAATTGATTTGTCTCAGAACCCAAGATTTTGGGTAGCTTCACAATTTGTGAATATATTAACGGAGGCTCGATATGATGAAAAGAAAAAAGAAAATTTAAGAAAAAGTATTTTTGAGGAATAATTTTTATAGGTTATATTAATAGGCTTCATCTTTGGAAGAATGAAAATAATAAAATGACAACAGAAAAATTACAAAATAAAATAATTGAAGAATTTGGATCTCGTGTGACTCAGGAGAGTTATCTCAAAAAAGCTGATAAGGGTTTATGGGAGAGTGAAAAGAAACTTATTGAAAAACATTTCAAATCAGGATCAACTGTTTTGGATGTTGGTTGTGGTACGGGAAGAACTACTATTCCTTTGCATAATTTGGGGTATAAAGTTTTGGGGATTGATTTAGTGCCGGAAATGATTGAAAATGCTAAAAAAATTGTTGAAGAAAAAGAGTTGAAAATTGATTATGAAGTGGGGGACGCGACTAATTTGAAATATGAGGATAATTTTTTTGATGGAATATATTCTTCGGCTGAGGTGGGGTATAATAAAAATGATAAGAGATTCTATGAATTTGTTTCTCAGAATCTGCAAGAAAAAGAAAATATTGCTCCTGAGGAAATTATATTTTGGGATGATGATCAAAAAAATGTTGATGTCGCAAATAGTTGCGGATGGAACGCTTTTCTCTATATAAGTCTTGAAGAATTTCAAGCCAAAATGAAAATACTTTTTTAATTAAATAATGAAAAATAAAATGGAAAAAATAATAATCTCATCTAACAATGCTCCAAAGGCAACTGGTCCATTCTCACAGGCGGTTTTGTATGACTCTAAATACAAACTCGAATTATCTGGTCAAATAGGAATTGATCCTGATGCTGGCAAGCTTGTTGAGGGTGGCATCACGGCAGAAACCCAGCAAACGCTTGATAACATCGAAGCTGTTCTTTCTGAAACGGGCTGGGGATTTGAAAATGTAGTAAAGTCCAGAATTTATTTAACTGATATGAATGATTATGCAATAGTTAATGAACTATATGCTAAAAAGTTTTCAGAAAACCCACCTGCTAGAATTGCCCTGGCTGTCAAAGAGCTTCCCCTAGGCGCTTTAGTAGAAATTGAGTGTGTGGCTGCAGGGGATGAGGTGAAGAAATAATTTTAAATATATGAAAAACATAATTCCAAAAGACAGTCGATATGTTCCGATGACGCAACAAAAATCATGTTGTGTTCCAACTTCGATTTCTATTGTGATGTATAAACTTGGAATTCCGTTGGTTCCACAGGAATTATTAGGTTATCATTTGGGTTTGATTGTTGATGAAAAGAGTAAAGATTTTTTTTGGAATCCAAGAACTGGAGAAAGACCACCAGCAGGATATGGAACTCAAATAGGGCTAGAGGAATATAATCCAGATATTGCTTTTGAGAAATTAAATATTCCACTCAGAATAGTGGTTCATCCAGTTGAAAAGTTTAAAACAGAGGATGATTTTATTAATTTTGTCTCAAATTGTATTGATGAAGATAGGGATCTTTTAGTTTGTTTCAATCATGGAACATTGGGTGGTAATGAGGAGAAAGGAGGGCATGTTTGTGTTGTGGATAGAATATATCCTTCTAAGGGAATAATCAGATTAGTTGACCCATCTCCAAGTCAACCAAAATGGAGAGAAGTTGAAATAAGCTTGCTTAAGAAAGCAATGGAAATGCACCCATCTAATTCCGGAGGTTTTTGGGAGATTATTAAAAAATAAAAAATGTCTAAATAATTTTTATAAATAAAATGTTATGCAATTAGCTATATTATTCTGGTTCTATAAAGAAATAGAGGTTTGTGAAAATCATTTGGAACTTCTTGAAAAATATAATCCTAATTTGAAAATATACGGTCTTTTTGGTGGCGAAAAAAATGAAGCAACTAAATATGAAAAACGATTAGGAAAATACTTAGATAATTTTTATATTTCACCACATGACGATTCTGATTGGAAATGGATTAATGGCGATTTGATGATTTTGGATTGGTATAAAAATAGGGGGAAAAATTTAGAGTGGGATAGTATAGCTGTTGTTCAATGGGATATACTAATTTTTGATTCGATTGAAAAACAATTTTCGGAGATGAAAAAAAAGGAGATATTTTTATCTGGTACTAAAGTGCTTGATAAGGAAACCGAAAACAGATGGAGTTGGACAAAGCCGGAGGGAGAGGAGAGAAAAAATTATCTTGGTTTTATTGATTACATAAAAGACAAATTTAATTATGTCGGCGAAACTTTATGTTGCCTTTTCATATTTCAAATATTCCCTAGAATATTCTTCGAAAAATATTTAACTGTAAAGGATCGAAAAATTGGAATGTTGGAATACAAGATTCCAATGTATGCAAAAATTTTTAATATTCCTTTTTTCAAGAAGGATCTAGGTGTGTGGTGGTTTGAATTAGGTGATAGTAAAGACTTTCCATTAAATGCTAAAACAAAAGAAATAGAAAAAGCATTTATTGAAAAAGAATTAGTTAAACAAGATGGCTTTAGGATGTTTCATCCATATTATAAAAAATGGGAATAACCAATAAAAATTAATTACGTAATTAATTACTTACATAAAAATGATTAAGAAGATTATTGTTTTTGGGGATAGCATTGCATTCGGATCTAATGATTGGACCTTTGGGGGCTGGGTCGTTAGGCTGAAAAATTATTTTGCTAAAACAGGACAATTTCATCATGTTTTTAATCTAGGAATATCTGGTGAAAATTCAGATCAAATTATTCGAAGAATGGAAAGTGAGACATTGTCCAGGAAAAGTGAAAATCCAGAAAAGAAGTTATTGTTAATTATTGGAATTCCTATTAATGACATAAGAGTGACAGGAGCGCTTGACGCTGATCCAGAGTTGTCTGTTAGGAGATTCAGAAAAAACTTAAAAAATTTTTATGATATTGGCATTAGGAATGCGAATGAATTGGTTTTTATTGGGATGACGAAGGTTGATGAAGAGAAGACTGATCCTTGGCAAGAAGTTATTGAGCGTAGAATAGCTTGCTGGAGAAATGATATTATAAGAGAATACAATGAGATTGTAAAAAAATATTGTAAAGATGAAAATATTAATTTTATAGAAATGATTGATGTGTTGGAGGATTCAGATTTGCCAGATGGTCTTCATCCAAATGAAATCGGTCATGAAAAGATGTATAAAAGAATAAAAGATTTTCTGGTTAATAATGGTTTGGTTAAAAAGTTATAATTCATGTAAGTAATCTATTACTTACATAGAAATCGGACTAATGGATCCCCAATCAGGATAGGGATGACAAAGAGAGAGCTGATTTAGATTTAATCACAATAAAATGAAAAAGA
>CAYQVD010000004.1:0-65058 GCA_964421125.1 uncultured Bdellovibrionales bacterium
TGCGGAGAAGGAGGGATTTGAACCCCCGAGGCCTGTGAAGACCTAACGCTTTTCGAAAGCGTCCCATTCAACCACTCTGGCACTTCTCCAATTATAAATTTTAAAAATATTTCCTTCCCTTAAGTTCGTCTGGAAAATACTCCTGTTTAGAGCTATCTTCTTCTGGTGTATATTTATATCCTTTTGAATACCCTAAATCTTTCATTAATTTTGTTGGAGCATTTCTGATATGAAGTGGGACCCCAAGATTACCAAAAGTTTCCACGTCTTCTCTGGCTTGATTATATGCCTTATAAGCCAAAATACTCTTTTTAGTTTTTGCTAAATAAATCACACACTGCGTCAAATGAACATTGCACTCTGGCGGACCCAGTTTTCTGCAAGCATCAAAAACCGCATTCGCCAAAATAAGTGCATGATTATCCGCCAATCCCACATCTTCTGAAGCGAATCGCACTAATCTTCTGGCAATATAAACCGGACCTTCTCCTCCTTCAAGCATTCTTACCAGCCAATAGACACCTGCGTTTGCATCGCTTCCTCGAATTGATTTATGCAAGGCGGAGATAATATTATAATGCTCTTCTCCGTTTTTATCATAAAGAAGATGAGACTTTTGCAACACATTTTTCACTAATACTTCATCAATTTTTTCTGATTGTCCCACACAAGCTTCCAGTGTGTTCAATGCCATCCGAGCATCACCATTTGCCAGGTTTGCAATTAACTTTTGGGTCTTATCTGAAATTTCAAGCTTTTCATTCCCTTTTTTAAGTAATTTTACAGTTCTTTTAATAATTTTATGAACATCTTTCTTAGAAAGTGGCTTCAAAACAAAAACTCTCGCTCTGGAAACAAGCGCGGAATTCACTTCGAAACTTGGATTTTCTGTTGTTGCCCCAATTAAAGTCAAAATCCCTCTTTCAACATACGGCAACAGTGCATCTTGTTGTGCCTTGTTCCAACGATGAATCTCATCAATAAAAAGAATTGTTTTTTTGCCTTCTTTTTGATCTTTAATAGCTTGATCAACAATTTCTAAAAGCATCTTTTTTCCACTAGTAACCGCACTGAGATGAACAAATTCAGAATTTGTTTTTTTAGCAATAATATTTGCCAATGTAGTCTTTCCACTTCCTGGAGGTCCCCAAAAAATCATCGAGGGAACGTTGTCATTTTCAATCGCTTGTTTCAAAAAAGAACTCTTCCCCATTAATTCATCTTGACCAACAAAATCACTCAGCTTTTGAGGCCTGATCTTATCTGCAAGTGGTGAATTTTGTTGAATTTCTTGTTTCATATGTATTATACTAACATTTCTAAACAATTAATGCATTTTTAGACTTTTTTGTAAATAAAAAACCAAAATAATATATTCCGGTTTTCATAAAAATCTAATATAAATACTATCTCAACGAAAGGCTCAGTTTATTATGCGCGATACTTAAGAAAATTGAAAATACTGCCCCGAAAAGGAAAAGCCAATTAAGAGACAGGTAAAAAGACATTACCAGAACAATAGTTATCATAAAGATTCTCCCAAGAGAAAGTGAAATATTTCGAAAAATATTAAACTCATCAATAAGATGTTTTTGATCTTTTGCTTTTTCATAAATAAAAGTATCTAGTGGAACTCGATAAAAAACCTGACTAATCCTATGAAAGGCATCTACTATAAAAACATGAAAAGCTGTTAAGACAAAAATCTTCAAAATCCAACAAATCGCATAAAAAATACCTCCAAATTTAAATAAACTATCTTGAAGTTTTCCTTTTTGATCAGCATACTTGCCTGCAATAAGTTGCATAATAATTGTCACCGCAACAACTAAAGTCGAAATAATACCAATTTTCAAATAATCTCCATTTAATAATTGAAAAATAAAAATTGGCCAAAGGATTCCCCCAATAATACCTTCTGCTCCATCTGCGAAGAAAATAGCTGCAGCAGTCCGGTTCTCTTTATTAAAAACTTTTTTAATTGTCTTTAGTCTTCCCCAACTAAATTTTTCCTTAGTTCTTGGCACAAAGATTAAAGGAATTATAGAAAGTGCAAAAACTAAAACTCCAACTAAGAACAAAAGATTAAAGCCATATTCAACAATAACAAGTCCTGCAACAATTGGAGTAATAATACTAATAATACTCAAAACTGAATCCATAAAACTCAATTCTTTTGCCCGATCCTTCTTACTTGTGAATTTTGCCATATCGACATTATAAGGAGTCCAGTATAAAAATCTCCAAAGACTAATTGAGACAATAATTAATGGAAGTAAATAAAAAAGATTATTCTCATTAAGAAAAAATAAACCTACATAAAAAAGAACTGCAGCTAAAGCACTAAACCTCAACGCTCTTCTAAATCCAATCTTATTTAAAAGAGGAGATGCTACTAAAAGAAAAATTAAATAAACAAGGTAAGTTGCTAAATAGTAACCGGCAACCATTGCAACGTTTTCCTTAAAAATTGTATACAAAAAAATTGGCAAAAAGACTGCGAAAAGACCTGTGGCCACGCTTGAAATAACTTGATTATAAAAAAGTGCCATAAATCCACGTGAAAGTTTTCCTTCAAAATATTTCACATGATGATGCGCAGAAGGAGTATGATAGTGCATTTATTTTTTATTTTTACGAATTTAAAAAATGTGGGCCCGGCAGGGTTCGAACCTGCGACCAAGAGATTATGAGTCCCCTGCTCTACCACTGAGCTACGGGCCCGCTTGCCCAAATAACTAATATAATTATTGGAGCGGATTTCTGAAGAACTATAATTAAATATAATCAATTAAAAGACTTCAGTCAATTACTCTTCCTCTAAAGACAAAGGATTTTTCGGTAAACTTTCCCAAAGTAAATCAAAAGTCAGTCTTTGAAGATCCACCAACTCTTTTGACTCAACAACAACTGCCATTTTTTCTTCCCAAGATGCAATCAGCATCTTGTTATTATAAATATTAATCTCTGGAGAAAAACTCATTTTATCTTCCGGTAAAAACCTTGTATCTCTCATTTCTTCTTGATTACGTTTTGCTGTTTCAACAGAAAGCTTATTCTGTGGAATAATTGCTTTAATAAAAATCTTCTTTCCAGCTCTCCTTTTAAAATATTCCGGGAAAAATCCAGGTAATCCCTTATTCATCGTTTCTACATTAGCATAAGCCAAAATAATGTCTTTTGAAATTAATGTGTCTTCATATGCCTCTCTCATCCCCTTTTCTCCTTCAAAGAACTGAACTTTAGGCTTATTGGCTGAATAGATATTTTGTAAAGAAATCAACTGTGGCATCAATTCTGTCACTTTTTCTTTTTGTTTTTCTATTTTTTTAACACTTTCTTCTTTTTCCCTATCTAAATAGGTTACTAAATGTTTTGGATCAAGCGCATTAAAAAAAGTTGATGCGCCTTTTTTATACTTACTAATCAACCCTCTCTGCAAAAGAGCATCACAAATATCATAGATAGTAGTCCTATTTAAGCCCGTTTTCCTTGATAAATCCTTAGCTTTCGCCGATCCTAACTCAACTAAGCCCAAATAAACTTGGGTTTCTTTTTCTGAAAAATTAAGTTGTTTTAATAGTTTTTCTAGCATATTCTATTAATTTTACCCAATTAAATAAGCTTTGAGTCTCTTTTTGATAAACATCGTCCCGTGATAAGTTTTTAAATACTTTTCACGACGTGTAGCATCTTGTTGATTTAAACAGGCTTCATAATAAATCAATTTTAAAGGTCTTCTGTTTTTTGTAGAGTTAACTTCTCCTTTCACGTGCAACTCAAATCTTAATTTTAAATTTCTAGTATATCCAATATATCTTTTTCCATCTTTCTTACTTAAAAGTACATATACATAATACATACCAGGGGGAATTTAAAATTATTTAATCGGGTGTTGTGGATATTACTTCGACAAAATAAGTATATTAAATAAAGGCTTAATTGTCAATTTTATTCACTTAATCAATGCACCCTCCGACATAATTTTACAATTTAGTATATACTAATTTATTACGATGAAATAGTTTCATTGTAATGATAAACAAACAAGTTCTTTAAAAAAGGAGAAAACAATGAATATTCTCATTATCGAAGATAACGAAAATCATATTGAAGATGCAAAAGCAATTTTTGGCGAAAACATTGAAATTGCAAAAAACTTGGATGAAGCATGGGAAAAGTTAAGAAAAAATGAATACGATGGAGTAATTTCCGATATATTCTTCTCAAAGGGAGAATGTAAATCAATTTTTTCTGATGAACACCCAGATTTTGACATCATCACAAGCATGCAATGCCAATATATCCTTGCTGGATATGGAGCAGAAAATGATTATGCATTGGGCGCAGATGCTGACGCAAGAGAGTGGTGGATAAAAGTTCTCAGGGAAGTTGAAAAGTGGAATGGATTCAGTGGATATGAACTTCCTCCAGCAGGGGTCTTGGTTCTCAATCACTGTATCAAACACAACATCCCGATCGTGATGAACACAGACATCAAACATCATGGCTTATCAATTGCTCCAGTTGAAAGATTATGCATAAACCTCCAAATCCCCGTTATTTGCGAATACGAAGGGAAAAAGCAGTGGAAAGAAGCTCTTGAATATCTCAAAGAAGAACTTCATCCAGATACAGAAACCATTGCTCACCGCCAAAAACGCCGATCAGAGAAATATGAAACCAAAAATTCTTACAATGGAGGAATTAGAATGAACATATTAAGACACCTAATAGAAAGAGAGAAAGAAATTGATTTCTCCTAAACATCCGGGAAGTTGCAAAACATTGCGACTTCCCAATTCTCTCGGCTTTATTTGAATTGTTCAAGCGAGCCCGAGTAGAATTAAAGAATGTACTTTAAAAACTGAATATATAAAGGAGATAGAAATGACTAATGGAACTTTATTATTAGTAAGTGACAAAGAAAAAGAAATTGCAATTAACGAATTATTAGACTGCGTCGGTAAAATTACAACTGCTAAAAACAAGTTCCGTGCGCAGGAACTTCTTGAAAAAAATAATTTCAGTTTAGTAATAACTGGAAATGAAGAGTGGATGATTCGTATCGCCGGAAAAGCACTAGATCGAGAAACTCCTAAAATCATTGTATTTGAAAAATCGAAGACTTGGCTGGGAGGATCCATTTTAGGTAAAACAGCAGGGATAGGAAAAATTCTTTGTAAAGAAAAAATGAGTTACAAAGAAGCATTGGAATTATTTCCTAAATAATCACAAAACCCGGGAAGTTGCAAAACATTGCGACTTCCCAATTCTCTCGGCTTTATTTGAATTGTTCAAGCGAGCCCGAGTAGAATTAAAGAATGTACTTTAAAAACTGAATATATAAGGAGTGGGAAATGAAATATATACGTTTAAGCTTATAGGGAGAGATAAATGAAAAGCATGCTCACCATACCTTCTTATTTATAAGGATACATGGAGATAACGAAATATTAGTACCATATGAAATATCTTTAGAGAAAAAAATGGTTTCTGCGGCTCATTATTTACATTATAATTTGTCCTTAGAGAAAAATGAAAGCGTTGAGATTAACTGTGACATATATTTCCTTCTTGATAATGGCAAAGCAATAAAAGAATATCTCGAAAAAATGGGAATAAAGGTGACAATGAAGTTACCAAAACAAACTACTTTCTATTCTCGTTAAATCAAAAGGCAACGATCAAACCTGATCACTGCCTTTTTTCTTTGGTTTTTTTGTTTTTATAATCCTCAAACTTTATAAAGTTTGTCAATTTAACAAAACCTTACAAAGTTTCATTATTTTCTTAATAATTTCAACTCTATATAAATTACAAAAGATAAACCGTCAATATGTGACCTGCCTTAGAAATCTATCCTCAATAAAACAAGAAATTATTTGATTAACAAGCCAATGTCAATACTTCTTTCACATAATATTTCCCTTTGATCTTTTCTTCTTCCTTTCTTTTTTTTATTTTTCTTTAATTTTCTATATCTTCAAATCCGAATATTCTCGCAGAGTTTTTAGTGTCGCTTGCACTGTCTCGTTTTCCGCGTTTAAAAGTTTTACGTTTTTGAATTTTTCGGCAATTTTTGTGATCACTTCATCTGCCCAAGATGGAGCAATGACTTTTACACCAGAAAAATCAATTTCAATTTCTTCGTCTTCTTTGAGATCTTTTAAATTATAAGCAGAGATTGCCAAAAATGCCTCTCTTCCAGCCGGACGAGAGACTAAGACGTCACCAATTTTTTTAAGTTCAATTCTCATAAAATTATAAAGTTATTATTGCTAAGCATCCTTCAATATTTTCCGCATTTTTTTCTATTTTCATTTGATCATTAAGCTCCGCTCTAGCAGTTCCACTAAAAAAGTTTAAATGCATTTTTTTGTTTTTTATATTTTCCCTTACAAATTTTAAGCCATTGCCACGTTTTTCTGGTGCTCGTCCGGAAATTCTTTCTGTAAAAGCAACTTTCAATGCCTCTTGGTCATTTTCTATTTCCGATTTTACTTTTTTAAGCGTGCTAAAAATTCCCTGACCTCTATCAGCTAAAATTATTTCCACTTTATCCTCAGAAAAAAAATAACTAAAAAATATTCCAGGAATATCTTTCCAGTTTCCGATATTATGATCAAAAGAATTATTGGCAATTTCACCAACCACAGCAGAAACAATTGAAGCATCCTCTTCTCTTTTTTCAAAAAGATTCTTAATCATTTGATTGAACCTTACCTCAAAAACATCTCTTGTAGAACAGTAAAATTCACCAACAACATTAATCTTACCAGCCTCAGCCATTATCCATTCATAAGCTACTTTTTCTTGTGAATTTTCCATACTTTGATTATAAACTATCCGAAAACTAAAAGTCAAAAATTTTTTATTTCACGTAATACTTCCCTTTTGTCTCTTCTTCTTCCTTTTTCTGTTCTTCTTTGATTTTCTTTTTTGCTAGGAACCGAAGAGATTGCAAATCTTCTTTTCGAAGTTCTTCCACTCGCTTCATTAATCCTTCCTTTTCATTCAGCTCTGGCTTCTCAATCACTTCTGCCAAAAGCACATCCAGGATTGCACCAATTTCTCGACTCGGTTTAAAATTCATTTCAGTAATCATAATATCTCCATTAAGCTTTAGTTGCTTAACAGAAATCGGATCCTTAGAAACTTTCTCTACCATATATTTAAAATGTCGAAGTCGGTACGGCACCGCCTTTGGCACACCACTTCCTAATCGATCTGCAATTCTAACATCAATCAAGTCATTAATATTTTCTAATCCCACTTTTCGAATCACTTTTCGCACTCCCGCTTCACCAACTTCATCCACATTATAATAAAACATATGATTTTTCACTAATAAAACGGTTTTTTCAATAATTTTCCGTGGATATTTCATTCTATTCATAATTCGATCCACAATTTTTGCTCCTCCATATTCATGTCCATAAAAAGTTGCCATTTCCCCTTCTCCTCTTTTTGAATTTGGTTTTCCAATATCATGAAAAAAAGATGCTAACCGCACTTCCAATTTTTCTGATGGACATTTCTTAAGACTTGCCAACATATGTGCATAAACCGTGTTGTATGGACCATAATAATGATGACGATTTTGTTTCACACCAATTGTTTCAATCACTTCTGGAATAAATTGATCCATTAATTTACTTTTAATCAACAACTCAACTCCCTTGCTTGGATTTTGAGAAATAATAATTTTATCAAATTCATCCCGAATCCGCTCTTGTGAAATATGTTGCAAGTTTTTTGAATTTTTTTCAATTGACACAAATGTCTTCTTTTCAATCTCAAATCCGATTTGAACTGAAAATCGAATCGCTCGCATCATTCGAAGCGCATCTTCATTGAATCGCTCATCTGGCTCACCAACCGCTCGAATAACTTTGCTCTCTAAGTCTTTTTGTCCATTAAACAGATCAACAATCTCTTTTTGATTCCCTTTCTCATCCAATTCAATTGCCATTGCATTTACTGTGAAATCCCTTCGACTCAAATCTTCTTCTAAAGTTTCTGCAAACTGCACTTCATCTGGATGACGCTTATCTGAATAAGTCGATTCAATTCGATAAGTAGTTATTTCAATATTTGGCCCATCAACAGTTTCTTCTTGCTCTGTTTTAATATATTTTAAAGGAACCATTACTGTTCCAAAACTATTTTCGTATTTCCCATCTGGAATTATTTTCAATAGCTCTTCTGGTTTAGCATTCGTTGTAACATCCCAGTCTTTTGGCTCCCCTCCCAACAACAAATCACGCACACAACCACCAACTAGATATGATTCAAATCCAGCTTTTTTAATTTTATTCATAATAATCAACACCGATTCCGATATTTTTTGACTTTTCATCAGGTTATCCACAACTAGTTAATCCTTTAAATAAAGGTTTACATAATAATAGTACACTATCCACAGATTATCAACTTATTTGTTTATAACTCTTCCTCCTTATTATCAACATCCTCCTTTTTAACAGACAAAAGATCTGGATATTCAATCGCCATTTGAGTAAACTTATCTATTTGATAAACCTCGTTCACTTCAACTTGAAAAATAATATCATTAAAATCATGTTTCATCTGATTTATCAACCCTCTTAACGCTTTTCGATCCTTAATTTCAATATCCAACATAAGTTGCCAATTCCCCATCACTTTCACATAATTAACAATATTTGGATGTTTCACACAAAATTGATACAAAGACTCCACTTTTTCTTTGTTAAATTGTTTTATCTTAAATAAAACTCGAAACATTCTTAATCCAATAGATTGATAGTTTAAAGTAAATGTTGTTTTTGTAATAATTCCCTTTTTAATCATTTTTGTATAACTCCTATGAACAACCCCTGTTGTCACGCCCAAAACCTTTGCCATTTCTGAAAACTCCATTCTCCCATCAATTTGAAGAAGTGAAATAATTTTTTGATCTAATTCTGACAGTTTCACTACCTTTTTAAATCCCCCTGAAACACTAACGCTTTCTTCTTCGTTTTCTTTATTAAGAAAATACGATCGAGGAAATTTCAAAAATCCCAATCCAACCACAATCTCACTCATTGTGATGTATTTACCAAATTCACCAAAAACCTCTTGAAGAATTTTATTGTGACTAAAAACATCTTGGGCAATGATTGCAATAAAAGCATCTGCATAGCCATCACATCGAAAAATAATTGGGATATACTTATTTTCTTTTAATTTCAAAAACATCGCATCTTGTTGATCTTTAGTGAGACCACTAAATTTCAACCAATATCCCCAAAAAAATGAATATCCCACTCGATCATAATCAATAAAAGCCCAAAAATGCTTAATAACCTCTTCATCCCTAAATCTTGCCATATGATACTTTACTACTTGTGGAGAAGTTTTAATATTTCTAGCTATTTTTGAATAACTAGCTCTTCCATCTTTTTCAAGCTCAAATAGTATTTTTTTGTCTAAATCTGTTAATTTAACCATTTTTCGATATTAATTTCACTAAATTTACAAAAATAACTGTTTTTAAAAACTTATTATTTTTAAATAATTCTATTTTAATAACATCTTACACTACTTTTTAAAACTAATCAACAAAACTATTGAAATATTATCTATTCTATGCTATTATATCTCGTTACGATAAAATAGGTTCAAAGTAACAACTTAAAGGAAGTTCATTGAAAATTGAATAAAAGGAGAGGGAAATGAAAAAAAGAAATGAGTTATTAAAATCCTTGGATAAAATTAATGGTGGAAGCGACTGGAAAGACATGCAATTTGAATTCTACTGCTTTTGGTCTAATAACCATACGTCCTCGGTCCCTCCTGGACACATAGACACAAAAGAAGAAAATTTATTGAGAAATTTTGGTTTTGACCTAAATGCTCGTTTTATCTTCCATGTCAATTATGTAAGTTATGGTAGCATGGGACATGAAAATTACACAGTTGCTCATATTGTCAGAAACGCGATTCTTGATCCAGAATATGACATGGAACAATTCCGAGAAGAATACACCAAAGGGAGTGATGGTTATACTTATTGTTCTACCTTCTCCATAACCATAAATCCTAAAACTTCTTAATTTCTTATTACCAAAATCTTATCAAAAACCTACTAAAAACCTCTTTTATTATCATGATTTCATTTTTTCTTAAGTTATCCACAAGGATTTAACCCTTTAAGTAAAGCTTTTTATGATAAACTTTTTCTATCCACAGATTGCTAACAGAAACTATACAACTAAATACCTTTTTGTGCCCCCAGCAGAAATCCCTTATTCCCTGTCTGCCATTATTCAAATCTTAAACACAACTAAAATAAAGAAACTCCTCTAAAATGTGTCCTTGCCAGGAGTCGAACCTGAATCTAAAGTTTAGGAAACTCTTATTCTATCCATTGAACTACAAGGACTTGTTGTGGAGATAAGGAGATTTGAACTCCTGCCCTTTTCCGTGCCACGGAAACGCTCTACCAACTGAGCTATATCCCCAAATATTTATATAAAACAACAAACAAATTTCTAATTAATCAAATCTCATTCTCCTTTGACGAAAATCAAATTACTAAAGTGTTAAAGGTTTAATTGAAACTAAAATTAATTAATATTTTATTTACAATATTAATATCCCAAAAAACATCAGAGGAAAAATAATCAATTCTACAAACCCCTTTGTAATCTTTCTTTTTTGATGGTTTTCCAATTGTGCGGGGATCAATTTGAACCTTGTAAAATTGTTCAAAAGAAATCTGGGTTATCTCTTGCCAAAATTTTTCTAACCCTAAGACATCTTGATTAAATCTACATTGTAATGTACACCTAAATTTTGATTCGTCAATCTTATAACAATATCTTAAAAGTTTCAAGAATAATTTAATAATGTCTGGATTTGAATTTCCAAAAACCAATGCCCCATTCTCTCTTTTTCCTCCCTCACCTAAATATAAAACCGCTAAAGCAATTTTAGCAACATCAAAGTCTTTTATTTTAATATCTACTTGCTTATTTTTAAAGAAAAGTGAGTTTAAATAATCCTGTTTCTTTTTTCTTTTTGAAATAATTGATTTTTTTCTAGCCTTCTTTAAATTCTTATTTACAATTAATCTTACTTTTTCCTTATAAAAAACAGGTAACACTAAGCCTTTGCACCAAGTTGACATCGTGCTTTTTGGTATCTCAATCCCAATACTTTTTTTTATTTCTGAATAAGTTAATCCTTTTTTTCTGAAACTTATTATCTTTTCTTTAATTTCTTTTGTGTATTTTTTCATATATTTATTTGTATTTATATTAATAATCGTACCATACAGTTATTACATGTGTCAACTTTTGTTCGAACTATTTTTATCACAAGCACCTTCATTGGTCAATTTATTATGCAATGTATATTGTATTATGTCAAGACCACTAATTTCCTCTCTTTAAATTGTTTCACGTGAAACATTCTGAAATATAAAAATCCTCTTATTAAGGCCTTCAAAAATTAACAAATTTTTAAATTTTCCCTTTTTGTTTCACGTGAAACAATCTGAAATGTAAAAGCCTTAATAATAGGGGTTTTATAAATTAACAAACTTTTGAAACGCATGAAAATGTTTCACGTGAAACATTCTGAAATGGAAAAGCCTTAATAATAGGGTATTGTAAATTAATAAACTTTTAAAGTATCCCTTTTTGTTTCACGTGAAACATTTCTTAGTTTTTAATTGCTGTTTTTTAATCTAAATTGTTTCACGTGAAACATTTTATAACGTTAAACATAAATAAAGATCCTTTCTTAAATGATCCTTTTTGTTTCACGTGAAACATTCTGAAAAAACCAAATAAAACCAACTAGCTATAAAGACCATGAGATAAGCATATCCAAAAGTTATCAAATTTTAAAAGGATTATAATTGTTTCACGTGAAACATTTTAATAATAACCTACTTGACAATTTCACCTCCCTTAAATGCTATAATGTTTCACGTGAAACATTTTGACTATATTAATATCTCTACCCCTTGACATAATTATATATTCGTGTTTTAAATAATTTATTAGTCCTTTTCTACGTAATTTTACAAAGTCCCCCAATATTAACAAATGTATGCATTTGCTTAAAAAATAACTCTGTAGTTTCAGCCTATGGTTGATCACCCGAAAACAAAAGTTATCCACACCCTCCACAGGATATCCACAAGTTCTGAACACTTACCTTGTTGCTTAGTTGTAGATAATAATATAAGATATATAAATCAATTACTTAGGGGGTAATTTTTTTATTGTAAATACAAAAAGTTATGACCCATGACGAATTTTGGCAGGCAGTTCTTGGAGAAATAGAGCTTTCCTTGTCAAAAGCAAGTTTCACAACTTGGTTTAAAAATACTTCAGTTAATCAAATCGGCGACTCCGAGTTTGTTTTGAATGTTCCAAATATTTTTGCTAAAGAATGGTTAGAAAAAAAATATCGAAAAAATATTCTGGATTCTGTTCAAAAATTTTACCCCAAAGTAACAAAGTTTTCTTGTTTAATCTCTGATAGTCAGGATTCTTCTCGAAGCATTGACTCTATTGTAAACTTAAAAACAAATCAGTCTCAACAACAAACAAATGCTTCTTCACAGCCACAACGAAATAAACTTAACAAACCTTCTTCAAAGCCTTTTGGAGGATTTTCTGTTAATAGTAACCTTAACAATCGATATGGCTTTAATTCTTTTGTAATTGGTTCCAATAATGAACTCGCTTATGCCGCTTGTCGATCAGTCGCGGAAAATCCAGGAAAAAATTATAATCCACTTTTTGTTTATGGGGGAGTAGGACTAGGAAAAACGCATCTTCTTCAATCAACAGGGAGTGAGATTCTTCAAAATTTTCCTAATAAAAAAGTGAAGTATATTAGCATGGAAAGATTTGCTAATGAGCTTGTTACTGCAATTCAAACATCAAAAGCTAAGAATTTTAAAAATGAATACATTCAACTCGACGTATTAATTATTGATGATGTTCAATTTCTTTCTAATAAAGAAAAGACTCAGGAAGAGTTTTTTCATGTATTCGAATCATTATATCAACTAGAAAAACAGATAATTATCAGTTCTGATCGACCACCAAAATCAATTCCAACCCTTGAAGATAGACTTCGTTCAAGATTTGAGGGAGGGATGATGGCTGATATTAGTAAGCCTGATTTAGAAACAAGAATGGCAATTATTAAAAAGAAATTGGCAGAAAAGAATTTCAAGCTAGACGAGGATATTATTATTTATTTAGCTGAAAATATCTATCATAACGTTCGAGAACTCGAAGGAGCTCTAAATAAAATAATTGTAACCTATCAACTAAAAAATTATCCTCCATCTCTTGAAAAAATAATGGGTCAAACAGAAGATGTTATATCAACTAATCGACAAAAAGATTTAAGCCCAGATAAAATTATCTGTTCTGTTGCAGAATTTTTTGATGTTAAAAAAGAAGAAATAATAGGTCGTTGCAGAAAAAAGAAAATTATTAAACCAAGACAACTTGCAATATACCTATTAAGGACTGAATTAAACCTTTCTTTTCCTGAAATAGGGAAGGCAGTTGGTGGTCGAGATCACTCAACTGCTATTTATGCTTGTGGAAAAATTGAAAAAGAATTGGAGGGTAATAAAATTATGGAAGATCATTTAAAATTTATTAAGGAAAAATTTGTAGATTTTTAATTTTTACGAAATACGAATTATTATTGCGATTTTAGAGAATTATCAACAAGAGGACGTCTTAGTGGTTATACTAGAAGTTTTACTTAAATAGATGCCAGGAGGAATGGGGTTTATTTTAAATAAAATATAACTTAATTAATAAATAACTTTAACAAATTAATTAATATAAAAATTTATGAACAAAGAAACACCACAACAAGAAACTATTAAAGGTCAAAAAGAAGTCTCAATAGAAAACCAGGAAAAGATAGATTTAAAATGGAATATAGTAAATAACCCTAACTCTACTGAGGAATATCTTGAAGACATCACTGATTCTAATAAACAACTTGAACGGTACCAAGAAAGAGGGAACGGATTTAGACATCTCAGTATTTTTAAAGAAAATATTAATCAGGGAGAAATGATAAAGGAAGTGCTTAATGAAAATGGTGATAAGGATAAGTTTAATGAGGTTGATGAAAATTTACAAAATTATAAAGAAAAACTAAAAGAGACAGTTGATATAATTGCAAAAAAATGGGAAGACGATTTAAATATGGGGCGATTAATGATTTTAGAAGAATTATATACAACTTTAGAGGATAATAAAGAAGCACAAAAATTTAAAGAAATGTTTGAAGAAAAAAGGAGACCAAAGGATTTAGTTAAAAATGAGGATGTGGTAGATAAAAAACCAAAACTGATTGATTATTCAGCCCAAGAACAAGAGGATAAACAGCAGACAGAAGAAATAAAAAAGAAGATAGATGAATTATAACTTATTAAATTTATAATTTAATATCCTGTTAACAACCTGTGAATTAGATGTTAAGGATGTTAATTAAAATGTTAATAAGTTATCCAAAAACTACTCTACTTTACTATTAATAAGTTATCAACATTAATATTTAATACTTTTAAACTTTTTTATCCCCAAGTTTTAATGCTAATTATATTTATAAATAAAGGATTTTTATAACTTATTAACATAAAAGTTTATAGTAGTAATAATAGTATTTAATAATATATATAATTTATATAACTATACACACCATGAAATTTACTTGTAAAACAAATAATTTAAAAGAAGCAGTTAGTAAAGTTGAAAGAATTGTTTCTAAACAAACAACCTTACCAATTTTAGCTAATATTTTAATTAAAACAGAAAAAGGAAGGTTGTTAATTGGAGCAACTAATCTTGAAATAGCAATTCGTTCTTATGTGGGAGCTAAAATTGAAAAAGAAGGAGAAATAACTATTCCAGCTAGAATATTAAGTGGTTTTTTAACTAGCATTAGAGATGATACTGTAAAATGTGAGTTAAGTGGAACAGAATTAAAGGTTAATTCTGAAAATCATAAAATTAAAATAAAGGGGATGGAAGCAAAGGATTTTCCAATTATTCCTCAAGTGCCAAGTGAGTATTTTATTAAAATAAATTCTAATAATTTTAATAAAGCAATTCCAGGATTATTAGTTTCAGTTGCTCATAATGATACTAGACAGGAATTAAATGGGATATTAATTAAGTTTTCGTTGAAGGAAATTGTTTTTGCTTCAACAGATAGTTTTCGATTAACTGAAACTAAAATTGAATTACCAGAAGAGGCAATAGGTGAGGATTATGAGGTTTTTATAAATAATACACCGTCAATTATTATTCCTTATTTAACTCTTTCTGAATTACAGAGAATTATTGAAGATGGTGAGTTTGAATTAATAATTAGTCAAAATCAATTATTTATTAAAAATGATTCAGTTAATTTAATTTCAAGGCTAATTAATGGAAGTTATCCAGAATATAATCAGGTTTTACCAGAAAAATATGAAATAGAAGCTAGGATTAATAAAAGCGAATTTTTAAATGCTCTTAAAATTGCTTCGTTAGTAGCATCGGTTAATAATGGTGAAGTTAAAATTAGTAATTCTAAGAATAATAAATTTTTAAAAATATCCGCTGAGTCAGTTGATTCAGGAGAAAATATTTCTAAAATTGAGGCTGAGATAAGTGGTCCAGAATTTGAAGTTATATTTAATTGTCGTTATTTATTAGAAGGATTGAATATAGTTGAATCAGATGTTGATAATATTTTATTGAAGTTAAATCCTAGTAAATCACCAGTTATGATTAGAGGATTGAAATCTGAAAAAGAGGAAGATGAAAAATTTTCTTATGTGATTATGCCTATAATTAAAGGATAATTTATAATGTGGCAAACATTTCAAGGGGCATTAGAGCGAAAAGTTAAATTAACAGGGAGGGGTATTGGGAAAAAGAAACAGAGAATTGATAAATATGTTATTGAAAAGGCTTTTCGAGAAGTTTTATTAGAGCAATTTGGTGAAATTGGTTTAAGTTCTGTTAATTTAGAGATTAAAGATCAAAATAATGTGAGAGCGAAGTGCAGAAGTTCTGTTTGGAAAAGCGAATTGAGAATGAAAAAAATGAGTTTAATGAAAATGATTAATGATAAAATAGGAGATAAAATTATTAAGAATATTATTATTGCCTAAAGTAATGTTAGATAAAGTTAAGAAAACGATAAGTTTTTTAGAGAATAGTCTTAAGGGGGGATTAACACTTTGGATAGTCTCCTTTTTTAGTGTTATTATTGCAAGACTTATTATTGAAGGATTCCTTTTTGGATTTAAAAATCAAACTTTTGAAGAGTTTGTAATTTGTTTTTTGCATACTTTTTTGTTTTTTCTTTTAACTTATTTAGTTTTTTTAATTTATATTCATTTTACAATAGGGAATGATTTTAAAAAAACTGCTAGTATTTTATTGTGGGGTTTTTGGATAATAATATTTCCTCCTATAATTGATAAAATATATTTTAAAGATAGAATGTTTTTCGATTTTTATCTTTTTGATGGAGTTAGGGGTCTTTTTGAAAAATTTATTTCATTTTTTGGTGATAATATATCAATAGGGATAACTCTTGGACCTCGAATCCAAGTAGTTTTAGTGCTTATTCTTCTAGGTTTTTATTTTTTTTACTATAAAAGAAGTTGGTTTAAAACGGTATTTTTTGTTTTTGGAGCTTATTGTCTATTTTTCATTTTAGCTTCTATTCCGAGTATTATTGTTTTAATTGGAACGATTTTTGGAGAAAAAAACGTTTTAGAAATCACTTATAATGAGGTTTCCGCAATGTTTTTATCTCCATTGAGATATTTTTCTCATGAAGGGGTTTCTTTTATTTCCTTCATGGGATATAAACTTTCATTTTTTTATATAATATTATTGTTTATTATTATTAGTTTAATGCAGTATTTTATTAATAAGGAAAAATTTTTAGCAATTTTAAAAAATATTCGGTATCCTCAAATGATTTTTAACTTCGGATTATTTTTTATTGGAATGAGCTTGGGCGCTTTTTATTTTCCAGAGTATTTTAAATTGGGATTTTTCCCAATTTTAGCTGTTTTAAATTTATTAATAGCAATTTTATTTATTTGGCTTTTCTCAGTAGTAGTAAATGATATTTTTGATTTAAATATTGATAAGATGACAAATCAGAAACGTCCCTTAGTTAAAGGAGTTTTTAGTGAAAAAGAATATTGGGAATTGGGATTTATTTTTCTTTTAATTGCATTTATTTCTTCGTTATTAATTGGATCTAAATTTTTTATTATCATAATTGTGTATACTATTTTAACTTGGGTTTATTCATCTCCACCTTTTCGGTTAAAGAAATTTTTTCCAATTTCTCTTATTATTGCTTCTTTCTCTTCGTTACTTTTTTTAATAATGGGATATATTTTAATTTCTAAAGAACAATCACTAGTTGAATTTCCTTGGAGAATATTTTGGTTTTTATTTATCGCTTATTGTTTAATTATTCCAATTAAAGATCTTAAGGATATTGAAAGTGATCGAAGATTTGGGATTAAAACATTACCAGTCTTATTTGGTGAAAAAAATACAAGATTTATTTTGGCAGTATTGGTATTTTTTTGTTATACATTTTCTATTTATGTGATTAGTGAAAAAGAGTTATTAATACCAGCAGTATTATTTGGAGGAATTAGTTTTTGGAAAATAGTTAATAAAAAAATACCTACCTCTTGTTTAAATTGGTGGCTTTTAGGCTTGGTTTCTGTGTATGGATTATTCATTATAAGTTTCATGTTTTTATAAATAATTTTAAAATAAATGAATATAAAAAAAATTATTGAATATTATAATCAATGTGAAATTGATTATTCTTTATTCTGGGGACTTAAAAAAAATCTTTCAATGCACATGGGGTATTGGGATGATACTACTAAAAATTTATCTCAAGCATTGTTACGTGAAAATCAAATATTAGCAGAGATAGCAGAAATTAAAAAAAGTGATCTTGTTTTAGATGCTGGTTGTGGGGTTGGTGGTGGAGTGATTTATCTTGCTGAAAAAGTTGGTTGTAATGTTGTAGGTATTTCAATAGTTGATAAACAAATAGAAAAAGCTCGATTAAATGCAATAAAAATTGGTGTTTTCGATAAAACAAATTTCAAAACTGTAGATTTTGTAAAGACTGGTCTTCCGGATAATTCATTTGATGTAGTTTGGGCAATTGAAAGTGTTTGTTACGCAAATGATAAAAAGGACTTTATTCAAGAGGCGTATAGAGTTTTAAAAAAGGGAGGAAGACTTGTAGTTGCCGATGCATTTGCCCTTGACAATTTAACTGAAAAACAAAAAAAATATCTTTCGGAAACAGCAAGGGGATGGATGCTTGATGATTTTTGTAATAAAAATTATTTTCAAAAATCCTTACAGAAAATTGGATTTAGTAATATTTTATTTAAGGATATAACGAAAAATATCATGCCTTCTTCAAGAAGATTGTATATACTCTCTTTTCCTGGTATTATTTTTGGTAAAATATTAAATAAAATAAAATTTAGGAGTAAGATACAGATGGGGAACATTTGGGCTGCTCACTATCAATACAAGGCTCTTAAGGAAGGAAGTGGACAATATGGTATTTTTTATGCAATTAAAAAATAATAAAAAAAGAATATAAGATTAGAATGTTGGAAGATGTTTATTTATAAAAAAAGAATATTTTTTGTTTGCTAATATTACAAAAGTAATTTATAATATGAAAAGACTTGTATTATAGAAATATAAATGGAAAAGAAAAATAAAAAACAAGAACGACAATTATTATTTAATAAGATTGCAATCTTTTTTGCGATTATGTTTTTGGCTTGGTTTAATTTGTCAAGGGCGGATATTAATGGTCTTAATGTTTTTCAAGATAAGGATCAAGATGGTATTTCTGATAAAGAAGAATATTCTTATGGAACAGATCCAGAGAAAAAAGATACTGATGGAGATGGTTATTCTGATAAGGTTGAAATTGAAAGTGGATATGATCCACTAAAACCTGCTCCAGGAGATAAGTTAATTGCGGATAAAGAGACCCAGGTCTTAGGAGATAACGATGTTAATCTTACAGAAGAGTTTTTTGAAGAAATTAAAAACGAAGAATTTGGTGAGGCGGCGATTTTAAATGAATTAATAACCACAGGAGATGTTACTGAAGAAGAATTAAGTGAATTATATTCTGAAAGTGGAGGAGAAGGTGATTTAAGTGAGATTATTAATGGATTAGCTGATGAAAATTTAACCAAAGAAATAGAAGTTGAAATTTCCGAGGATGATATAAAGATTCTGTCTAAGCCAGAAGGAGAAGAAGATGAGGTGAGACAAGTCGAAAAAGAGCAAATAGAAGGATACATGAGTTCAATTTTATATATTTTAGCAGTAAATCGTCCTTTTGAATTAGATGATATTAGTGATTTACCTAGTAAGATATCAGATTATATTTTTCAAATTGAAGGTGATATTGAAGGAGGAAATTTAAAGGAGATACAAGAATATAAAAACACAATAAAAGAAACATTTGAACAAATCAAAAAACTTGAAGCCCCATATGTTTTAGTGGAACAGCATTTATCCATTTTAAATATTTATCAAATTTTTTACAATGAAATTGATGAAATGAAACTATTAAGTGATGATGACCCTCTTACGCTTTTAGTTTATGCTGGAAAAATAGAAGGACTTTTTTTTGAACTTGAGCTTGTTCAACAAGAAATACAAGAAGTTTTAGATGAATATGAAATAGACTCCTTTGATTTATCATCAGTGGCTGATAATTTTTAAGGATTTTTGGTAAATAAATTTATTAAAAGATTTATCTTAAGGAATGTTAAATAAAAGTAAAAAAACTTTAATTATATTTTTAATAGCAATATTTTTTGTTTTTAATTTTAATATTAAAAAAGTCAATGCGGGAGGATTGTGGTTTGAGTCGATTGCAGCCGAAATAATGCATGAAACTTGGGCGGAACTGTCAGAACAAATTAAAGGGATATTTATTGCAAAACTTAAGCAAGAAGGACTGAAGGCCTTTGCTAATACAGTTAGGGGTGAAGCAGATGATCAGTTAATTACTAATTTTAATTCCTATTTAAGTGGTGAAGTTAAAAATGAAACAGAAGATTATGTAACTAATCTTTATGCAACAGTAGCAGATAGAGATAGTGGGGGTGATTATACTGATATGGCAAGAGGAATAACGCAAAAGGCTATTCAAAACGATTTATCTTCTGAAGTAGGGGGATCAGAAATAGAAAATATACTTAATCCGGGTGCTAACGTGAAAGAAGATCTTTTTAAAGCATCTTCTGGGGGAGGAGTTGAAGTTATCCCTCGGATATTAGGTGATAGAGAAAATTTATATGGAAGATTTATGGGTGAAGCTACAAATATAAGTAATACCAGAGAAGTTATTAAAGAAGCGAAGATAACGGAGGCAACTGGACATGGCTACAGGGGAAATGGAGAGGTTTCTGGAGAAGTACTTGCTAGTAAGGTTGCTAAAGCAGAGACACTACAACAAGACTTGATTGCTAATGCGACAACTGCTGGAGAGATAGCAGCAATAATGGGAACGGAATTTGATCCATCGGAGATATTAGCAGCATCTTTAAGATCAGGGAAAGAGGCTTTAAGGAGCCTGGCAAAAGGAGCTTTAGGACCTCTTTATAAAGGTGTTGCAGGAGTAACAGGTTTGCAGGCTGTAGATGCAATAGCAGGAGGAAATTATTCAGGAATGGGATCTGTTTCATTTCAATAATAAGGTTTAATGCAAAAATTTAAAATAAAAAATCATTATTTTAAAAACAAGCAATTTTTAAGCAGTTGTTATTTTTTAATGAGTAATTATATTTTTAAAATTAAAAAAACAATAGAAGACAGATTGTTTCTGTTTTATTTTAAGTTAGAAAATTTTACTGGAAAGATGAGAAATAAAAAAACAATTAGTTTTGTGGCTTCATTTTTTTTATTACTTATACCATTTTTTTCTTTTGCAACAGAAGAGGGAGTCAAGGCTCCTGACTTATTGGAAGAACCTACCGGTGGCTTTTGGGGAAATATGTTTTTTAAAGGAACGCTTACTATTTTTTATTTAATATTCAAACTTATTGCATATATTTATTTTTTCTTTTTAAAAATTTTAGATTTTACGATATCTGGTAGATTATTTGATGATGTTTTTTTCTCCCCAACATCTTTAGTTGTTTTAAATACTTCATGGGCAGTTATTCGTGATTTTTTTAATTTATTTTTTATTCTTATTATAGTTTTTATTGCAATTTCAATCATTTTGGGAATTGATAAATATAATGATAAAAAATTAATTTTTAGAGTGATAATGGCAGCAGTTTTGGTAAATTTTTCAAAAGCAATTTCTTTAGTGATTATTGATATTTCACAATTAACTATGGGATTTTTTAGTCAAGCAATTACTTTGGTTGGGAATAATTTCATTAATGTTTTTGCTGATAAGCTTAGTATGGGAAAGGTATTAGGAGGCTTTCCATTTGACAATTCCGCTACTTTTTTTGTTGCATTATTGATATCAATTATTTTTTTGTTTTGTTTGACAGTTTTAATAGGAATTTTAGCGATAGCTATGGTAATTCGTTTAGTGGCTTTTTGGGTTTTAGTGATTCTTTCTCCAATGGCTATGTTTGGACTTTCTCTTCCGGGAACTGCAATTGGAAAGTTAACAAAAAAATGGTTTGAAAAAATGGTTTCATGGGCATTTTTTGGTCCGTTAATGATGTTTTTTTTATGGTTAGCTTTGATAGTGGTTAGTACGGCTTCAGCGGCTATAACTAGTGGCGATGCTGGTATGTTTGGATCGGTATCCGTTGGTGTTAATCAAAAGGCCTTAGAACAAATGATTTCTGAAGTTTTAAAAATGCTAATTCCTTTTATCGCAGGAGCTTATTTGCTTTGGTATGGATTTGATCAATCCAGAACATTGTCTCAAGGAGCGGCAAGTGCAGTTATAGGGTGGGGAGGGGAAAATATGAGTAAATGGGGAAAAACAGCTGCTAAGGGAGTTGGTTATACCGCAGCAGCTCCTCTTGTTGCAGCAGGGGCAGTAGGAGCTTATGGAGCGAATATGGCGGCAGGAGGAAGTAAAAATCCTCTTAGATTAAAAGAGGATTTAAAAGCTAGATATGAAGGAACAAAAAATCGTGTAAAAAATTCAAAAATAGTTAAGCCTTTTACAAAAGAAGAAAGAGAAAAAGACTATAAAAATAAAGTTGCTAGGTATTCTGGTGAAACAGAAGAACTTGAACGAAGTGTAAATAATGAGGAAGTGAAAAAACTTGAAGAGGATAAGTCTCTTACTAAGGATGATGCTATGTCAAAAATGAATAACACAAGGGCCAGTAAAGAATCAAGAGTTGCAGCAGCAATGTATTTATCAAAAAAAGGATTTTTAAATAAAGGAAAAGAGCATTCAGCGGCTGAGGAGGCGATGAAATTAACAGGAAATAATTCACTCAAGGATACTTTTGATAAAAATTCAAAAGATAAAAATTCTCTTGGTAGATACGAAAGTAATATTAATAAACAAAAAGCTATTGTTAAAAAGGAAGGGGTAATTACAAATGAAAAGCAGATTGGAATAGAAGCGGAAAACCGTGCAAAGTCTGAAGTTAAAAAAGATATAGACAAAAAATCTCTTGATGACATATTAAAAATGGATAAAGAGCTTCTTGAGGATAAAGAAATTTTTGATCATATTAAAAAGATGGGATTTGATCTTAATAATGCTGTTAAAAAAGGCAATAAGAACTTAACAGGAAAAAAGGCAAGAGCAATTAGAGGGAATCTTAATCTACAAGAAGATAAAAAAACAGTTAAGAATATAAGAACTCATTCTGATGTACAAAGAGACTTAAGACTTAGAAATGACAAAGAGATAAAAAAACATTTTCCTGAAAAATAAAAATATATGAAAATAAATAAATTACAACTTAATCCTGTTTTTGCGAGAATTAATAGTGATGACAAAGTTGATGGAGATGAGTTTGAGATATGGTATGAAGAAAAATTTCAAAAAGCTTCGCTTGAAGTGAGACTTGGAATTGGTGGTGACACGGTAGAAGAAGAAATTCAAAAAATTTGTGAGAAATTTGGGATTTCTGATTGGCAGAAAATTGGATATACAGCCAGGATAATTAGAGATATTTTTTGTGATGATCTCAAAGAAGACGGAATAAAAAAGATAGCAATTGAGAATATTAATATTGAAAAAGCTGATTTAGCAGTTTTTCTTCAGTTAATTAAAGAAATAGTAAAAAAAATTAAACAAGCTGGAGAAAAAGAATATACTGAAATAATTGATAAATTAACACTAAAGGAAGCAGTGAGGCTATATCCAGAAATTCAAAAACAACAAATTTCAGAGAAAGCATTGAGACCTGAAGGTAGCGAATATTTAGTGGCGGGTAATGTAAAAAATTGGTTAACAAATTATTTTCAAGAAGTAGGGGGGAATAAGCATAGTTCTCTTGAAAGAAGTGATTATTTGTTTAAATCAAAGAGCGTTAAGGGTTTAGATCAAGATGAAATAGAGAATCTAGGAGTGATTTTAAAAGCCTTTGATGATGATTCTCTTGTGGCAGTTGACAAGGAATTTAAGGAGATTGATTTTAACGAAAGTAGAGCGTTGGATAATGGGAAAAGAAAATTAAATGGTATTATGAAAAGTTATGATAATAACTTGGAAAATGATTTAGTTGAAAATAAAGGAATAGAAAGAATTTCAAAACAACCTGAATATAATTTAAAACAAAAAGATAAATTTGAAAAAATTGAGAGTACTCCTAGGTTTGAAGTGGACGGAAATTCCAAAAAAAATAATTCAGAAATTCCAAGTAATAATGTCATTAGTCTTAAACAAACAGATCCGAATCTTCAGGTAGAAAAAAAAGAAAAGAAAAAAAGTAGAAGTGAAAACGATCAAAATGTTTTAGATTTGAGTGATTTTGTATAAGCAAATAATAAAATGCGTTATCAAGTCCCACAATTTATTGATATAGAAGACAAAATTGCTTTTCAGTTAACCGCTAAGCAATTGGGTTGGTTTGCTATTGGTGGAGTAATGCTATTTGTTCTTTGGACTTTTGTTTCGTTTGTCCTGTTTGTTGTTTTTGGCATTATGATCATTGGTGCCTCAGCTGGATTAGCCTTTGTTAAGATTAATGGAGCGTCGTTATTAGAATATCTTGGTAATAGTTCAACATTTTTTTTCAAACCAAGAATTTTTATTTGGAGAAAAACAGTTAGTTCTGCAGAAGGTTTATATCAAAAAGCTAGCCCTAATTTACAGAAAAATAATAAAACAAGAGTAAAAAAGAAAAAAATTGAAGATTTAGACAAAATAGTAAACATTCTTAATTCACAGTAACTTTAAAGTTAACGGTTATGCAAGAAAATAAAAACAAAGATAAATATCCATCCTTTCAGGATCAAATGGATATTGCTGAAATAAAAGAAAATGCAGTTGTCTTAAAAGATGGTTCTTTGAGAGCAGTTCTAGCTGTTTCTGCGATTAATTTTGATTTAAAATCTGACCAAGAACAAGAAGGACTAATTTTTGCTTATCAAGGATTTTTAAATGCTTTTGATTTCCCTTTTCAAATAGTTGTTTCTTCAAAGAAATTTGATGTTGATCCATATTTATCAATGTTGAAAAGAAAAGGTCGAACAGAAACAAATGAATTACTTCGAAGACAAATAGAGGATTATACAACTTTTGTTGGTGAATTAGTTGGAATGGCTAATATTATGACTAAACTTTTTTATATTATTATTCCTTTTTACTCAATAGAAAATAAACAAAAAGGATTTTTAAGTAAGATTTCTTCTACTATTAATCCAAGAAAAACTATCTATCAAAAAAACGAAGATTTTGAAACATATAAAAATCAACTTTTTCAAAGAGTTGATCAAATAAGTGAAACATTATCTGGCACAGGTGTTAAAATGGTTCCACTTAGCACAGAAGAATTAATTGAACTTTTTTATAATTCATATAATCCATCTGAATTTGAGTATGTAAAAATGGAGGATTTAAATAAAATGGAATTGGAGAAGAAGTAAAAATAAGAAATAATTAAGATGTTCAAGTTATCTAAAAAGAAAAAAGAAAATAAAGAAAAGCAACAAATTGCTCAAGTTCCGAATATTAATAAGAATGATATTCAAGAGCAAAATAGAATTTACAGAGAAGGTCTAGTCAGGGTTTTAGATTTTATTGCTCCTTCAGCTTTAGCTATTTCTTCTTCTAATATTCAAATTGGAGAAGTTTATTGTCGAACGTTGTTTATAACAGCTTATCCAAAAATTTTACCAATTGGATGGATGGGGGGGATTATTTCCTTGGATTTGCCAATGGATATATCTATTTTTGTTCACCCAATTGAAACTGTTAAGATAATGAAGTCTTTGCGAAAAAAAACCACTCAAATTCAATCAGAGCTTGACATCGAATCAAAAAAGGGATTAACCCGTAATCCAATGCTTGAAATGGCGTATAGAAATGTAGAAGAATTAAGAGATAAATTGCAAGAAGGAGTTGAAAAGTTTTTTAAGATGGGCGTTTATGTAAATGTTTTTGGAAAAAGTTCTGAAAAGCTTGATAAAAATGCTTCATATCTAATCACAACTCTTGAGTCACAATCAATTTATGCGAAAAAATCAATTTTTCGGATGAAAGAAGGTTTTGACTCATGTTTACCATTATGTACGGATAAGCTTATGACTGGAATTGATTTTAATACAGCACCTTTATCAACTTCATTTCCTTTTATTTCTGCTGATGTGACTTCTAATGAAGGAATTTTGTATGGAGTAAATAAGCACAATAATTCTTTGATTCTTTTTGATCGTTTTACAATGGAAAATGCCAATATGGTAGTTTTTGCAAAATCTGGAGCTGGTAAAAGTTATGCGATTAAATTAGAATTATTACGTTCATTAATGCTTGGAACGAGTGTTATTGTCATTGATCCAGAAGACGAGTATCGATATTTAGCAGAGGCAGTAGATGGAAGTTTTATAAAAATTTCTCTTAACTCTCCTCATCATGTTAATCCTTTTCAGTTAGCTATTGAAAAAGGTGTTGATATAAGCGAATTATTGAGATCTAATATCGCTAATTTACTTGGTCTTTTTAAGTTAATGCTTGGAAGTATAACCCCAGAAGAAAGCGCTGTTCTTGAGAGAGCGATTAGGGAAGTTTATGCATCAAGAGATATCTCAGAAAAAACTTCGCCAGAAAGATTAGCGGGGATTACCATGCCAATTTTATCTGATTTATATGAAGTTTTGAGAAATATGCAAGGCTCAGAGGATTTAGCAATTAGACTAGAAAAATATACAAAAGGAGTCTTTTCGGGGTTCTTAAATCATCCATCAAATATATCACTTAATAATCAGTTAGTAGTTTTTAACATTAGAGACCTTGAGGAAGAATTGAGACCAATTGCTATGTATCTAATTTTACATCATATTTGGAATGAAATTCGAGTAGATATTAAAAAACGAATAATTGTGGTTGATGAAGCTTGGGTAATGATGGAACATGAAGCTGCTGCAAAATTCTTATATTCAATTGCAAAAAGAGTTAGAAAATATTATGGAGGATTAACTACTATAACTCAAGATATTTCCGATTTTATGTCTTCAAAATATGGAAAACCAATTGTTTCAAATTCTTCTATGCAACTTCTTATGAAACAATCACAATCTTCGATTGATGTAGTGGCTAATACATTTTATTTAACAGATAGAGAAAAATATCTTTTAATGAATAGTGGAGTAGGGGAAGGGATCTTTTTCGCTGGTTCTAAGCGAGCTGCAATTCAGGTGGTGGCTTCGTATAATGAGGATAAACTTGTGACAACTGATCCAGCACAGCGCTTAGAAATGAAAAAAGAAGAAGTTTCTGATGAGATTGAATTACTTTAAGTTACGATAAGAATCTTTATAAAAAAAGAATGTTATAAGGGAAATTTAAATGAAAGCAAAAATATTAAATAAAAAAAATCAATTTTATGTAACATTATTAATTAGTGTTATTATTATTGGTTTGCAATGGTTATTAATGAGAGATGTTAAAACTAATGGCGTTTGGGAATGGCTTCTTTCTTCTCTTTTTTTGTTTTTTATTTTACCAATAATCGTTATTAAATTTTATTTTAAAGAAAATCTTTCTAGTTTTCATTTATCTTTTAATTTTGGATTACGAGAAATTTTAACTACATTAATTTCTGGAGGAATTTTTATTGGAATATTTTTGTTATTAATGGTAAAATTTAGTTGGTATGAAAATTTCCCTTTTTCAGATTTTTACTTAGGAGATAAAAACGTTTTTCTTTTTATTTGTTTTTTAATTTCTCCATTAGTTATTTTTTTTAGACAATTTTTCTTTTTGGGATTTTTGTTAAAATCAGCTGAAAAAGTAGTTGGAGCATGGAGGGGTGTGATAATTTTTTTTATTTTTCTTTTTCTTGCATTTTTTATATCGGGAAAAGATTTTTCAGTTGTGGTTTTTTCTTTAACTTTATTTGTGAATATTTTTCTTGCATGGTTAGTTTTAAGAACGAGAACAGTCATTTTAACATCTTTGGTTGCTTGGATTATTAGTATGGTAATTGATTTTACTATTTTTTATCAGATAAGTCTTATTAGATAATATGATATATAAATGAAAACAAAAATTAAAAAAATATTAAGCATTTTTCTTGTTATTTTTCTTTTTATTCCATATATTTCTTTGGCTGAAAGTTTTGGTATTAGCGGAGGCAATCTTGATTCTCTTGGCACTCTAGGTAGTGTTGGTAGTCTAGGTAGTCTTTTGGGTATTAGTAGTGTTAGCGAATTTGTAACGCAAGGATCAGCTACAGTAGAAGATCGCTATGGGTTTGATAAAAATATGATGCGTCGGGCTCAGCAAAAAGAAGATGTTCCAACGGCTGAAATAAATTTTAGCAACACTTCTCCTGAAGAAGGGGATTTTGTTTCTGCCACAGCTTATTCACAAAGATTCAAAAATGTTGCTGAAGATCTTTATTATACTTGGTATATTGTTCATGTTGATCAAAAGGGAGATTATGTTGATTCTTCTGGTAATAAAATTATCAAGGACTGTGATGAAGAAGAAGACAAAGAAGAGTGTAAGGAGTGGAATGAGTCTGCGGTGATTGAAAAAGGAAAAGTGGAAGCGATGGGAAGAATTGCAAGAGGGGATTTTGATCCTGCCCTTTTTGGGGTGGATTATGATGCAATTGTTAATCAAGGGGTCAATAACGATGGCACTGTGTATATTGATGATGATGATGGTTTTTATACCCCCTTTGGCGGAAGAGAAGGGGTTGGAGGAAGAGATGGTGACCGTGATGAAATTGGAGGGATTGGTTCATATGAGACAGAAGACGAAAACATGAAAGACAAAAAAAGAGGAATTGTTCGAGGTGATCGAATTACCCGTTGTTATCGACACAATTTTGGAAATGTTTCAGGTGGAGTAGAAGATGTGGATTCAGGAAAGGATTTAATTGTTGAATGTAAGCATAAGTTTGCAGATCCTGATTATTTAGAAGATTATAGTGGGTATAAAGAAATGGGTGACACGATTAAGAAATACACTATTTCATGTGTTAATCCAGGAAAAATAGGAGACAATAAGTTTGATGAAGAAGATGAGGCTTGTTGGAGATTGAATCCAAATAGCGCAGATACTGACGGGGATGGTTTCGTGGATGAAGCAGATCTAGCAGGGGTAGGTCAGTCAACTTTTTCTTGGAGATACAAAGAAGGGGATCGGGTTGGAGTGATTATTGAAGGAACATCAATGACGGCTATAAATGATGATGGCTCTATTCCAGATGAAGAAAGTGATTATAAAGATGAAATAGCAGAAACAGCTGGTATTCAAGAAGAAGAAAATACTTTATATATAGGAGGAGGATTTATTGAAAAAGCTTCTCTTGTTGTGGCTATAAGAGAGATTTTTAATAGAGAATTTGATTCTGCTTCTTGGAATTCTGCAAATGACGAGACGAATATTGAAGATCTTATTGAAGCAATTGATTCAGCTGGAGTTACAAAAACCGGAGGAATTATTAATGCAGAGGAATTAGAAGAAGCGCTTCATGACGGAAAAACTATTAGTAGTCTTCAAAGAGAATTTTCTAATAATCATATGGAAGTGGATGATTATATGAATGATGATTATATTGAAATAACAGGTCAGTTTAGTGCAAAAGATCTTTTCTTAACTTTAGCAGGGTATTTTCGTATAAATCAATATGAACTGAGAGATATTATTATGGATCAATCTTTAGGAGTCCAATTAGAAATTGCTGAAAAAATAATTCCCAGACTTTATAATATGTATGATTGGACATTGATGACAGAAGCAGAGGCATTGCAAACATTAGAGGACGATGTTTGGTATTGTAATTCTTGTGGAGGACCATATGAAATCACCTCCTTTCTTTTTGAATATTGGTCAGGAACAGACAAAAACGATCCAGAGGAATACTATGAACTTACTCAAGAAGATATAAATGGCTGGTATTTTAATGAATTAGTTTTAGGAGATGCAGGATATAATCCTCTTATAACAACTCCTCAGTATCCATATGCCGTGTCAATTCCTGTTGATAGTGTTTATCATTTTTTTGAAGATGGAATTAATATGTTTAGTACTAGTTTAGTGCAGACTTCATCTGAAGTAGAAACGACTCTTGAAGATGGTCTTCATGCAGCTTTTATTTCGAGTTCAAGCGGTTCTTCTCAGGATGATTTAGAAGACGACTTAGCAGAATTTGATTCAAAAAGTGCGTCGAGTGCTTATTATAAGATAATGTGGGCAGGATTGGGTATTTGTTCAAAGGAGAATGATGAAGATGATGAGGGTGGTTTAGATGGAAATGAATGTGCAAAAAATCCTGAGGATTATTATGAGAACAAGAATTATGAAGATTATGACATGGATGAGAATCCAGAGGATGGAAGTAAATATGACCCAACAGAATATGGCTTTAATTATTTAGAAACTAGACCTGTTCTTCTAAAAGAAGCTGAAACTCTTAAAACAGCACTAATTTATTCCCCAAGAAATCCTTTGTATGATGATCTAAATCCATTTCTTTCTGATACGATAACTATTTATTCACAACTTGAGGACGCAACAGTGGATAGTAATTTTGTTCATTATGATTGGGAGATATATAAATGTAGTAGCTTAAATGATGATACTTGTACGGAAAGTGATGCTAATTGGCTTACGAAGAAATGTGCAGGTTCAACAGGAAAGGTTCTAGGTCTTTCTTTAGAAGAGTGTACAGAAAAAAGTACGGGGACAATAGAGAATGTAACAATGTTTACGTCTGATTCACTTGCTTCGGGAATGGGTGTTTCTAGTATTAGTTTTACTCCTAATGGATATTATTCTAATGAATATGAAACAGGTAATTTATTGACAGATGACAGTGAGGGAAAACTTTTCTTTAAAATTGCCTTAAAAACAAAAGAGTTGAATTCTTCTGATACAATGGCACTTTCAACTACTATGATTCAAGTGGACAAAAAAGATCTTAAGATAGAATTTTACAAAACACGTAAAAATAGTGACGGAGAATTTACTTATCTAGATGAAAAAGAAGCTGAAATGGAGATTTGTAATGATGGATTCTATAGTCTTCTTTGCCCGGTTTATCCTTTTCAGTTATTAGCAGCTAAAGTGGCTCATGATGACGATGAAAAAATTCATGGTTATTTTTGGGAGATAGACGGAGAAAGAATCGATGCTCCTCAGAATTGTGAAGGAGATGGCTGTAATCAGGACAAGGAGGATGCTTTAATTTATTTTCCAATAACAAGAGCTTTTGAAGATATACAGGAAATAACATTAAATGTTCAAGTAGAAAAGACGTTTAATTCAGGAAAGGAGAGTGTAATTAAAAACTTAACTACAACGAGATATATTTCAGTTAAGAATCCAATGGCTTTTATTAAATCAGAACCTCCTTATTCAGCTTGGAGTAGGGTTGAAAGAGATCCTGATTATAGTGGAGATTATGTAAATATCTTTTATACTAATCCGGGCAAAAGAGTTGAATTTCGAGCTGATTTAGTCCCTTCTTATCTTGATCTAAATAATGATGAAGTTAGTTTAATATGGTCTCTGAATGGAAAAAAGGTTGATGAATATTTTATTGAGAATAATCCAGAGTTAGATGTTTTTGTTAATGAAGATAAAATTTCTTTTATTATACCTAGTGTTGATTTTAAAGGAATGACGTTAGGAGTTAATGTAATTAAGCAACTTTCTAATAATGAAGATATAACTACTGCGTGGGGGGTCAATATTGGAAAAGATAAGTTAGAGGATTTTTCTTCTATTTCAATTAGGCCAGATTTATCAGCTTTAAATATAACTGGAGATATTGGTTCAGTGAAAATGTTTTTTGCTTCTACTGTTAAAAATGCACCGGAATATATTTTGTTTTCTTTGAAATTATCAGTGATTATTATGTTGATATGGGGTGCGTTATTTGGGTCAACAATTTTCTTGAATACTTATAAAAAAGATTAATAAAAAATGAGAAATATTTTATACTAGTTTTAATTTATGACAAAAAAAATTTTTATTATTTCTTCTATTCTTTTTTTAATTGCTGGGATTTATTTATTTGTTCAGTTTTTTTTGTTTCAAGAGAAGCCTATTATTCATGAGAATAAAACAAAGGATGATTTAAGCGTATTAAGCAATAAAGAAAATAGTCTTGATAAAAAGATAGAGAGAGTTATTAAAGAGGAGGTAGTAACTCCCTTAATGGATGTTTCTGGTAATAAAATTTTATACTTTAATCAAGGTAATTTTCTTTTATCAAACTTGAAAGGTACTGTAAAGTCATCAATAGGTGCCTATCCATTTAATGTGTTGGAAGAAATAAAATGGTCTTCAGATAATAATCAGGCAATTATCAAAGATGCTGATAAATATTACATTTTTGATATTAGCAGTTTAGACGCAAAACCTTTTAAGTCAGATGCAGATAATCTTATTTGGGGAAGTAAAAAAGACCAGGTTATTTATAAGTTTTATGACTCAAATTCTCAGAAGCGATCATTAAATATTGCTGATTCAAGTGGGGCAAGTTGGGAAGAGATTACAGAAATTCCTTTTCGTTATGCTGAAATAGAAGTAAATTCAAAAGATAAAAAAGTGGCTCTTTTTTCTTTGCCGAAAGCTTCTCAGGAAACACAGCTTTTTATTGTGGATTTATTAAAAAAGGAGAAAAGAGAAATTGAAAAGAAGTATAAGGGAGCAGATTATCGATGGTCACCAAATGGAGAAAAACTTCTTTTTTCTTATACAAAAGATAGCGGAAAAACTAGCTTAGCTATTTTAAATATTAATGATGAAAGTGTTTCAGAATTGAATTTTCCAGGATTAGTAGATAAGTGCGTTTGGCTAAGTGATTCAATCGGTATTTATTGTGCTAATCTTACTTATAGTGATACAGAAGTTGTTCTTCCTGACGACTGGGAGTCTGGAAAAATATCTTCATCAGATACTTTTTGGAAAATAGATACTGTTAAGGGAGAACAAAAAAGAATTCTTGAGTTAAATGAAATAAATGAAAATGTTGATGCAACTTCTTTGTTTATGGATAAAGATGAAAAGATTCTGTTTTTTGTAGATAAAAAAACTAATAATTTATTTAGAATTAAACTAGAAAACTAGAAAACTAGAAAACTAGAAAAGTAGAAGTATAAACCAAAACAAAAGAGTAGTATCGTTGTGCCAAATTGTTGTGTCGAAAATTCCGTGGATAAGGAAATAAATTAATATAGTAAAAGCCAAGAGTATTTCTGGCTTTTTTTGTTGTTTATTTGAAAATAGTTTTATAATAACTAAGATAAAAAAAGAGATAAAAGCGATAACTCCAAGCTCAAGATAAATATGAAGAAAATTATTATGGGCGTGAGGGACTGCCCATTGTGGATAGGGATCGAAATATTTTTGATTATTTAAGTAAAAAAATTGGAAATTTCCAGGACCGATTCCCCATGGGGAATTATTTTTAGCGATTTTTTCACTAGATTGGTAGATTGCAATTCTGGAATCAAAAGAGGATGTTTGAAGAGAGGGAATGTAGGCTAATTTATTGGTAAAAAAAGAAGTGTTTAATATTATTAGTGTGGAAGTAAAGATTAATAATAAAATAAAAATTTTTAATGCTTTGGTTAAAATAAAGCTTTTTTTTCTTAATAGGTATAAAAAAATTATTGATATTAATATTGCAATGATTGCTCCAAATGATTTTGTAAAAATAAAACTTATTATTAAAAAAATAAGGATTAGTATTATCAAACAGAAAGATTCTTTTTCCGATAGAAATTTTTTATTCAAGGATTTTTTGTAAAATAACATCCAAATTCCAATTATTATTGCTGGTGATAGAACCATTGCAAGGTGATTTGGTGAATCATAAAAGAGAGATAGTCTTTTGTCAAAAGTGAGGTTATTTGTAATAATAGTTATCATTCCAAGAATTGAAATAATGCCCGTGGAGATAAGAAAACTTTTCCAAAGGTCGAAACTTTTAATGAATGCTTTGCTGATAAAAAAAGAGGTAAATATTGAAAAAATGATTGGTAGTATTATAAAGCTTTTTATGAGTCCAAGACTATTTGTCCAGTCGGAGGCTGATAAATTAATAATCCATGCAATAATTGCACTAAATATAAATAATACTAAAAATATGAGAATTAATAAATGTTTTTTTGTCCAATAATTCCAAAAATCAGTGGTCCATTTTTTTATTATTAAAACATAAAGACTAGCAATAATAGTTCCTATCAGAAGGATATCAAGAAAGTTAATGCTGGCATTTTTAAAAATTGAAATACGCCATAAAAAAGCGAAAGAAAGTAAAAAGGGGAGGTAAAAAAAGATTTTTAAATTAAGATTTTTCATTAGGAATGGCAAGAAAAATTAAAATTAAGGGGAAAATTCTTATAGAATAAAAAGGTGTTTCAAAAAGGGAAAAAATAAAGAGTATAATAAAAAAAGAGATGATTATATTATTTAAATTAGAAGCATTATTTTTTTTGTGAAGAGAGGAATGTGAAAAAACTGCAACAAAAATTAATAATAATAGAATTATTGATAAAATGCCAATTTCTGAGCCGAAATCAAGAAAGAGATTATGAGCATAAATTGGTTCACGAAAGGATGATGATGGTTTGATGTGATAGGAAAAATTTCCAATACCAACTCCATTCCAAGGATGTTTTTTAATTAGATCTATTGATTTTCCCCACATCTCAAGTCTTCCTTGATTTGACCCTTCGTTTAAATTGAAAGAAGAGTTAAATCTTTTGGAAACAGGATTGGGTGTTATGATTATAGCTAATATTAAAAATAATCCAAACAAATAAATCCAAATATTTTTCTTTTGCTTAATTGCTTGGCTTAATTCTGTTATCCCGAGGATTATTAAAAATATAAGTACTGCTAGGTAACTAGATCTACTAAAGCTTAACATAATAGCGATTAACTGAAAAAGAGCAATTATTAGGTAGATTTTGTTTTTTGTTTTTTTAAAGAAGTACCAAGAGACTGGTATGGAAAGTGCGATAAAAAGACTGAAAAGATGAGGATCAGGAAATGTTCCAAAAGCTCTTAGTATTGTTTCCCCATTTATATTTACTAGCCAGCTAGAATATTGATGAACGGTTTCTGCAAAATTTTTCCCCAGAAAGAATCGACTGTTTACTTGCCATAGATTTAGTGAGGTACTTATTCCAACGATAAATTGTAATAAAAATTGAAATATTCCTAGAATTGCCTGAACAAGACTTGTTGCTAGAATTATTTTTAAAAAAGCGTTTTTTGAGAGATTTTTTTTAAATAAATCAAAAGCTACAAGATAAACTGGAAAGATGGAAAAAATAAAAAGAATTTTTCTCCAAGCCCTTTGTTGTTCTGTAGCCCAGAAAATAGAAAGGAAAATAAGTGTTAAAAAAAGAATAAGGAATAAAAATCGAGGTCTAGTATCAATAAATATTTTTTTATAAAAGAAGGATTCTCCTATCCAAATTAAAAAAAGAATAGGAATAATAACTCTAATTAGACTTAGATCAATCCCGGAAACAGGATTAATGGCAAAGCTAAAGGGAAGAACGACTATAGTAACTAGAAAGATTATTTTAGATATTCTCATTTTATTAATGGCCTTTAGTGATTTTTCTGATTATTCTTAATAAATATTGTTGAAATAAATTATGATGTTTTTGAAAAAAAAGATCTTGTGACTTATAATAGTGATTTTTCTGACCTTTTTTATTATTCCAGCTTTTTCCGTCGTGATGAAGAACTTTGAAATCAGGATAAAAAAGAATTTTTTTATTCTGTTCTTTAATTCTTAAACAAAGATCTTGATCTTCAAAATACATAAAAAAGGTTTCATCAAATCCTCCTACTTTAATAAATTGTTTTCTTGAAATTAAAAGTGTTGTTCCAGAAACCCAGTCGACGCTGACGGGGTTTTTTTTATTCCAAGATTTTTTAATTGTGTTGCGAAAAAGAATTTGTGAAAGAGAGGTTTTTTTGCCACTAGTCCAGGGTTGAGCTCTTTTTGTAGAATTTTGAATTATTTGTGGTCCTATTGTAGCAATTTTTTTATTTTTTTGAAGAAATTTAATTGCTTTTTCTAGTGAATTATCAATAAATTCAAGATCAGGATTAACAAATAGAAGCCATTCTTTTTTGGCATTATGAGCGCCGACATTACTAGCTGCCCCGAATCCAATATTTTCCCCTTTATGGATAATATTAGTTCGAACCAAATGATTATCTATTTTAAGTCTCTTTTTATCGTTATTTACAATGATTAATTCGATTTTATTTGTATCGAGATGTTTTTTAATAGAAGTGATAAGTTTTTCCAAATAGTTTTTGCTATTGTAGTTGACTGTAATAATAGATATCATGAAAATTGTATTATTTATTCCTATATATTAGTTTACTAGTAAACTAGCTTATTTTCAAATAATATATATTTATATTGAGAAAAAAAAGAATACATGTTAAAATAAAAAAAATAATTTAATTAAAAATTATGCCAAAAAAGAAGATAAAGATAAAAATAAATCACGACACTCTTTTTTCTGATGTAACAAAAAAACAAAAAGATGATGCGGTTGAGACTATTATTGAAGCCTCTTGTCCGCGAAAGAGTTTTTTCGTTATGACAACAATTTCTGCGATTATTTGTACTTTAGGGATTATGACAAATAATGCAGCAATAATAATTGGAGCAATGTTGGTGGCTCCAATGCTTTCTTCAATATTAGCTATTTCCCTGGGAGTGGGGATGGGAGATTTTAAATTGATATATCGATCATTAAATGTGATTTTAAAGGCAGTTGTTCTCGCGATAGGATTTTCTTTTTTAATCTCTCTAATGTTGGATAAACCAGCGGAATTTAATCATGAAATGTTGCTTCGAATTAAGGTGTCTACAGAAACACTAATAATTGCTCTTGTAGCAGGTATAGCAGCTTCTCTTTCTATGATTAGACATGAACTTCGACAATATCTTGCAGGAACAGTTATTGCTGTAGCGTTGATTCCACCTCTTTCAATGAGTGCAATTGCCTTACGAATGTTTGAATTTCAAGTGTTTTATAATTCCCTAATGGTTTTCGTTTTTAATCTCATTGGGATTGTTCTTTCTTCATTGCTTGTCTTTTCGTTGACTAAGTTCTACACTTCTCAGGATAAGGTTGTGGAGGAATTGAAAGAAGAGGGAGATTTACTAGGAAAAGAAGAGAACGTGTAAAAAGGGAAAATAATTTTATGAAGAAAAGAAGATATTTTACTACCACATTGCCATATGTAAATGCTCATCCTCACATTGGGCATGCAAGAGAATTCGTCCAAACGGATGTTTTTTGTCGTTTTTATCAAGAAAGGGGATTTGAGACTTTTTTAAATACAGGAACAGATGAGCATGGCCTAAAGATTTATCGAAAGGCTCAAGAAGAGGGCTTAGATGTTAAGGACTATGGAAGAATTCAATCACAGTACTTTATTAATCTAGCTGAAAGTCTCAATATGAAATGTGATGCATTTATTAGAACGTCTGATGAAAAACACACTAAAGCAGTTCAGGAATTTTGGGAAAGATGTGATGATAATGGGTATATTTACAAAAAGGAATATAAAGTTAAATATTGTGTTGGTTGTGAGTTGGAGAAAACTGATTCTGAGTTAGTTGATGGATTTTGTCCGGATCATCCAGGTCAGGAGATAGAAATTATTGAAGAAGAAAACTACTTCTTTAAATTTTCAGCATTTGAAAAAAAATTATTGGATTTTTATAAAGAAAATCCTGATTTTGTTAAACCAGAAAAGAGATTTAGAGAGATTATTTCTTTTGTTGAAGGAGGACTTAAGGATTTTAGTATTTCTCGTGTGAAAGAAAAGATGCCTTGGGGAATTGAGGTTCCAGGAGATTCAGGTCAGGTTATGTATGTTTGGTTTGATGCATTGGTAAATTATATTTCAACAATTGATTGGCCTCAGGATCAAGAAAATTTTGAGAAATGGTGGCCAGCAACTCAATTCTGTGGAAAAGATAATCTTCGTCAACAAACTGCAATGTGGCAGGCAATGTTGATGGCGGCCGATTTACCTGAGTCTAAAAAGATTTATGTAAATGGCTTTGTGAATGTAGATGGTAAAAAGATGAGTAAATCAATTGGAAATGTAATAGATCCTACTGATATGATTGAGAAATTTGGAACGGATGCTACGAGATATTTACTAGTTTCAATTGGGAGTTTTGGAGAGGATTCTGATACGAGCTGGGAAAAGTTAACTGAAAAATATAATGCAGATCTTGCAAATGGTATTGGAAATCTAGTTTCTAGAATTGTAACTTTGTATCAAAAAACTGAGAACAATCTTCTTAATGAAGAAGATGTTTTATTGAGAATAAAAGATCAATCTAAAGATGAGATCATCAAATTATTAGAAGAAGGGAAATTAGAAAATATTCTTACTTCAATTAGAATTAGAATTGCTTATTTAGACGGAAAAATTGAAAAAACAAAGCCTTGGGAGTTGATAAAGACTGATATCGAGCTTTTTGAAAAAGAAATGACAGAATTAATAAATGTTTTATATGAAATTGCTCTAATGATAAAACCTTTTATGCCAGAAACTTCAGAAAAAATTCAAAAAAGCTTAAAGGATAAAGAAAAAGTAAATTTATTTCCTCGATTTGTAGTGAAAAATTAATAAACATTCATTTTACTTGAAACAGTTCCTGTAACTAGTAGTCGTAAGGACGGACGTAAGTACGTACGTCATTACGAAATAAAATTTAAAATGAAAAAACAAAATAGAAAAAGACAAAACTTGTTTTTACTAAGACTACGACAGACAAAACAATTCAAAACAATTCTCATTCTAATAATATTTTTTAGTTTTTTTGGGTTGGTGAAAAGTTCTAATGCGGTTTGTCCTGATCCGTATCCAGACGGAATGATATTTTGTGACGACTACGAAGACTGGGTCTGGGAAGAAATGCTTAATCCTGACACCGGAGAAGAAACAGGAGAATATACATGGGTTCACAATAAATATTATTCAACATCGTATGCAGAGTGGTACGGCAGTTTTCAGGCACACAATTTTAGATCAACAGATGCTTATAGCGGAGAATATTCTTTTAATAAAGATTTTCATAGACCGTATTATCATGCAACAACTATAGGTTTAACTGGACTGGGATATGGAAACACTGAAAACTTCAATCTAGCAGACGCGATGGATGGAGAAACCCAAGCATATTTCAAATGGCAACAAAAATTCGAAGAAGATATTGATTGGAGTGCAGGTTCTCAGCATAAATTATTATATATCAATTATCAGAATCAGGGTGATTTTGTATATGTAATAAACATCGGTGGACCTAATAGTTTCCATGTAACTGTTAGTCCTCAAACACCTTATGAGGCAACTCTCTCTCATTACGCACATTATGATTATTCAGACTCACTTGATGATGACCAATGGCACACATATGAAGTGTATTTGGATTGGACAAGTACAGAAGTCCCTGTTATGTATTTTAGTAATGGCAATGTAGAACCTGAGGTATCAGATGGATTCCATGGCAATTATATTCAAGGAATGACCTCAGGTGCTAGAGGATATATTCAAAACATAGATGTCACATCAGGAAGCTTTGCGGGAGGTGATGCTATGGGAACATTTCAGCTTCTTTCGGTTACAGGTGAATTTGAAGATGGTGAATCCATGCTAAATAATGGGCTAGGTGTCGATAATTTTGCGACAGTCGTTCATTCCCCAATAAATAGCGGAACCTGTTGGGCAAAAATTGATGGGAATATATTATCAAGTAGCATCGGCAGTTGCTATATAAGAGATTCAGATGAACCTGGAGATGACTTGGTTAAATTTTCTTTTCCTGCTAATTGCCCTCCTGCTGGAGAAAAACCAGGAATCGCAAATGAATAGGTGGATGACTTGGAAGTCTGGAACGAGCTTCCTGATTCTGACACCACTCCATCATCATATCCAACAAATTTGATTGTTAATTAATTTAGATTTATAAATTAAGATTTTTAATAAAAAATAAATGATAGATACACATACACATTTGGATTTTGAGAATTTTAATGAAGATCGAGATGATGTTATTGAAAATTTCTTTAAAGATAACGGGAGGGCAATTGTAAGTATTGGTGTTAATGAAGAGCGAATTCAAAAAACAATTGAAATTTCTAAAGAATATAAAAACGTGTTTGTTTCAGTTGGTTTTCATCCAGAAGAAATTGAAAATCTTGAGAATTTTGATGATATCGAAAAGTATCTTAAAAAAGTTATCAAGGAAAATGATAAAGTTGTTGCAATTGGTGAAATTGGTTTGGATTATTTTCATTCGAAAAAAGAATCAGAACATCAAAAACAAAAAGAGCTTTTTGAGATTCAATTAAAATTAGCTAAAGAGTTAAGTCTACCGGTAGTGGTGCATTGTCGGGACGCTTATGCTGATATGTTTGAGATTCTATCCAAAGAAGAATATCTAGAAATTTCAAAAGTTTTACATTGTTATTGCGGGGAGCCAGAGCATACTAAAAGGTTTTCTGAGCTTAAAAATTTAATGTTTTCTTTTACAGGGAATATTACATTTGTTAAAGATGACAATTTTTTATTAGAGTCTTTAAAAATGATTCCAATAGAAAAAATTATGACAGAAACCGATTGTCCTTTTCTTGCGCCTGTTCCACAAAGAGGAAAAAGAAATGAGCCAAAATTTGTTCGATATGTTATTGAAAAAATAGCAGAAGTAAAAAAAATAAGCGCAGAGAAGGTTGAACAACAAGCTGATCAAAATGCAATTGATTTTTTTAAATTAGATATTTCTTAGAGAGTGGACAAGATAAAATGTTTATTTTCTTTTGATTATGGACTACTAAGTGAGTGAGAGGAGTTGAGAATGTAGAATCTTTATTTTTTTCACTGAATTTATTTTTGCTAATTCAAAGTCTTTCTTTTTAATATCATTACGTTCAAAAAATAAAGATTCTACATTTCATAATATTAGAGATAAATTTAAGGGAGTTGTTATAAAAAAACAAAAAGCTTATTCATATGAATAAGCTTTTTTGTATATTAAAGTGCTGTGTATTGTTAAATTTTTCTTTTAATTTCTTCTTCTTTGTAGCAAAGAAGGGAGTCTCCGACTTCTATTTTTTCTTTTCCATTAAAAGTAATTCCGCATTCTAGTCCAGATTTTACTTCTGCGACCTCTTCTTTGTTTTGTTGAAGTTGAACAAGTTCTCCTACTCCAATATGAATTTTTTCGCGAAGGATTTCCATTTTTTCTCCTTTTATAATTTTCCCATCATTAACTTTTCCTCCAATAATCATTTGACCTTTTCCACTCTTGAAAATTGCTAAAACTTTCATTCTTCCAAGGTCAGTTCTTTTTATTTCAGGCTCAAGTAATTCTGACATTTCATTTTTAATATCTTCAACAAGTTCATAGATAACATTATATGATTTTACTTTTACATTGCTATCTTGGGCTATTCTTGTTGCAATAGATGTTGGGAAAACATTAAATCCATAAACAAGAGCTGTTCCTGATTGAGCAGCCTTGATATCTGATTCAGTGATGAACCCAACTCCATTTTTAACAATGTCAATTTGAATTTCGTCTGAAGGTAGGGATTGTAGTATTTGGACAACTGCTTCAAGTGATCCTTGGACATCTGTTTTGAGGACTATTGATAGCTTTGTCTTTTTGGTTTCATCAATATTTCTAATAAGTTGCTTTGAACTTAAATTCATCAATCCAACAAGTGAATCATTATCAATTCCTTGAAATTGCTTTATTTTTCTTTTTAATTCTGCTTTGTTGGTTTCCACTCTAAAGACATCATTGCTTTCAGGGGACTTTGGAAGTCCTATTATTGTTACTGGAGTAGACGGACCAGCTTCTTTAATTGTTTTGCCAGTATAATCTTCCATGCTTCTTGCTCGTCCAATAATTTTTCCAATAATGATATCATCTCCAACCTTTAGCGTTCCGGTTTTTATTAAAATTGTTGCAACTGGACCGCGCTGAGGATCTTTGTGAGACTCTAATACGATTCCAATAGCTCCTTTTTTTGCATCAGATTTAAAATCGTGAATATCTGAAACTAGGAGAAGTGTATCTAAAAGTTCATCAAGTCCCGTGTCATTTTTAGCAGAGATTTCATTAAAAGGTGTATCTCCTCCGTATCCTTCAACAAGTAATCCTATTTCAGCTAATTCTTGTTTAACTCGGTTAGCATTAGCCTCTGGTTTGTCGATTTTATTTATTGCTACAACTGTAGGAATTTTATTTTCAGTTAAAAACTTAACAACTTCTTTTGTTTGTGGTTTTACTCCATCATCTGCTGCAACAACAAGAATGGTAATATCAGCAATAGCTGCTCCTCTTTGTCTCATTGCCTGAAAGGCTTCATGCCCAGGAGTGTCAATGAATGTTATTAAGCGATCTTTTTTCTTTACTTGATAAGCATTGATGTGCTGAGTGATTCCTCCCGATTCTCCTTCGGCAATGTGGGCCTTTCTGAGCGTATCTAGCAGAGTTGTTTTCCCATGATCAACATGACCAAGAATGGTCACAATTGGTGGTCGGAAGGTAAGATCTTCTTCTTTTGCTTCTTCCTGTAATTCTTTTTTAAGGTTTTCTATTGTAAAGATCTCACTGTTTTCTTGTATAACTTCTTGTTCTGCAATAAATCCAAGTTCTTCGCTGATAATATAAGCAGTTTCAAAATCAATCGTATCATTAAGATTTGCGATTATCCCGTTTTCCATTAATTTTTTCAATACTTCGGCAATTCCCAAGTCTAATCTATCTGAAAGTTCCTTAACTGTTAGTTGAGATGGAAGAGAAACTGGCTTTTTTTCTACTTGTTCTTCTGTCATATAAAGTTTATTTAATTACTCTTCTTTATATCAGGTTATCAGTCTAAAGTCAAAAAAAGTCCCTAATTACGGGAAATTTTAATGTACTTGAACGGAAGTAGTGAAATTTGATAGAATTAAAATTAAGTATATTTATTTTTTCACTGAATTTATCTTTCTTTTATAATAAATTAGTGGTTTTCTAGGGGGTTTTATGACTCTTGAGTCTTTCTTTTTAATATCATTACGTTCAAAAATAAACATACTTAATTTCAATTCTACTTTTAAAGGGGTAGTAAACAGAGAGGTAAGAGATATTTTGTGACTATTAAAGATTCTTTTTAATCTTCTGGTTATTTTTATCTATAGAAGCTGTTTTTATCGCTTGTTTTTCCTCTTCAGTTAAAGGATATTTAGCAGATGCTCCTTTTTGGATTGATTTTGAATAAATTCTAACCCCATCTCTTGAATAAAGGGATGAAATAACGACTCCGTTGTCGTCTCCGTCTAAGAGTGCTAATGAAAAACTTTGATCTCCTCCGATGTCTCGAAAGGGATTAAATCGAATAAAGCCGGTTTTATGAATTCCCTTAAGGGCAAGGGATTGAATTTTAGAAGTAATTTCATAGAGATCATGAACCTCCTCGTCTAGTTTTTCAGTTTTTTGGTTATTTGATAAGACGATTTTTTCAAGATCTTTTCCGTTTTTTCCCTTGAAAAGAATTGTTTGTTTCTTTTGAAGTTGAGATATTTTGATTTGCAGAAAAATTACCCAAAATAAAAGAATTACAATTCCTCCTGCTAGAATATATATAATATTTGAATTTTCCATTGTTTTTGCTTAATATTCTAATAGTTACTCATGAGTACTAAATGTGTACAAAGATAAAATATTTATTTATTTTCACTGAATTTAATCCTGGTAACTTTAGGCCTCATTTCTTGATATCATTATGTTCAAAAAATAACTATTTTATCTTTGTGTTTATCTTAGTTTATTCTATCTTATCGGTCGTATTTTGCAAATCTTTTTCTTGGAAATTCTTGGTTTCTGGTAGAAGATTCCACATCACTTCAAAGATAGACTTAATTCCTTCAAAAATTTTTGAACTTTCAATGATAATCCCCAAGTCTTCTTTGTATGAAATTATTCCTAGTTTTGTCTTCCCGTAAATTTTTATTTCTAAATCAAGTCCAGAAAAGGCATTATCTGCGGAAAATTTTGTTTTAGTGATTCCTTTTTCTTTTATATCTTGAGCAAAGACTCTGTTTTCGGGGGAGTCAGGGACAATAGCTCTGGCCCAAATTTTTTTATTAATTCTTTCGGGCAAGTAATGTTTCCAGAAGTATTCTTCACCAAGATTAATGTATGGATAAGGATACCAAGTCAGGATTTCCTGGTTACTATAGCGTAATGTGTCCTCAAAAACTTCTTTAACTCCAGTTAATCCCTCGAAATACCTTATTTTTGGCTTTTTATCAAGTAAGTTCATTATTGAGAGCAGTTCAGGCATGGTTTCTTCAAGCGTCTTTTTTTTAGTCTCCAGTGACTCAATGAGTTTTTGGGGGTTTTCTGCTAGGAAAATCGGCTTTTTCCCGCGGTTTGTTTGGCTTATTATTCCTTTTTTCTTAAGGTTTTCAAGGACATCATAGACAGTAGAACGCTTGATTCCTGATTTTTGGACAATTTTAGCAATACTGGCTTCACCAAGTTCCATGATCGCTAAATAGACTTTAGCTTCTTTTTCTTCTAGCCCTGCATCAATAAGTTTTTGAATAAGCATGGTTTTTGTTAAAAATAACGCTTTTTGCGTCGTTATTACTAGTATAGCATATATTGCTAAATTTGTCTATAGATAAAGCGTTTCCAATATCTTCCTAAACTTTTAAATAGGCTTGTTTGACATAACTATTGCCAAATGGGTCATTTTGTTGTATACTAATTTATTACGATGAAATAGCTTTATTGTAAGAAGAGGAAGATAGTTCGTTGAAAATTGAAGATAAGGGAGAGGGGAAATGTTTGGAAAAATAAATAAAGTAGAAAGATTTGTTGCTATCAAAGATGCAAAACATAACATGCTTTATCACAGAATTAGCCCAAGATTTTATATGAACATTAGAAAAGCAATGTTAGGTGATAAGGAGTGGAATCAAGTCTTTGATGAAGCTTCTTTTGATGAGTGTATCAGGTTTTTGAAAATGGATCTTTATGAGAATGGGAATGTTAATTCCTATGCTATTGAAAAAATGATCGAGATTATTTCTGAAGAAAAAGGAGAAAAGAAGTTTTGGTTGTTAGTGAAGGCAACTCCTTTTCTTCAAAGACGAAGTGACTATGGAGGGTGGCAATATATCACTCAAGAAGCCAGGGAAGTGTTAATGGCTATTTATTGGGAAATTGAAAGTGCTCCTAATTATTCAATTTTTCTTTGGGCTTCTGATGAAAATAATCATCGAGCTTGTGGAAACATTCCTTTTATGAAGGCAATTAACCAGAAAGTACGAAAGCTTTCAGGAAACAAGGCTTTTAAAATTAAATATTTAAAGGAGGGAAAGAAAAAATTTCGGATGAAATAAAAGGTGAAAGCAAGTCTGTCTAGAAAATTTGCTAACTAAAAAACCGAGCCAAGTTTGTTATCATACAAACTTGGCTCTTTTATTTTTCGTGGAAAGTCTTGAAAAAAAGAATTATTTAATATAGTATTAGTTTTAGTTTAGTTAATGTTTTTGTATTGAAAGAATCTTTTCTAAAAACTAATAACTATAAGCTAAAAACTAAAAAGGGTGATTAGCTCAGTTGGTTAGAGCGCTTGCTCGACACGCAAGAGGTCAGTGGTTCAAATCCTCTATCACCCACAAATGAAAAAACGCCTTTTTTGAAGGCGTTTTTGTATATTTCAAGTTTATTTTCTCTTAGAATATTTTTCATAAACTTCTTTTAGTTTTTCATTGGTGACATGGGTGTAGATTTGGGTAGTGCTGATGGAGCTGTGGCCAAGCAGGGATTGAACGCTTCGAATGTCAGCGCCATTTTGAAGAAGATTTGTGGCGAAGCTGTGACGAAGAACGTGAGGGGTAACCTTTTTGAGAATACCGGCTTTGGCGGTGTATTTTTTTATCATTCTTTGTATTGATCGAGGAGTGAGACGCAAGTTTGAGTGCTCGCCGGGATTTTTAACGATTCTAACAAAAAGAGCGGGGTCAACATCGGTTCTTTTTTCGAGATATTTCTGAATGATGTCTCGAGCCTCTTCTGAAATAAAAACAATTCTAATTTTTGAGCCTTTTCCTATCACGGAAAATTCTCTCTTTTTTAAATTAATTTGATCACGGTTTAACCTTGTTAATTCAGAAATTCGAAGTCCAGAAGAAAACAAGAGAATTAGAATGGCTTTATCTCTTTTTTGAGCCAGGGCTTCTCCGTCGGCAGATTTGATTATTTCTCGAACTTCTTCAATAGTGAGAAAATCAATTACACGGTCTTTCGTTTTTGCTAGTTCAATTTTTTCTGGAGCAAGTGATTTAATATTTTTTTTAGTAAGATACCCCAAAAAACCTCTTAGTGCGATAATGTAATAATTTTGAGTTCTGTGAGTGATTAATTTTTTATGAGGTCCCTTTTGACGGCTTAAAGAAACTCTGAATTTATGAACAATTTCTTCTGTGATTTCTTCTGGATTTTTTAGTTTTGACCATTTTAAAAATTTTAAAAGATAGCGATCATAGTTTTCAATTGTTTTTGGAGAACGATTTTTATCTACTTCTAAATATTCTAGGAAATCAGTCTTTAATTTTTGTAAATTATTCATTGAAAAATGATATTTTTTATGATACACTCTTTTTACCATAAATTCAGGCTTTTCGCAAAGAGCTGATAAAATATTGACAAAAATTGACTAGATTGCTATGATTATCTCTGTTTTATGATTCGATTTATTATTCAATATGATTGTCGATTGATGAGAGTTTTCTTCTAGGGAGTTCTCTCTATAGATTGGTAATTAAAGAAGGAAATAAAGCCATTAAACGCTTTAATTTTAAAAAATTCGAAAAAACTGAAGAAAAAAAAAGGGGAAGGATAATAAAAGAAAAAGCTACTGATTTTTATCAGATAGTTATTGGATTTCTTTTAAGAGTAGAGAAAAAAATAATAGCGATTATTAAGCGCAACAAGACCAAAGTTTTGTTGGATTTTTTTAGAAAAAATTCAGCAGTTTTAGTTGTTGTGGTTGTTTCTATTTTAGTTATTGCTGGAAATATAAATATAGAAAAAGATCATAATAGTTTTTTATTTGATTACTTCAGTGATTCAACAAATAATATGAGTAAGATTCAACATCGAGTGGAAAGTCAAACTCATCAAATTAATTTAACAATGGCGTCGCTTGTTCTAGCTGATTCAAGTGATCAAGAAGATATTTCCGATTTAATAATTAAGGATGGAAATTTAAATCAAAATCAAATGCAACATCAGGTTTTAACAGCTTCTGCTGCGCCGGATGCTAAGAAATTATTGAGCGAGGGAGCTGATGTAGCTGTTTATGAAGTTCAAAAAGGGGATACAGTGAGTACGATTGCTGATGACTTTGAAGTTACAACTAATACTCTTTTGTGGGCGAATGATATTGATGATCCTGACATGATTAAGCCGGGAGATAAGATTTTTGTTCTGCCTATTACTGGATTGAAGCATATTGTTAAAAGTGGTGATAATATTAAAGCAATCGCCAAGGAATACGAAGCAGATGAAAAAAGAATTATTGCCTTTAACGAACTTCCAGCAGATGGAGCACTTAAGGTTGGTGAGGAGATAATAATTCCTGGTGGAGAAAAAGATGAACCGGTTCCAGTAATTCAACAAAGAGATTATTATAGTTCTGATGTTACAAGTGATTCCAGTAGAGGACCTTCTGTTATTGATAAGAATCCAAAAGGTGGACACTCTTTTCCTTATGGATATTGTACTTGGTATGTAGCTTCTAAAAAATATGTTCCATGGGGTGGGAATGCAGGTACTTGGCTTTATAACGCTAGAGCATATGGAGCGAAAACTGGCAAGAAACCAAAGAAGGGAGCAATTCTTGTGACCAATGAGAGTTGGTATGGTCATGTTGCTATTGTAGAAAAAATTAAAGGAAGTTCGATTACAATTTCTGAGATGAATTATAAAGGATTTGGAAAAATTAGTTCACGAACACTTTCAACAAAGAGTTCTGTGATTAAAGGCTATATATATTAAAAAAATCAAAACTTAAAAATCAAATATCAAAATTAATGATAAATAAAATCGCCTTAAGGCGATTTTATTTTTATTTAGTAACCCGTTTTATTTTTTAGTATTTTATTAGAGATAAATTATTTAGTTTTTTTAATTTTCTTCCCGGAAGCGATATTGGATGGCTTCGGCGAGGTGGGGGACTTGAATGTTTTCTGATTTTTCTAAATCAGCAATTGTTCTGGCGACTTTTAGAAGACGATGATAGGCACGAGGGGAAAGATTCATTTTGTCTATTGCATTACGCAGTAGATTTTTTTCTTCAATTCCAATTTTGCAAAACTCTCGAATATGCTTATTTTCCATTTCTGAGTTTAATAAAACAGAAGAATTATTAAATCTTTGGAGTTGAATTTCTCTTGTTTCAAGAATTCTTTGGCGAGCATTTTCACTTTTTTCTGATAATTCATCTTGAGAAAGTTTTTCAAATTTTATTAATGGAACTTCGATGTGAAGATCAATTCGGTCCATAATTGGTCCGGATATTTTTCTTTTATAACGAGATATTTGGACTGGAGTGCAAGTGCATTGTTTTTGAGGGCTGGAAGCATTTCCACATGGGCATGGATTCATAGCGGCAATTAGAATGAAATTAGCAGGAAAAGTGAGGCTTCCTTGGGCTCGTGCAATTGAAACTTTTCCGTCTTCAAGTGGTTGACGAAGATTTTCAATTACTTCTCGAGAAAATTCTGGAAATTCATCTAAAAATAAAACACCTCTGTTGGCTAGTGAGATCTCTCCTGGTTTCGGGAATGATCCACCCCCGACTAGTGAAACTGCTGAGGCACTGTGATGCGGACTTCTGAAAGGGCGATTGAAGATTAATGGTTTTTCTGCATTGGTGAGTCCAGCGATTGAATAGAGTTTAGTGACTTCGAATGATTCTTCTTTTGTCATTGGTGACATAATTGAACAAACAGATTTTGCTAACATTGTTTTTCCTGACCCTGGAGGTCCGGAAAGAATAATATTATGGCCACCGGCCACAGCGATCTCCAAGGCTCTTTTTGCATGTTCTTGACCTTTTATAAAACAAAAATCAAAAGGATTATCAATAGGTTTTAGATTTTCTTGAGAAAAACTTTTTTTCTTAAGAGGTTTGATAGGAATTTTTCCATCCAGTATTTCAAAGATATGCTTTAGACTTTTTATTGGGATTATATTAATTTCTTCTACAAAATTTGCTTCTTCTGCAACTTCAGCAGGGAGGAATATGTTTTTTATTCCTTTATCTTTCAATGAAAGCGTAATTGGGAGAACACCTTTAATTCTTCGAAGGTCTCCGTTAAGAGCAAGTTCTCCTAAAAAGACAGAATCTTTTGGAATTTTTGAAAGTTGTTCTGATGCTAACAAAAAACCAATAGCGATTGGCAGATCAAAAGCTGGTCCTTCTTTTTTAAGGTCAGCTGGAGCAAGATTAACGGTGATTCTTCCGAAAAAATGAGGTGGACGAAGATCGGAATTTTTAATAGCGCTGGAAACTCGATCTTTTGCTTCTTTGACAGCGGTGTCAGGAAGTCCAACAATATTAAAAACCGGTTGTCCCGGTGATGTGTCCACTTCCACTTCAATTATTTTTCCTTCCATTCCAAATGTAGTTGCTGAAAAAACTTTTGATGCCATTTTTATTTTAATAAAATATTAATAACTTTTTATTTTTACTTTGGGCAAATTATCCCACAAAAGTTCAAAAATTGTTCTTAGTGTTTTATGGATTTCTGCTCCTTCAATAATAATTCCTATCTCTTCTCTCGAAGACATTAAGGCAACTTTTTGATGACCATAAATATTAATTTCAACAGAAAAGGGATATTTTTTAGCATCAATTAATTTTGATGTACGTAACTGTTTTTGGTCTTTGTCGAAAAAGTTTTTCTCAATTATTCCAGTTTTAGTCATAATTGCACGTACTCGTAAACCTTTTTCTATTCTTTTTTTAAGATAATCATTTGTCCAATCGATTCCCAAAACATTTACTACGTCTTCTGAGGCGAATGCTAACATTTCTCCGGAGTAACTTAGTGTATCCGTATAAACTTCCCTAAGACCGTTTTTTCCTTCATAAAATCTAATTTTTGGTCTTATTCCTTTAATATTATACATGGATTTTAATATAGGCAACATTTCATCGAGTATTCTCTCTTTTTCAATTACTTCTTTCTTTATTTTTTCTGGATTTTCTGCTACAAAAAAACGCCTTTTTTCTTTAAAAGTCTCATAAATGAAATTTTCTTTTTTTAGATTAACTAAAATGTCATAACAAGTCGTTCTCTTCACTTCTGATTTTTTGGCGATTTCAATAACTGTTCCGCTACCTAATTCTAAAACAGCTAAATAAATATTTGCTTTTTTTCCTTCAAGATCAAATTTTTTCAGAAAATCTTTTATTTGCATAGTGGAGTCTTTTATGAATAGATGACGACATAATTCGTCAACATTTATATTATATTATAAAAACATATTTTGTCAATAAAATGCGTAAATAAAGGGTAATTTAAAAAAATTACAAAAACTTTTTTAATTGTATAACGTTAATTATTGACATAAATTAGGAATTATTATAGAATTAGTAACTGAAATTGAAAAGCACATTGATAATTTAATAAGATAAGAAAAGGAGGTAACATATGATTGATGTTAAAGAGGTAAGAAAAAAAACGGCAAAAGCTTTATCTAAAAAAAAACAAAAAGATAAAATTGAAAAAGAAGAAAAGAAAAAACAACAGAAACAGCTAAATAGTACTTATCGAAAATTAGGAAAAAAGATGGCTGATGAATTACTTCCATCTTTAGAAGCTAAAATAATAGAAGAAGCTGAAAACGGATATTCTAATACTGACTTAGAAGTTCTTTCTTGTGAAGGAGCGCATGAATACCTTTCAAAAAATAGCGAAAAATATCGTGTTGCTAAATTTGCGGCAGAAATCCTGGTTAAATATGAAAAAAGTAAGGGGATGTCTTCAAATGTAAACTTTTATAACTATCCTAACAAAGAATTTGATGGATGGAGTATGGTTAAGTATACTAGTGGTTATGTGACAAAAATAGAAGTTTCTGTGAGTTGGTAATCAAATATGCAAAATTAACTTGCCATTTTTGGAAAGAGTCTCTGTTAGTATAATCGTTTTTAAAAGTATCTTAAGTTGTTGGTTATTTATTTGCTCACTATGGAATAAGAAAATTTTTATATAATGATTAACTAAAGCAAAAGGAGGAGAGAAAGTCATGGCTAAAATATTAGGCAAAAGTAAATTAGATGATTTGCACAGAGCAATTTCTTCTAGCGGCAAATTAACAGTAATAACAAAAAAACAGGGGAATGGTCAGGAAATAATTGTTGAGGAAAAAAAGTTAAGGATGGTTTTTATTAAAAAACTTGTAAAAAATAATCCTGAATTAATTAACATGCCTCAAGGAAAAGAGAATCTAACTGCTCTACACAAAGCAGTACAAAGAAAAGATATTAAGTTGCTCGATTTTTTTATTAACAATGGGGGAAATCTTATGAAAGTCGATAAATATGATCGTACTGCTTTGGATATTGCTAATAATAATCACGGAGGCAAAAAAATTGATAAAGATATTATGAAACTTTTTGTTTCGACCATAAAAAATAAAAAAGAATCATCAGAAGATGGGTGTTCTCTTTGGCCTCTTTTATTGTTTTTTTTATAGCAGATTAAACAGGTTGTAAAAGTATAGAAAAAAATTAATGATAAATAACTATGTAAATTAAGAAGCGCTTGAAAAATTTGGCGCTTCTTTTAATTTGGACAAGTGTTGATTTTTTATAATTATATGCTAGACTTTGAGAAGTTTTCAATCAACTAGTTAACTGCAAAAGGTTATTTGTTAATTGTTGACACGCCGGGGTAGCTCAGTGGTAGAGCAAAGGACTGGTTTTCGGTCCACTTCAGAGTAATCTGTTGTTAAAAATTGGGTGAATTCGGGGAAACCTAAGTTTGTTTAAACAAATAAGGCAATCCCGAGCCAAGCTTCAAAGGGCTTTGTTTTTGAAGAAGGTGTAGAGACTAGCAGGTGAGTCCCAACAATAATCTTGCATAAGCGCCCAACTCCTATTAGTTAAATAGGATGATGAGATAGTCCAATCTTTTAGGAAACTTTAAGGCAAACAGGAAAATCCTTGTGTCGAGAGTTCAATTCTCTCCCCCGGCACTAAATTATTGTGGAGCAGAAATAGCTGTTTAAAGAGTTTCAGTAGCAGTTGATTCGCGCCGTATGGGTGGGCAATTTTCTTTTTCAGCACCATTAAAAAATCAAAGTTCATTTAAATAGGCTAATGTTAAGCGGGCCTGTCCGCCGAAGCGTAGCGAAAGGCGGGTGTAGTATAATGGTTATTACATCAGGTTGCCAATCTGAATACGGCGGTTCGATTCCGCTCACCCGCTCACTTTTACAAAAAACACTCAGATGAGTGTTTTTTGTTTTATAGTATAGTATTATTTTGTTTTACTGAAACCATAATTACTGCGTATTTACTTTTTAAAATAATTTTTTCCGTAATTTTCATAGTATTTGAAAATTTCCGGAATTGCCAGCCATTTATCTGACTGGAAACGAAGATCTTCTGAAACTTTTAAGCGCTCATTTACTGGCAATTGCATGTGGTAGCAAGTTGTCAGTATTCCATCGGCGTCCATTCTTACTCGGTTAATAAAGTCTCCGGGAAAAGGATATGCTCCCAGAAAAAGATTGGGAGCGAGTTGGCGAATTAAAAATCCTTCATCTAAATCAGTAATCAAATCTGAAAACTCCAGGTTGGAAAAATATTTTTTCCATATTACGTGCAGAAGATTTGGAGAAAGAAAATCAACTTTAATCAAAACCTTGGTTTGCAGAGTTTTAGTTTGTAAATCTTCAATTAATTTTATCAGCAAAGAATCACTATCGCTTTTTCCTTCAAGGGTACATCTTGTAAAAAAGACCATTGGCAAGTTGAGATTTGAAATGTCATTGATTGTTTGAAAAGGATCGACACCATTTTTAACGAGAATGCAAGAAGCAGTGGCCTTAACATTATTCTCATTTAACATTTTAGCAGCTTTCAGTGATGCTGGGTAATTCTTTTTTTCGCCGATACTAAAATCTGTAAGAATATTGTTTTTTGCTAAATAAACAGCAATATCCTTGGTTAAATTTATGCCATTAGTAATAATGGCTTTGCGGGGAGCTTGCACCATTTCTAGAACGTTACGGGTGCGGTTCCATGTTTCAAGCGGTTCCATGCCAACGATGGCAAAATCAACCGCCTGAAGTTTATTGCTGACAGAAGAGAGTTCTTTTTCAGTGGGAAGGCTTTTGATCTGCATATTGCGTTTTCGTAAGTAGCAATGTCGGCATCCCAAAGAACATTGATTATTTGAAAAGGCTGAAACGCTCATGTTCAACGGAATGTTTTGTATGGTGGAGAAAAAATCAGTCCAAGACATTTTTTTGTTTGCTGTCATGAGAGTTGCTTTCTGAAAATTTTCATTTGGCTTCGTGAGTGAAGCTTTCTCTGTCAGCAGTTCTTTGCTTCCTTCTATTCCTAATGCCATAATATCATCTCCTTTCCTTTCTTGATTATATGAATAAAGTATTCCTTTGCTTCCTTCAAATCCTACTGCCATAGTATCTTCTCCTATTATTAAATGTTTTTTCAAGGAACTAACTGTATGCAATATAGTATGTAGAATTGACAAGAATGTAAAAAAATGTACAATTTATGTACATATGAAAAAGAATCAATTAAAATCTAGTGAATATCTTGTCTTAACTTCAACTGAAGAAAAAATCGTTTTTCTTTTGGAATCACAACATAAAAAAATGTCAATTTCAGAAATTTCAAAAGAAGTTCAGCTTGCTCGATCTAGCATTTATCGATCAATAAGGTCATTGATTAATAAAGAAGTTGTAATAAAAGAACAATTTAAATATTTTTTGACTTTGGATGGTTTAGTGCAAAGTAAGAAATATGTCTTTAAAGAAAAGATAGAGGATCTTTTGAAAGAAATGCTTAGTTTAAAAAAAGGAGAAATTATTTATTCAATAGAATCTGATGAGGAAATAGAATATCTTTTTAAAAAAGAGAAGGGTCTTTTAAATTGGCAAAAAAATATTGCCGATAAAGGTATAGTTCTCAAGGGAATAGGAAGTATTAGGGCGTTGTCTTTTTTTAGAAGTATTCAGAGTAAAAATTTAAATGCTCAAATAAAAAGAAGAAGCGGTTCTGCGAGATTTATAGTTGAAACTCTCTCTGGCCCTTGTATATTAGTTTCTTTTCGAAGTTCAATTATATTTTTTTCAAGAAAAAATAAATATTTTTATCGTATAGATGATATTAATGTTTCACGATTTATACAAATTGTTATTGAGACGCTTTATTTAAATCTTCAGTATGAACCATTAGTTATTAATTAGTTTTGACTATAAATAAAATTGAACTATACTTAAAACTAACAGATTAAGTAACACAAAAAGAAGATTCTTATTTAATTATATTTATGGTATAATAAGTTTGATCAGAAAATTTTAAATAAAAACTATTAAAAATTAAAAATCTTGTGAAACAATTTGCTTCTTAAATTAAAAATTGAAGATTTTTGCTTCACTGGTCAAGTAAAAAAATGATTGCACTGAACGAAAAAGTTAAAAAAGCTTTTAAAATAGTGGGGGTAATAGTAGTGTTGTTAATTCTGTGGGGAATTTATAGTCTTTTTACGGGAGGTGAAAATAGGTTAGGCTCCTCATCTTATGAAACAGGACTTTCTTCTTCTGATCGAAGTGTGAATATTAGTGCTCCTCTTGTTGCTATCCCTGAAATGGTACAAAAAAGTCATCAAACAGATTCAATGGAGTTAGTGGAAGGTAATTTTATTGAAGATAGAGTTGGTAGTGCAATTCCAGTTGATAAAAAGGTTATTAAAAATGGAAATCTTAGTTTGAAAATTGAAAAAACAGAAGAAGCGGCGGAAGAAATTTCTCAGATTATAAAAGGTCAAGGAGGTGAAATATTTTCTACTAATTTTTATGAAAGAGTGAAGGGACAGAAAAGTGGAAATATGACAGTAAAGGTTCCAGTTCAAAAATTTGAAGAAACTATTGGAAAAGTAAAAGAGATAGCTACGCAGGTTATTTCAGAATCAACTACTGGTCAAGATGTGACGGAGCAATATGTTGATCTTCAAATTCAAGCTAAGAATAAGAGGGCAGAGGAAGAAAGTTTTGTAAAAATTCTTGATCGAGCAGGAGAAATTGATGATGTATTAGCGGTCACTAAACAAATCTCGAGAGTGAGAGGTGAAATCGAAAGATTAGAAGGCAGAATTAAGGTTATGGATTCTCAGACGGATATGTCCACAATCACAATTAGTTTGAGTGAGGATATTGAGATAGCACCAATTAGTAATGATTGGCGACCATGGCAAGTAGTTAAGAAATCTTTTAGTGAATTAGTTGATAGCATGCAAGGATTTATTAATGGAGTAATTCATTTTGTTATTGTGACACTTCCATCGTTGATCATTTTTTTGTTGATTGTTTGGATTGTGTGGAGTGTTGGAAAGAGAATTTTCAAGAAAATATTTGGCAAGAAAGCTGAATAGAATTAAAGATTATCTTATTTTAAAACAAGGCCAATAGGGCCTTGTTTTTTTAGCAACTAAGTATGAAGTCATTATCTTAAGATGTCGACTATATTTTTTATACCCATTTTCTTCCAAGGTGTGTAAATAAGGTATGAGACTAAAGAATATTTTTTTGAAAGTGTTCTTGGGGTACAAATTGTGTTATAGGCATTAATGTCATCTTGAGTGAGTTGGGGGTTGTTTATATCTTGCTCATTCATGAGATAATGCATGATTGATTTTGGATTTTCGACATGTTCTTCAATTCCAAGGGAATGACCAAATTCGTGCATTAAAACGAGCAAAAGATCATCTTTCGCTTTGAATTGGAAAATTGTAATATTATCGAGAGGGGAAGTATAAAGACCTTGAACAAAAGGTTGAGGTTCTCCATATTTTTCCTTGAAAGTTTCTAATTTTTCGTTGATATTATTAGATTGAAGGTTTAGTTGACTGGCAAGAGAATTGATTTTGTTAACTAAATCATTTATTTCATTGTTAAGATTTTCAAGTTTTTTTTGATCTTTTTCTAAGTCTTTTCTGTCATCCTTAAGGTCGTCATAAACATCTGGCGGAGCTCCTCCTTTTTTATTCCATTTTTCTATCGTCTTTTCATATTCCGAAACATTTTTTTCGAATTCTTTCAGGAGTTCATTGTATTGGTTGGTTAATTTTTCATATTGAGATTGAAGGGAGTCATATTGTTGTTGAAGAGGTGCCTTGGTCTCTTCGTATTCTTCAATTCTTTCATCCAATGCCTGTCCTTCATAAGTCATTTCTTGTCGTTCGTCATAAAGTGTTTGTAGTTCAAAATCTGAATTTTGATCATAAATAAAAAGCTTCTTCCCAAGTGCTTTTTCCCAAAGAAGATGAGCTTTGAAGGTGGTTGCGAGGAAATCTGATTGAGAAACAGGAAAGCGTTCATCAATTTTTTCTAGTTTCCAGTGAATCGGCTCATCACAACCTGGTTGTCCGGGAGGTAAAACGAAATATTTTGGTGCAGACTGAAGAGTAGTTGTGATTAACAGTACTCCAAAAATTAGAAGCATTCCCAATCGCCAATATTTTTTTAGAAAGTTTTTTATCATGAGGTTATTATAGCATAGATTTCCTCCCTTAATATAAGGGAGGATTAAGGAGGGTTATTAAAAAGAATTTTCATCTTCTTTTGCACCTTTCCATGCAAGCTTGAAAAGAAAGGTCATGTTTTTTGAAATTTCGGTGCTTTCGATGATTAGTCCGAGTTGTTCTGAAAAACTCATGAAAGCCACTTTGTTTTCATAAATATTCATTTCAATTGTGAAAGGAAAATCTTCTTTTGAGACAAGTCGAGTTTCTTTAATGTCTCTTAAGTCACCCTTCTTGTATTCAATTAGCTCTTCTGTGTCTGGCCCAATAGCCCGAACTGCAATTTGGGCTTTTTTTCTCTTGTCTCGATATTCATCAGCAAATTCTTGTCCAAGTTTTTTAATAATATTTTCTGTGACAAAAGCATAGAGATCTCCTCGGTATTTCAATGTATCTCGATAAACATCCTTGATTCCATTAATTCCTTCATAGTATCGAATAACAGGTTTTTCTCCGGATGTGTTCACTAAAGATTTTAAGGCTGGCATAAGAATCTCCAGTTTTTTTTGTTTTTCCTCAATAATTTTTTCAAGATTTTCTGGTTCTTCGGCGATAAACAAGCGTTTTTTGCCTTTTTTGGTTTGAGCAATCAAGCGTTTTTTTTCAAGTTCCGCCAAAACTTCATAAACAGTGGTTCTTTTGATGCCAGTTTTTCTTGATATTTCAATAACAGTCGATTGTCCCAGCTCCAAAAGGGCAATATAGGTTTCTGCTTGGTTATAATTCAGTCCAAATTGAGATAATTGTTCTGATATTTGCATGTTTTTGTTGTTAAAACATTAAAATGTCGTAAAAATATGACAACATTTATATTATATCATAATCACCATAAAAGTCAATTAAATAGGGCATTATTCAAAAGTTTAGAAACTTTTAAAACAGTCATAAGTCGTAAACGATTGACAAATACTTAAAATTGTGATATATTATATTGTTACGATGAAGTTGTTTCAAAGTAACAAGTAAAAAAAGTTCTTTAAATTATGAAAAGGAGAGGGAAAATGTCAGAAGAAAAAAGAATGAAATTAACGGTGCCTGGTTGTCATAAGACTGAAATGATTACACACAGTCCAGTTTCCGAGAGTGTCTATAATTGGGGAGGTGGGTTTATTATTAAAACTTATGCAAAAACTTCCTTTGGATCGGAAACTCTTAACGAGCAATTTTCGATTCTCTCTGACATGGTTATAGAAAATTCAAAAACTGGTGATTGTGAGGGCTGTGTCTGCAATAATGATCAATGCAAAAGGTTACCGGGGCTTATTGATGCCGTTGTTAAAAATTTCTCTGGGACAGCTTGGTTTATAGACGTAACTAAGAAAAAAATTGTAAAAGTTGAAAATCGTGAGGAGGCGATCAATATTATGAGAAAAGTTGAGAAAAGTTAAAAAATCGGGAAGCTCTGCTTAATAAGCACCTTCCCAATTCTCTCGGGGTTATTTGAGTGGTTTAAATAGCTCCGAGTAGAGTTAAAGTTATTTGAAATTGAATATAAAAAAAAGGAGAAAGAAAATGAAACATAGATTAATGATAGTGGAAGATCAATTAATTAATATGATTTGTGCATTAACTGCTTTTACTGAGATGATTGATATTGAGGTGGGCGATGTGCAAGGGACTGTTTTGGGTGCATTGAAGATGATTGACGAGTTTTGTCCAATGATGGTCCTTAAATTCTATTCCAAATCTTAATGGCGGAGGGAGTGGAACTGAAATCGGAGAAGTTTTGAAAGCAAAAAATATCCCGTTTCTTTATGTGACAGGGGTTGGACCAAATCCGAGTCATGACTGTATTAACGCAGTCGAAATTCAAGATTCTGACTTCAAAACTCTTGAGAGATTTGAATGTGTTGATAAGAATCCTGAAATTTGGCAAAAGGGTTTTGAAATTTTAAAGGAAAGAATCAGAAGGGAGATTGAATAATCATAAGCAGGAAGATATAAAATATTTTCCTGCTTATTTTTTATTTTCAATAAATAAGCTATACTTAGTATAGGTTTTTAAATGATAAATTATATATAGTATTTATGGATAAATTTTTTAATAAAATTTTCAATAAGCCATCAAGTAAGATTGAGAAAGAAAAAGAAGAGGAGTTAAAGCTCAATCTTCTTATCTTTGATGATTCAGATGATCAGGAGTATGCTTTTCATTTAGATTTTCAATTCAATGATAATGATGATTTTAAGACAAAGGCTGAAGTGGCAAGTAATGTTGATGAAATAATAAAAAAAGCGGAACAGGAGGAGTTAGATATTATTTTTATTTCAAATCCGGATTCGATAAATGAAAACTTGTTTAAGGGAATTGTAAAAATGAGAAATGATGTGAACGTGAAAAAGCAACCAATCGTTTTTATTATGACTAGTGATAAAAATAGAAGTGAAGTGGAGAGAATACAAAAGTATGCTACAGATATAATTGAATTGCCTCCATATATAAATCTTGAAAAACTTCCTAGTCAAATTAATTCTGTTCCAGGACTACTTGGATGGGTTGATGATGAATATGGTGAAAAGATGACAAGGAATAAGATTTCTTTTTATAAGGAATATAAGGACAAGTTGATGGAGCGATCTGATTTTACAGCGGATACAGAAAAAGAGTTGGAAATTTTAGAAGAAATTTTTGAAAAAAATAATGTTAAAAAAGTTTTAGATGCTGGTGGTGGGGAAGGGAGAATTGCCGTTCCTCTAAGTGAGAATGATTATGAAGTAGTGAACATTGATTCTTCACAAAAACTTATTGAAAAGATGAATGAATCTCAAAGTGAAGTGATTGGAACGGTTGGTGATTTGAAAAAAATACCAATAGAAGCCGAAAGCCAAGACGCGGTTACTTATAACTGGCATGTTTTTTGTGATATTCTGGGAAACAAAGGGAAGGAGGAAACGTTAGATGAAGCTCATCGTGTGCTTAAGAGTGGAGGTGTTATTGTTCTTGATATTCCAAATAGAGAAGGAGGGTCTTATGAGAAAGATGGGGTTTATGTTCAAAATCCTGGTGGAGAAAATATTTTCATTGGATATACTCCAGGGGAAGATGAGATGAAAAAATATTTAGAAAATTCAAAATTTCAAGATATAGAAATTAAAAAATGGGAAACCAAAACTGGTTTCAAAAAAATTACCTTTATCGCGAAAAAGATAGATTAAAATTAAAATTTTATTTGCACAAAAAGTTTTTGTTTAGATCTATGAGAGATTGACAAAACGATTTAGATGGTATATAATAGATGTATTAAGTTTTGGGTGATTCGAATTTTTTCGGGTCGCCTTTTCGTTTGAAAAAACATGAAAATAAATAAAAATAAAAATTTAATAGCCTGTTTACTGGTAGTTTCTGGATTTCTATTCGGAAGTGTTTTTATTGCATCTGCGGCTTCTACTGATCTAATTGAAGATGGAATAATTAAGTTAGTAAATGAAGAGCGTGAAAACGAGGGACTTTCTGCTCTTGTAGAAAATGAACTTTTAAATGAGGCTGCAAAAATGAAAGCTCAGGATATTTTAGGAAATGATTACTTTGCTCACACTTCTCCTTCTGGAGTAGATCCATGGTATTGGTTTGAAGAAGTTGATTATGGGTATAAATATGCTGGAGAAAATCTTGCAATGGATTTTACAAGTGCTTCTTCTGTTCATAAAGCTTGGATGAAAAGCGAAACTCACAAAGAAAATATTATGTCTCCTAAATATCAAGAAATTGGAGTTATCGTGATGGATGGAATTATTGATAAACATGAAACAAGAATTGCTGTTCAAATGTTTGGAGCGAAAATGGATGAGTCCGTTGGAATGAAAGAAATTTTTTCTGAAGAGGAATCTTCTATTGAAATAATCGAAGTATCTGTTTCTCCTTGGCAAGCAAACGGGAAGGATGAAATGTTAGCTTTTGCTGAAATAGAAGGGGAGCCTGATAAAGTTGAGGCAATTATTGGAGATGATTATTACGAATTGGAAAAATTGCGAGAAGGAGTTTATATGAATTTAATTTATTTCGAAGAAGAAGATATAAAGGGACGAAAGATTGCTATTAAAGCAACAGATAGTGATCAAAAGAGTGTTTCCAGGGAGGTTCCGAATTTTTTCCTTGATGATTATTTAGCTACGAAAAAAGAAAAAGGAGATAATCAGGAAATGGTTGCATTAGCTGGAATTAATAGTAATGATGATGGGATTTTTGGAGGAATGTTTTCTAGTCAAAATAATATAATGTTGTTAGTGATGGGAATATTTATTCTTACAATTTTCAATGTCTGGTTCCTGGAAAAAGAAGAAGAGCGATTGCTGAGTTTCAAAGTGATGGAAGCGGTAAATTAAATTTAGTTTGTATAATTAATTAAATAATAAAACAAAAAAATGAGTGAATCATTGGAGATTAAAAATGGGGTAGAGGATTACGAGGAAAGCAAAAAAGATTTACTAAAGAAGGATAGTGATCCAGATTTGGATTATTTAGCAAGTTCTTTTTCTGGCTTAGTTGAGAAAAAAGAGCTTGAAGAAATGTTGAATTCTACTGGTGACTTAGAGATAAGAAAAGACTTAAAAGATGATTTAGAAAAATTTAAAGAGATTATCAGAAGTTTAAAGGAAGATAATAAGGGAGAGAAAGCTGTTCTTGAATTTATTAATAGTCCAGAAAAAATGAAAAATTTTCATGAGGGCTATTGTTCTATGGAAATTAATGGTACCTGGTTTAATCTTTATGTAAGTGGTGAGAAAACATTAAAACTTGGGATTAGAACGGATGCTTTTGTGGGAAATAGAGATGATAATCCTGAGCTAGGAACGGGTCATAATAATGCAGGATTTGGATTTTTAGAAATAAAAATTAAGGATGATGAGGTAGATAAAATTATTGAGGCAATTGAAGAAAGTGCTCATTTTAAATATGATGATCATAGCACTCACACAAAGGAATACGATGTGGTCTATGAGCAACAATCAAGAGCATGCGATGCTATAGATATGATTAAGGGGATTACCTATGAAACAGAATAATTATAATTCAATGGAAGCGGGATTAACCTAGTTATTAAGATTAATTAATATAAAAACAAAAATAGTACCTTAAAACAAAAATACAACCAAACAAACCTGACCTTTATAGGTCTTGAAATTAAAACAAGATATCAATTTTGTTTAACATTAAGAGCAGAAATCTCTGTTCTTGTTCCGAAGATTTATTCTTTAGAACAAAAACCATTTACTATAAACTTCCCATTCAGGGGAGTTTTTAGTTATTTTAAAAGCTTGACATGGGATTCAATATATGCTATTCTTTTCTATTATCTCAATTCGTGAGATAATTTTTATTTCTCATTTATTGAGAAATAAATCTGTCTAGGAAGCTACTTTATTATTTTCTAAAAGTCAGAAGTAGTGTGTAGACAGGTCTCCTTGGAGACATAATACCTTAACATTTTTAATGAAATTAGTTAGTACCCTGATAATCGCAAGATTATTGATAATAATTGCTTTCCCGGCATTTGCCATGGAAAGCGATTCAATGAAGACACTAACTGAAACAAAAATTAAAAATCAAGAGATTATTGAAGTTTTTGAAAAAGATAGATTAGTTACTTTTTCTGATAGCATTTTGAAAAATCAACCGAATCCATCTCAAGAAAACCTTTCTGTTTTTAACACTAAGGTTAAGGGATATTCTTCTACTAAAACTGTCAGTGAGGCGGTTTATGGAAAGAAAATGGACATATTGGTTACTGGGTATTCATCTACGCCAGATCAATGTTGGGGAAACCCATTCATTACAGCCAGTGGTGCACGTGTTCACGTGGGAACCATGGCTTGCCCTCGAGAGTATGCTTTTGGGACAAAAATCGAAATTGACGGAATGGGAACTTATAGTTGTGAAGATCGTGGGGGAGCGATCAAGGGAAATCATTTCGACATGTGGTTTGAGTCTCGAGGAGAAGCTCTTCAATGGGGAAAGAGAACGGTTGAAGCTAGAATTATTCAATAAATTAGTTAAGAGCCTGTTAAGAAAATCTTTTTTCTTATGCAATTTCCAAATTTAAGCTACAAGAAATTCATCACTCGTCAATATATCACCGATATATTTCCTCGTGCTTCATTCCTTTCACTTTAAATTTGAAAATTTCGTAACGAAAAAGATTTTCTTAACAGGCTCTGGGAAAACCAGGCATTTCGCCCGGTTTTCTTTTTGAACTAGATTGACTTCGAACAATCTTGTTGTTATTATTCAAAAGTAGTTTTGGGTTAGCTTAATAGAGATGTTGTTTGTGTTAGCTGAATTATTGGTCGCGTGGCCGAGCGGTTAGGCAAGGGTTTGCAAAACCCTGTACTCCGGTTCAAATCCGGACGCGACCTCAAGTCAAGTTAATTGTAAAATGTGGAATGTAAGTTGTTATCACGCCCGGGTGCTGGAATTGGTAGACAGTCTGGACTTAAAATCCAGTGATCGTAAGGTCGTGCGGGTTCAAGTCCCGCCCCGGGCACATAATTAAAACAGGCGATTTGCGCCTGTTTTTTGTTATTTTCTTAGATTCTATTCCAAATCTTAATTAAATAAAAATTAATTTAAGATTTTTTCTTTCTCAATCAATTTCAGAACTCTAGGAATTTTTTTGAAATCCTTTAGTAGAGTTTCACGGAGATTACCGTTGTAAAGGGCGGCAGCGGGGTGATAGCAAGGGAAGAAGACAATTTTTTTGAGTGGAGGAAAAGGTTTTCGGAAAGCTCGGCCGTGAGCTTCGGAAATTCTTGCATTAGGTAGAAATATTTCAAGACTGTGGCGTCCAAGTGGAATGATTATTTTTGGTTGGATTATTTCTAGTTGTTTTTCAAGCCAAGGCCAACAAGCTTCTTTTTCTTTTGGGAGTGGATCACGATTATTAGGGGGACGACATTTTACGGTGTTAGCGATATAAATGTCTTCACGTTTAAGATTAATTGAGGCGATTAATTCATCAAGAAATTTTCCAGCTGCACCAACAAAAGGGTGTCCAGTTTCATCTTCTTTTTTGCCAGGTCCTTCACCAATAAACATAATTTCAGCTGAAGCAGACCCTTCTCCTGGGACAACTTGATTGCAAGTTTTTCTTAAATCACATTGATTGCAAGTGGCCATTTGTTTGTTTAATTTTTCGAGTTGTTCTTTTTTGGTCATAATTATTACAATTTTATAATTTTTAATTTTATAAATAAATCTAAAATCTAAATTTTTAAATATTAACTAAGATCGTCTACTCTAATTAAACTAAATTTATTATTACTTGTTTCCCACACCGCAAAAGTTGGTAAGTAAATTTCTCCAGCAAGAGTTCCGGGGTTGAGCATTTTGCATTTTCCAAAATGTTGTTCCCACGGTTGATGAGTATGCCCATAGAAAACAAAAGAATATTTTCCGCTTTTAGCGAGTTTTCTGGCAATTTCAGGGAAGTGAACGAATGCAATCTTTTTACCATCAATTTCAGTTTCACCAAACTTTTTATAAATAAAAGTATTTTTATATTTTTTTTGTGATTCAAGATTTCGCAAGTCGTCATAGTCGGCATTACCAAAAGTGTAGTGAATGTCACCGGAAAAATTGTCATTCATAACATCCATCATTTCGAGTGATGCCATGTCTCCACAATGAATGATTGTTTCAATTTTTTCTTCCTTGCAGTAATTTAAAAATTTTCTAAGATTTTTTTCATTGCCGTGAGAATCAGATATAATTGCTATTTTCATTGAGGTTTATGATTTCTTACTTTGTTTCCATAGAATTTTAAAAATATTTTTCATCATTTCACTGTGTTCCGGGCTTTCAATTAAAAGTCCGAAATTTTCTTTTTCTGATGATATGTAGAATGTATTGTTATCATATATTATAAATGATTGGGAAAAATTAGCATCATTTTTGTTAGTATAGCGTAATTTTCGGAGTTGTTTATTATGTTTTGAAAAAACTTTATCTTCTTGGCTTGTTTGCGAACTTAGTCGGATGGTTTTAGTTTCAATTTTTTGATTAATTCTTTTAGAAACATAATCTTTAACAAAATCTATTCCCAGAATATTATAGAACTTCTTACTTGCCACAACTGCTAAAATTTCTTTTTTTTGGCATTTTAAAGAATCTAGTAATATATTTCTAATCCCTTCTTTATCGTCAATAAATTTTATATTTGGGACACTTTCACTTTTATTATTAAGTGCGTTTATTTCAGGAATGGCCATTTTTAAATATTTCTTTTTTTTGTCAATATTTCTTTTTTGTCGTTCAAGAAACTTTTCAAGATTTTCCGGTTCTTCCATGACAAAGCGTTGATTGTATTTGCTTCCTGCGGTATGAACTAGCCCCTTTTCTTTAAGTTTTTTCAAATTATCATAAACATTGGGTCGGTTAATATCGGTTTTTTTAGATAAATAACTAGCTAAAACTGAAGTGTACCCTTTAAAGTAGACACGGAATAAAAAAACTACCTAGCAAAT
>CAYQVD010000005.1:0-64915 GCA_964421125.1 uncultured Bdellovibrionales bacterium
ACCCGAAGAGATGTCTTTTTGTCTTTCTAGATTAAGATTGGGATCAGAATGCAAGATGCTGGGCTTGACAAAAATTACCTAATATGCTATATTGTTATATTGAACATTAACAACTAAAAGCATTTCTTCTTTTTTCATTTACTCCTTAAATACGGGCAAATTCCTTTATTTTAGGAGTAAATGAATGTTTATTATTTTTATAAAAACAAAAAAAGGGAGAAAACAATGACAATCAAAATTGAAAAAAGTAATATCGTATCAGCATTTGGAAACAGAACAATTGGCACCAAAGTGATTGATGAAGATGGTTTCATGAGTTTTTTGCAGGAGTGCATTAAAAAACATGACTCATCAAAAGATAAACTTGGTCAGCACGTCATTCCGATGCCTTCCGAAGCCTTTAAAACTATTTCAGCCGGCGTAGGGATCAGAACTCAGGATCCCAATGATTACATCTTGAGATTCTACCGCGGGAAAGTTTCAGCCTATCTTAAAAGAGAAAAAGCGGCAATGGTTGAAAGTTTGGCGGCAATTGTCTACACAACGGAAGCCTATCTTTCTGATCCGGACGTGGGAGAGAGAGAAGCGAGAAGGATTAAGTTCAGTAACGCCACTCATGTATTAGTGGCAATCCTGGCCTCAGCTGGTCCCGATTCTCCTTTGAGCCCATCTCGGCTTGTTCACAATCTCGCCGGTGGCAATAAAGAAGCTCAGCAATGGTCCACTGATGAAATCCGTGAAAAAGCTTTTGAGTCACGGGAATACCATGATGAATGGGTAGTAGTAGCAGATCCACCGGAACTCGTATTTATAGATGTTTCGGTCAAAAAAAGATGCGATGCCCCATTTCATATAAGGCAACACACTGGCGGACATCGTTGTCCTGAATGTGGGGAAAAGTCCTAAAAGAAAACAGGACAAATAGTTACAATTTAAAGAAGGCACCGCAATTGCAGAATCTTGCAATTTGCGGTGTTTTTTTATACAAAAACCACCTTCCTCAAAAAAATAACCATTTAAATATATATTTAAATAGTTATTTCCAATCTCATTCCCAGTCTTTGATAATCAGCTCCTTCCCTCTTTTCCTGATTTCAACTTTTTGACCTTCTCGCCATCCCAATTCCCTCACCATCTCAATTGGCAAAGTAATTGAATAACTAACGTCCCTTTTCCCAATTTTCCTAATATTCCTATCATCTAATTTCCTCCTCATTTTTTCTTGACCCGTTAAATTGTGGTACTCCGCACCATTTAACTAGGTTGTTTTTAATTTATTTATTCTGATAAATTTTTAGAAACTAAATCAATTATTGATCTTGGATTAATAATATGTAACCCGTCTTTATTAGTTGTATAACCCTTATTGATATATTCAAAAATTTCCTCATTTTTTAACGATGAGTCAATTTGTAACATCAAACAAATTATTCCTACTAAATATGGAACTGACCAACTCAATCCTCCTTCGGCCCTATATTCATATTCATTATTTCCTTCGCTTGAAGCATATGTTCTGTAATCACTCGGAACTCTTAATGCTTTACTATTTTCTTCTCCAGACCAAATATGGTCATCATACTCCAAAACGTCTTCCTTGCTTTGCCCTCCACAACCCGTGAAGTCGATATCTTTCATTGAACAATGAATAACTATAATGCCTTCCTTTTTTGCTTGTTCCAGAGTATTCATCCAATCATCAACTCCATCTTCTTTTTTTTCTTCATTATAACCGAAAGAACAACTCACCACCCTGATTTTCTCTGATGAATTTTTATTATATTCAATAACATCCTTCAATGCCTTAGCATTATAATTAAAATAGTCAGAATTTCTCACTGAAGTTCTCGCTCGATAAAAGACTTTTGCATCAGGCGCAACACCACACTGCTTTCCGGATAATAGACTTGTGACTGCAGAGCCATGCATCTCCGGACCATGTTTTATTTCTCCAACCTCCTCATAATCAATCAATGAATCCTCATACTCTTCATGATCCGTCAAAAGCTTTTGATCAATAATCGCCACGTTTATTCCTTTCCCCGTTATCCCTTCTGCATGAAGTTCTCTTATTCCCAATCCTGGATTCTTTCCATCTTCTAAAATCAATTCTGAGTCAAATCCAGCAGGAAGTTTTTCTTTCGGTGGCCATTTAGTCTGAGTATCAAAAGTAGTGGAGATTAAATTTTCAACGGGAATTTTTACTAAATCCAAAGCAGACATATCCAATCCTCTCAGATCTTGATACTTTTTTATTATAGTCTCGAATTTTCTTTCTTTTTCAAAATTCTCCATATAAAATTAATTGTATAATTAAAATAATTCGATATTTTTTAATTTTTATATAACTCTACCCCGCCCGCCTAGACCTAACGTCTAGTCGAGACTGGTTAAATTGTGCCATTCCGCACCCTTTAACTAGATTATTTATTTTTTAATTTTTACCTAACATTCTCTTTAATAACTATTCCTTCAAAATTTAATCACATATTCCTTGAAGCATTTTTTGAGGATAATTATATTTTTGCTTAAGTTTGTTACAATCTGCAACCCCATTCCCCTCATAAACAATTTCCCACTCCCCGTTTATCCTAACTGCTAAAAACATTCCAGCATTTCCTTGTCCTCCGGGAGCAAATTCTACTCCTCCACGAGCAAAGTCCCCTTCTTCCTGACTGATTATTATTGTAACTTCGCTTAAATCTTTTTTATATTTTTCTACCATCGCTTCCGCAATTCCATCATTGGAAGATTTCACACATTCTTCTTCCCAGGCTTTCAAACATTTTTGTTTTTCTTCACACCAACTATAGCCGGCTCCAATAAGACATCCATGATCATCCTTGTCTCCACCTATTATTTTTTTATCAATTCCTACTTCCTCAAAATTATTCTGAGTTTCAGGAACAACACTTTCTTGCACAGGAGTATTTTGCAAATCACTTTGTTGATAGAAAATATACCCTATCGCACCAATCAGAAAAATCACTAGCGCACCAATAATAAAGTTTTTCATTTTTTTTATTTAAGTAAATTATTACTTATATTTTAACTCTATTTCCCCAATAAATCAAAAATTTTAGGGAACTAGAATAAGATAAAATTTCAATAAAAAAAGCCGGTTTGTAATTAATAAACACAAACCGACTTTCCTTTTAAAAGGTTTTTAGAAATTCGATGAATTTCAATTAATTTTGAATCAAGGACTCTTTTTCTCCGCGTAATTTTTGAATTTCTCTTCGCACAACACTAAGAGAAGAAGCGACGTAATTTCTTGTAGTGCCCAGTTTCTGAGCAATTTCCTTAACGGTAAGTCGCTCCCCGCTTCCCTTAAAGCCGAAATGAAACAATGCACCTTCTTGTTTTTTTGTTCCAATGTTTGTGACGCTTTCTATTTCTGCTTGCGTCACATTAGACAGCTCAGTCTTATTTTTTGGAACAGAGACAAATTTCTTTCCATTATTGAAACCAATCAGTTTCTTTTTTATTGCTTTTTCGATTTGTCTTACCCTTTCATGAGTAATACTAAAACGATCCCCAATCTCTTTAAGCTTCATGGGTTCTTCAGCACACATCCTACTATTCAATATGTACAATTCTCTTTCAGAGAGAGTCTTTCGGAATTGACTGATCATTTTTTTCCATTTTACTTGTTGATCTTTTTCCGCAACAATTGCTTCGGTGTCAAAATCGAAAGGTATTCTGCCCCCAAAAGTTTCTGTGCCAGTTTCATATACTGGCGTGTTAAGAGAAAGATCATACTGAGAAAGACGACTGTTCATATTGATAACCTCTCTCTTTTCAACACCTAGTCGCTCAGCAATCATTTCAGCGGTTGGATCAACGCCCTCTTCTTCTAGTTTTTTCTTTTCCTTGTTTAACTGCCAAAAAAGTTTTCGCTGAGCATTGCTAGTGCCAATTTTGACTAAGCGCCAGTTTTCCATTATGAACTTTAAGATATAAGCTTTGATCCAAAATGAAGCATAATAATAAAACTTAACTCCTTTAAAGTGGTCGAATTTAATAACTGCTCGCATAAGACCCAAATTTCCTTCTTGAATCAAATCCAGCAAGTTATCCATCCAAATTCTTTGAGAATCCAAGGCAATCTTAACCACTAAGCGCAAATTGCACTGCACCAGCTTTTTTTTAGCCTCCTCATCACCATTCTCATTAAACCGGATGGCTAGATCTATTTGTTGAGTATGCGTTAACAGTTTATACTTCCCAATCTCAGCTAAGTATTGATTAAGAGAATCACGATGCTCTTTTTCCCCTGCTACCATTTTTTCTTCTCTTGTATTAGTAATCACCGTTCCCCCCTTCTTAGTTGAATTTTCAATGTTCTATGTACTATTTTCTAATTAGTTTAATAGAATATTTTAACGTAAAGCCTTCCATAAGTCAAAGAATCAACACTAAATTCAGTCAAGCTCCTTTTTTTCAATATTATTCTCCACAAACTCTTTTTGCTTCTTTTTCTTTTCCAACCGACCCATACTAATCACTTTTTTTGAATTAAAATCTGAAAATTTCTCTAATTCCTTATCCAAATCACAAACAGCTGGATTAACTTCCAGTGCTGTCTTATTGATGCCGAGAAGTTTTATCCCGTCTAGCGAACGTACTCGAGAAAGAGCCACATAGCCCATTCCATATTCAAATGACTTACTCAGGTCCATTTCCACTGCATCCAAGGTCATCCCCTGACTTTTGTGCACAGTGATTGCCCAAGCCAGCCTGAGTGGAACTTGCGTCACCGATGCCAGTATTTCACCATCTTCATCAATAGACCATTTTTCTGGAACCGCTGTGATTATTTTGCCTTTAATGGTTTTCACAATCGGCAATCCCTCTTTTTCAAAACCAACAACACTCCCAAGTGTGCCGTTCACAAAACCTTTCTCAAAATTATTTTTCACAAACATCACTACCGCTCCTTTTTTAAGCACCAGCGTTTCCGGAGCAAGACAACCTCTTTTTATTGTGTTGACTAAGTTAGCTATTCCAGTAGAAGTCATTTGGAATGTTTTTGGCTCTTCTTCTATTTTTCCCAATTCAAAATTATTTATTTCATCCGCATTAGCATTATGAGTGAAGAGCTTGGTTGGGGTAATTTTGCTTTTAATGTTTTTATTTTCTCTGGAAAGAATAAGTCCTGATGTCTCTGTGTCACAAGTTCTGCTTCTGATGTCACTAAGAATTTTCAACATTTGACCTTCTTCTTGGCGATGCTGTTCTTCAAGATAGCAAGTCGTGGGATTCATTTCTTGCCAAACTCTGGATTCATTCACAAAGCGAGCTTTGGTTCCATATCTTGCCACTGGTGGTAATTGAAAAAAATCTCCGCAAAGAATTACCTGCAAACCGCCAAAAGGCAGGAACGGGTCTTTGAATCTTTTGCAGATGCTATCAACAATGTCTAGCTGATGAGCATGAAGCATCGAAACTTCATCTATTATCAATACTCTAGTTTTTTTAATTTTTCGACTATAGAAACCTCTCTTTTTAAGTTTAGAAAAATCCGCTTCAGTAAAAACGTCTCTGATTCCCATTCCCGACCAACTGTGAATAGTTTGCCCGTTCATATGAGTCGAAGCAATCCCAGTGGAAGCTGTGACGGCTACTCCTATTTTTTTATTTTTAAGATATTTAATGTATTGATTTAGAAGATATGTCTTTCCGCTTCCCGCAGGACCTGTCAAAAAAACGTTATGCCCCAATTTCAAAATATCCAAAGCTGTCGATTGTTTCATTGTTTCCTTCCTTATTTTCTATATAAGTTTACCCCGTTAAATTTCTTTCTATTTAACCAGGGTAATACATTACTTACATTCTACCCCCATCCCCCAATAAATCAAAACCCGTCATGTGTTTATAGGTATTAAAATAGTTGAATTTTTTATTTAAATAGGCTATTATGGAAAGTGCATTGAGGTGCAACCTTGATGTGTTTAAAACTAACCCTAAACTAATTTAATGAAACTTATTGTTAATATCCCTGCATTTAACGAAGAAGAAAAAATTGCAGAAACTATTGGGAGAATTAAAAAGAGCTTTCAGTCTGATTTTTATGTAAATGGACTTGGAAAAGTTTTTAATTCCAAGATTATTCAGGTAATTGATGATGGATCAAAAGACAAAACAGCTCAAGTTGCCAAAGAGGCTGGAGCTGAAATTATTGTTTCATACAAACCAAATCGAAGACTAGCTTATTCTTTTAAAATGGCAGTAGAAAGTGCTCTTGAAAACAATGTTGATTTAATGGTCAACATTGATGCTGATGGTCAATTCGATCCAGAAGATATTCCAAAACTTCTTAAGCCAATTCTTGAAGGTGAAAAAGATATGGTGATTGCAAACAGGTTTGGTAACAAAAAAGCTCAAGATATTCCTTGGATAAAAAGCTTCTTAAATCAATTCGCTGCCAAGATTATTAGTTTTTTCTTGAATTACAAAATTGAAGACCTGACTTGCGGTTTTAGAGCTCACAACAAAGAAACTCTCCTTCGATTAAATCTAACAAATGTTCATTTCACTTATACCCAAGAAACTATCATTGATGCGATTGGTAAAAACTTGAAACTTGTTTGGATTCCAGTTCATGTTACCTATTTTACTAATCGAAAATCAAGAATTGTGAGTTCAATTTGGAAATTTATTAATAATTCATCAAAAATTATTATAAAAGCAGTAAGGGATGTTCGACCACTCAAGTTTTTTGGTTGGCCCGCTCTTTTCTTTATTACTCTTTCTATTTTAGGTTTTGTTGTTTTCTTTTATAACTATTTCCAAGAATTCAAAATCACCCCATACATTAATTATATTATTTTCGCTTCTATTTCCCTACTCCTGGGAATTCAATTACTCGTTTTCTCTTTCATTGCTGATATGATCAAAGCCAATCGACAACTCACTGAAGAATCAATGTACCAACAAAAGAAGGAACGCTACCGTAAAAATAATTTTCCTATCAATCAATAATGAAAATATTATTTATTTCACATTCTTATCCACCAATTAAAGGGGGAGTAGAAAATCAGAACTATAATCTTGCTAGTAAGTTGCAAGAAAAAACTGAAACTAAAATTATTGCTAACGGAAGAGGAAAGAAATTCCTTCCCATCTTCCTTCCTTGGACCTTACTAAAGGCTTTTTTCTTAATGACAAAATATGATGCCTGTCTTCTTGGCAATGGAGTCTTGGCACCAATTGGAGTAATTCTCAGATTTTTTCATCCAAAAAAGAAATTCTTTTGCATTGTTCACGGACTCGACATAACATTTGCCAATCGAGAAGAGCTCCTTTCAAAGATATATCGAAATATCAATGTTCCTTCAATGAAAAAATTTCACAAACTCTTTATGGTTGGAAACGCCACAATCGAAGAAGCTGTTTCTGCAGGAATTGATCGAAAGCTTTGTCAATTCATTCCAAATGGTGTAAACGAAGAAGATTTCAAGGAAAGCCATACCCGAAAAGAACTTTCTCAAATTTATGGAAAAAATATAGATGACAAAAAAGTTATCCTCCGCCTCGGAAGATTCGTTCCTCATAAAGGAGCAAGTTGGTTTATTGAAAATATCATGCCAAAACTTCCTGAGAATGTCGTAATGATTATAGCTGGTGGTCGAGTTAATCGAAAAACTGCTGGGGACCAAGACGCCTTTATTGACTGTGAACAAGCGATTATCAAAAACCATCTTGAAGATCGAGTCAGATTAATACCCTCCATTCCGCAAGATCAATTAAAGATTATTCTTAATACGGTTGATATTGTTGTTTCACCAAATATCAAGATTCCTGGATCAATGGAAGGATTTGGAATCAACGTAATTGAAGCTGGAATATGCAATAGAGTGGTTCTGGCCTCAGACATGGAAGGATTGGCAGACGCAATTAAAAATGGGAAAAACGGAATTCTAATTGAATCAGAAAATGAAGAACAATGGATCAAAAAAATTAATGGCATTATCGACGCAGGTGATGAATTCATAGAGAACTTTGGAAAAAGAGCTGGAGAATATGTAAAAGAAAACTATAGCTGGGATAAAATTTCCAAAGAATATATTAACGAAATGAAAAAGTTTTAAATAAAATTAAAAATGATTGAATTGATATTGTTAAATTTATCTATTATTTTCATCCTGTTTTTACCAGGATATTTTTTGATTAAGGCGCTTAGAAACAAAAATGATGACTTACTAGGAATTGAAACACTCACCCTGTCCCTTGCTATTAGCATTGCACTGATTGATTTTATTTTCATCTTTATCAACAAACTTCAGATACCAATCAATTTATTTACCGTAATTCTGTTTCCCGGAATACTTATTATTGGACTAGCTGTTATTTATTTTATCAAAAAAAGTCCACTAGAAGAAAAAATTAATACCGACAAAAAAGATTATAAATTTATTAAAATATTTTTAATATTAATCCTATTTGCAGTTGTCATCAAAGGAGGATTTTTGCTTTCAAAAACAGTTCCAAGCTCGACTGACCTTGGACACCACATGTATTGGGCAAAATATATTCAAACATTTAATCATCTCCCTGATTACGGAATGCCCGACTTCATTATTGGAGAACACATCATCTTTGGAGTCATTGCAATTGCTTCTGGAGTGACACTCGTCAGTACCATGCCAATGATAATTCTTTTTCTAATAAACTTCTGCTCACTTTTTGCTCTAACACTATTAGGCTATGAAGTGGCTATCAATTTTACAAACAAAAAAAATGCTAAAATTATCGCGCTATTAGTCTTTATTACCATTGGAATTCTTTATGCAATCGCTTCCCCACAAACAAAATATGTTTCTGGTGGAGTCATTGGAAATCTAATTGGAAATCTTTTTATTCCACTTTTGATTTTTTCATTTTTAAAAGCATTAAGAACCAAACAAAAAGTTTATTCGATCATTTTTGCAATTCTTCTTTTTGGTCTTATTTTCACCCATCATCTCTCCAGTTTTGTTTTTCTTTTTATTTCATTGGGTTTTATTATTCTAACCTTAATTGTTTTAACTGCGAAGACCCTCCTTAACAAAAACAAACTCGAAACATTAAAAAAATACTATTCTGAATTAAAAGTTTTTTTGAATATTAAATATATTATCGGTGTAATCTTTTTGGGAATTATTCTTTTAATTTCAAGAATTCCATCTTATCTTAATCCTTCCGCCGTGGACACTGCAGTAGGAGTTCCATCCAAAGCTACTCGAACAGGACTTAGCTTGATGTCCATTCTTGAGACAGCTGGTCCTTGGAGATTTTTCTATGCAGCAATCGGAGTAATTTTTTTTACTATAATCATCTGGGGACTTTTCATTAATTCTAAAAAAATTGCAGAAAGATTAGAGTTAACCGAGAAATTTAATTTAAAAACTACTGTAGTAATATTATTCCCTATTGTCTGGCTTGGAATGCTTTTTATCATGAGCTACAAACCAGGGCTCTTGAAGATTGACATTCCATCAAACAGAATTGGAAGTTACATTTCATATCCAGCAGCACTTCTTAGTGGATTCGGTATTTTTTATTTATTGAAATTAATCACTGGAGCATCAGCCGGATTTAAAAAACTTTTTCCGATTGTCTTCATAATCGTTCTTGGGACAGGAATTATTTCTGGACTTAGTGATATTTCAAATTTCTACGAAGAAAATTCCGAGAATAAAACCATTAGCCAAGTTTTTGCAGGCTCTGAGTTTCTAGCAGAAAAAACCGAAGACTCCGATATCATCATCAAGGACCATATCTACATGCCAGCTGACACTTGGATGAAATTATTCCTCATGAGAGAATACAAAAATCCGCTTTCAAGGTCTTTCTTGAAGCGTTACAATGACCCAACGAAAAACAGAGAAACTTGCACTCGAGACATGATTGCTATTCCAGACTCACCAGTCGGACAAAGCTGTTTTAAAGAATATGAAACTAATTATGTTTTCCTTAAGAAAGGATACGACAATCAACAATTTGAAAACTCTTCGAATTTTTCTAAAATTTTCTCAAGTGAAGATGTCGTAATATTTCAAAGAAATTAAAATATCATGAAAAAATATATTCCTGTTATAGTTTTAGTCCTCCTTCTACTAACTTCCTCCCTTTTGTTTTGGAAAGGAGAAGATTCTCTTAGAAAATCTTCCCAAAACTATACTCTTTTCTATTTTGAAAATACTCAATCGACAACCAATAATATCAAGGAAAACCTTTCCTTTTTAATTGAGAATAACAAACTAGAAACTATTAATTACAAGCTAACTCACCTCATCAACAATCAAGAAGTTTTCACAGAGACAATTGAAGTCAAAGGAAATACAATCAAGAAAATTGCACCATCTGATAAATTATTTTCTGAAATTAAAAAAATTGAAGGAGATTCTTTTATGTACCAAATAAAAACTAATAGAAACAGTAATAATTTCAAGTTAACTAAAAAAATATCTATTGAATAATGAAAAAAAAAACAAAAAATAAAAAGGTTCTTTTTTATACTCGGCCACTTTCGCCCCCGTGGGACGAAGCATCAAAAAATCTGGCATTTGAAATAATCAAAAATTCAACAGGGAGGATTAGGTGCCTTCCATTGACAACAAGTGACACTGCCCATTTTAACAATCTTTCTCAAGCCAAAGTCAGCCCAGAAGAAATCTACACTTCAAATTCAATGAAGTTTAATTTTATTGAGAAAATGCAATTGTTAAAAAGGTTGTATAGATTCTCTCTAAAAACAGATATTATTCACTTTATGTTCACCCCAAGATCTCTTACTTCATTCTTAATTAGATTTCGCTTATTCTTTTCAAAAGTTAAAACTATTCAAACAGTTGCCACCATCAGCGATGAATTAATCGCCAAGAAAAGAAAATTGAAGAAGACTCTTTTTGCAAACACTGTTGTAGTGCAATCTGAAAACACCAAAAAAAAGCTTGAGAAAAACGGCTTCAAAAATGTAAAACTAATTTACCCAGGAATTGATTTGGAAAAATATCAACCAACCGAAAAAGATCCAAAACTTCTTAAATATTTTAACCTAACTACTAATGATTTTATTGTTTTATTCGCTGGAGAGTACACTCGTCTCAAAGCGATAGATGACATCATTAAATCCTTTGAGAAAATTTACCAAAAAGATGATCAAATAAAACTTATTCTTGCCTGCCGAATTAAATCGAAAGAAGATACTCAAAAGAAAAAAGAAGTTCAATCTAGATTAAAAGAAAAAGACTTAACCGATCGAGTAATCCTTATAGACACCTTTGAAAATATGCCAGCCCTTTTCAATCTTTCCGATATCAATATTTTTCCTGTTCGAGAGATGATTGGAAAATTTGATATTCCTCTCGCCGTTGCTGAACCCATGGCTTGTAAAAAACCAGTAATTGTCTCAAATATTCCAGTACTAGAAGAATTTGTTAAAAACAATGAAACAGGAATTGTTATTGAAAAACAAAATCCAGATCAACTTTCCAACGCAATTCTCGATCTCAAAAATAATCCAGAAAAAATGAATATGCTCGGTGAAAAAGCCATGAAGTTTACAAGAGAAAATCTTGATATCCATCAAATCGCCAAAAAATATGAAGATATTTATTTATCTTTGTGATATAATGAATACGAAAAATAAAAAAGTTAGGAGAAAACATATTACCTAAAACTTCACTCACAGCTCTAAATTAAAAAATAAACAAATTAATATGCTAAAAATTACAAAAGAAAATGAATACAAGCAAGTGGTTAATCCAACTGGAAAGCAAAAAGCCCCAGTAGTTTTTCATGTGTCAGATGAGCTAATGCCTAATGAATCCACTATTGAAAAACTTGTTAAAGTTGCATCAAATGAACATATCTTTCATCATACTGCTGCCCTAGCTGATGTTCATCAAAAACCAGGAAGAAAGAATCCTTCTGGAACAGTAGTTGCCACAGAAAAATATTTTCTACCACAGCTCCTTGATACTGCTCCAAACTGCGGAATGAGATTAATTAAAACTCCTTTCAGTGAAGAAGATTTAAATAAAAAGCAAATCGATGAAATGTTCAAAAAATTTGTTGAAGTCGTGCCAACTAAAAAATATATTGGTAACTACATTCCATTAAAAACAGTTTTAGATATTTGCCAACGTGGGTCATCTGCAGTTCTTGAACATTTAGGCAAAGACGCTTCTGACGCAGAAAACATGCTAATGAATGGAAATATGTTTGAAGATGAGAAAATTAGTAAGAAAGATCTCTATACTGCCCTCCCACCAATGTTTTATCGCTTTGGGCAATTCCGACTTGGAATTCTTGGAGCTGCTGGAAATCACTTTCTAGATTTAATGAAAATTACTGACATTCTTGATGAATCAATGGCTAAAAAATTTGGAGTCAAAAAAGGTCAATATGTTTTTTTAGTTCATACTGGATCGGGACTAATTGGTCAATATGCAAGTTATTTTTATACTCCCAAAAGAAAAGAACATTTGAGTCAAAAAATAATTTCGGGACTTGGAAGAATATCATTTCTTGGAAACAAAAAAGATTGGCACAAAAAATTAAAAACGGACCTTCCCATCTACAAAGACAAAGATGAATTTTATGCCATTGATAGTCAATCAGAATTAGGAAAAAATTACTATACTGCCCACAGAGCTGCCGGAAATTTTGGCTTTGCCAATCGAGACTTCATTCAACACAACATGGAAAAAGCGATTAAGAAGGTTATCGGAAAAGAAAACGTTCTCGAATTACTCTATGACATGTCTCATGTTTACGTAAATAAAGAGAACCACTATGGAAAGGATGTTTTAGTTCATCGTTCAAACACCACTCGAGCCTTTGGCCCTTCCAAAATGCAAGGGACAAAATTCGCCGAAACTGGAGAGCCAATTTTCATGCCATCTTCAATGAGCACCTCTGCTTATTTTGGAGTAGCTACTGAAGAAAACGAGTCAACTTTCCGATCAGCTGCTCACGGAACCGGAAAAGCAAAAGAGAAAACTTCCAATGTTCCTCAAAATAAAGAAGAATTATTCAAGAAAATGGAAGAGCGCAATGTAAAACTTTATAATGCCGCATCAAAAGAAGTAATCAATCAAGACGCCTCCAACTACAAAGATCCTGATAAGGCCCTTGCTGGTATGGAAGCCAATAAAATAATTAAAACAGTGGCAAAAATGCAACCAGTAGCAGTTTTAATGTATTAAATCCCCCCCCCACAGCCCTAATTAATACACACCTTTAAATTTGAAGTAATGTATTTTCAAGTGTCAGGCCATTCCTATGGAATTTTGGGAGAAAATATGTTATTCCAAATTTAAAAAAGTTCAGTACAATAAAAAAATAATATGAAGATAATCACAATATCTGGATTAGATGGATCTGGAAAATCGACTCAATTAAAAATACTTAAAGAAAATTTAACCCAAAAAGGTTATCAAGTTTTTGATTTTCACATGATTGACTTTTCAATTGCCAATAAACTTCTTGGCAAAAAGCAAGAAAAAGATGAGAATGAAATAAAAAAACCTAAAGCAAAAATTAAAACAGGCTTTTTTGGAATCGCCTTCAGAAAAATTGCCTTACTAATTGATCTTAAAAGATTTAAAAAATTAATTCAAAAAATGAGCCAGGAAAACAAGATTGATTTCCTGATCACTGATAGATATTTCTACGATCAAATCATTAATATTATATATCTAGAAAAGTCATTACCAGAAGGAAACAAATACTGGAAAAAATGGTCTGAAAAATTAATCACGAATCCAGATCACAAAATATACCTAGAATTAGCTCCATCAATCATTATTGAAAGAAATAAAGATATTGAACAAGGTTTTGATTATTTTAATGATAAAAACAATCTCTATAAACAACTGAGTAAAAAATGGGAATTAAATATTATCAATGCAGACGACACTATTGAAAATATTCAAGAAAAAATTAATGATTTAATTTCAAGCTAACTTTAATTTAAATTTGGAATAATGTATTTTCGAGTGTCAGACCATTCCTATGGGATTTTGGGAAAAAATATGTCATTCCAAATTTAAAAAATCTCTCAAATATAATAATCCCAAATAAATTTACTGAACATGTCTAGTCTAATTAAAATCTCGCTTTGGCTTTCCCTTTCTGAATTAGCCTTCAATTTCTCAGGATACATAATCCATGCTCTTCTTGGGCGAACCTTGGGACCAGCTGACTATGGACGCTTCAGTCTTGTTATTGTATTTGCTACCATGATTGTTATTCTTATTGGAAGAGGAGTTCCCATCGCAATGAATAAATATCTTAGTGAAATCAAAATTGATCAAAAAAACCCAGAAAGCAAAACGAGATTTTTTGAAATAAAACAAGCCTCAATGATCCTGCAACTTGTTATTATTGCGACTTTTACTTCAGTTTACTTTTTTGCCTCTCCATATATTGCCATCTTATTAAAAGATGAAAGCTTAACTCCCCTTTTCCAGCTTTCATCCTTGATTATCCCAGCCTTTGGCCTAGCAAGTTTTTACGTTTATTATTACACTGGGATTCAACACTTCAATAAACAAGCTTTTCTGAAATTCTTTAGAGCCTCAGCAAAAATCTTACTAATTGTTGGACTTGCTTGCTTATTCAACGTCAAAGGAGCAATTATTGGACAAGCAACTGCTCCATTTCTAGTTTTCTTAATTGCGATTTTCATGGATCCATTTAAAATGTTTAAAGAAAAACAAATTAAAGTTTCATCCAATAAAAAAACTTACAAAAAACTATTTGATTTTGCTTGGGTTATCATCTTCTTCCTGATTTTTTATGAATTGATGATTTCAATCGACTTGTATTTAGTCAAAGCAATCCTCCAAGATGATGCCTTGACTGGAGTATATAACGCTGCTTTAACTGTTGGAAGAATTCCTTATTACGCATTTTATTTCCTAACCATTATCCTATTACCAAAAACATCTCAGTTAATTACTGAGGGATCTAAAGATAAAATTCAAAAGCTTTTACAAAGCTCCTTTAAATTTCTCTTTATGTTCATTTTTCCCGTTGTAACAATAACAGCTCTTTTTGCCGACCCAGCTATCAGATTCTTCTATGGCAACCAATACCGACTTGGAGCTCCTTCTCTGGAAATTTTAATATTTGGATTTGGATTCCTAACCGTTTTCTATGTTCTTACTTTTGTTCTCAATGGTGCTGGCAAAAACAAAATTCCATTATTCATCTCAATTTTAGGAGCAACTCTAAATGCTATACTAAACTATATATTCATTCAAAAATATGGTCTGATTGGATCAGCTATTGCAACAACAATAACTTCATTTATTGTTATGATAATTGCACTTATCTATACCAACAAAACAATCACAAGATTCATTCAGCCAATCTCTCTCTTGAAATATTTCGTTGCTAGTATTGCAATCTATCTCATTGGTCAATTAGATTTTTTTACTCAAGGAAAATATATATTTATTCTCTGGTCTTTTATTCTTCTTGTAATTTATCTTTTAATTCTATTCCTTCTCGGAGAAATCAAGAAGGATGATTTACAATTTATAATAAAAGCTTTCAGAAAAAATAAAATAATAAATGAAAGCTAATTAATAAATAATAATTAAATTAAAACAATGAAAAGCAATCTCAATGTATTATTCCTATTCGTAACCATCGTTCTTGTTGGAACTTTGACTTATTTTATCTTGAAACCATTTCTAATGCCCCTATTTCTAGCATTCGTTATTTACCAACTTTTTAAAAAGTGGTACAAAAAACTTAATAAAAAACTCAACGGAAAACCAGTTATTGCATCAATTTTGATGTGTTTCTTTCTGTTTTTTATCTTAGCGATTCCATTCCTGATAACAACAGGCTTAGTAGCCAAAGAAGCCTCCGATCTTTATCAAAAAATTCAAATTACAGACTGGCAACCGTACATAACATCAATTTCAAATATTCCTTTAATAGATAATCTTGGAGTGAATCTAGAAAATTTTGATCTTAAAAATATATCATTAGATAATTCTCAAAAAATTGCTCAAGGAACACAAAATATTGGTGGATTTATTTTTACCGTAGTAAAATCAATCTATCAAGAAACTTCGCATACATTATTCATGATTTTTGTTTTATTTTTTACTCTGTACTACTTATTCAAAGATGGAGAGAAGATTATTAAAAAAATAATGGATCTCAGCCCTCTTAAGAATAAAGAAGAATACAAACTACTTGATAATTTCGTTAGAATTTCGAAAGCCACGCTAAAAGGATCTCTTGTCATTGCAATTATTCAGGGAATTCTAATGACATTAATTTTCTGGATCGCTGGAGTTTCGTCGCCAGTTCTTTGGGGAGCAATAACAGTTCTGGTCTCCCTTATTCCAGTCATTGGCGCTATTCTTGTTTGGCTTCCAGTCGGAATCATCATGTTCTTCATGGGTTTCCTCTGGCAGGCAATTGTTATTTTCATCTTCGGTGCTGTTGTCATCAGTAGCGTCGATAACATCCTAAGACCAAAACTTGTTGGGGATGAATCAAGTCTTCACCCAGTCCTAGTCTTCTTCTCAACAATAGGAGGACTTGCCCTTTTTGGAATTTCAGGTTTTCTGCTTGGACCAGTAATTATTGTCTTATTTTTATCCTTATTAGATATATACAAAGGTGAGTTCAAGGGAGAACTTAAAAAATTTAATCAATAAATCAATAATTCCTTTGGTATAAAAAAAACAAAAGCGCCTCTAGAGAGGCGTTTTTGTTGAAAAACTAAGATTATAAATATTAATTAAAAAGTTCTTCAATCACTCGGTCTTTACAATTTTCTCTTAAGCGACTGTCTAATATGCTATTGCATATTCCAGAATTTTTTTCACTTATTGCTTGATTCTTATAGCAGACGTCCTTTAAAAAATTATTAGTTAGGTTTTCACAATCTGATGACTGAGATTCTCCACCATTAAGACCACAAATTTCCAGACAATAATTATAATCATCGGTGTTCTTTTTGTCTTCGCATTTATTATCACAATGATTCTGCAAAATATCTAGCAATTCTTGATTTCTTTCTCCTCCTGCAACGTCTTCAATGGTTTTATTGTCATCTTCATCTTCGCTTAACTGATCTCCATCAGTATCACCTCTCTCTATCAAATTACCACCATTCTCCTCTTGATTCTCACTATTATCATTGTATATCTCATAAAGATCATCTCCCTGGAAAAAATAATCATGCCTATTTTGCCAAAGATAAAAACCCCCTCCAATCAAAATCAGTATTATAATTAAATAAATAAGCTTTTTCATGTTATTTTTAATTTAATATTCTTTTCTATATTATAACAAAAAACATAAAATTCGTCACTATTTAAAATTATTCACAACACAAGGCTTGTTTAAATTTCAAAATAATCTATAATTTAAATAAGCTTAATAAATATTGATATAAAAATGGAAAACTTAATTATAATTCTAATTCCAGCTTTCGTAGCAATAATAACACAAACAACGAAGTTTATTATTTTCAGCTTCAAAAATGGATTCAAATGGGAATATGCCTTTACTCATGGTCATATGCCGTCATCTCATAGTGCTTTTGCAATATCGCTAGTTATCATAATTGGCTATCTGGAAACAATTTCCTCTGGGTCTTTTGCTATTGCTATGGCCCTAGCAATAATCATCATTGATGATGCCCTAAGACTTCGAATGTATCTTGGAGATCAAGGACGTTATTTGAACATGCTTGTAGAAAACTTAAACCTAGACATCAGCAAATATCCTCGACTAAAAGAAAGAGTTGGTCATAGAACTTCCGAAGTAATTGTCGGTTTAATCTACGGAGCAGTACTTTCCTTTATCTTTCTCTATCTTTTTAGTTAAAAATAATTTTTGCTTAAAAAACAGAGGTGAGACAATCTAGCTCTGTTTTTTTGCTAGAGTGAGTTTGTAACCTATTCTTTGTTGAATTTTAATTATAAAAAAGATCTCTATTTTATCTCAAAGGAAAATCTGCCTTTTTTATTTTTTTCTCAAAAAAATCAAGGTGCCCACAACCAGTTAAAATCAAAACTACCCCATCAGGTATAATCTTTTTTTTGATATTATTCAACATTTCTTCTTCTCTTATAAAATTAGCCGCGGAATCAATGAATTTCTTCTCTGCTAAACTATTTATTTTATTAAAAATTTCTTTCTTATTAAAATCTTTCCAATTAAATTTATTTAAAACAGGCTTCTGCTGGTCGATAATTTTTTGATTTTTACTCGCAGAAAAGCCTCCTTTAAATATATCTATTTCAGAATCAAATCCACTTAACTCAACTTTTTTACTTCTAGCCCAGTTTAAAGCAAAAATCATTTCTTGAGGATATTTCTCTAGATAGTTTTTATTTATATCACCTTGATAAATTTCAACAAAAATTTGATTGGGGCTATAAAAATTTAGAATTTCCTCTAATTCTTTTTTCGGCGTATATTCTCCATGCAAAGTTCCAATAATTACAATTTTTTGCATTTAATTTTCTTGCTAAAACAAGCTTACATTCCAATTCATTGATTTAATAACTATAAAATCCTCAAAATTTCCTCAATAACTTTCTTATCATTCCATGGAATTTTTTTATCACCAACCATCATTGACTCTTCTGCTCCTTTCCCTGTCACTAAAACAATATCACCAAATTTTGCCATTTTCAAAGCTTTTTTAATTGCTTCTTTTCTGTCCATAATAATCCAAAAATTTTCATCTTTTATTCTATTCTCAATCCCCCTAGAAATTTCTTCAATAATTTGATTCGGATCTTCATGATAAGGATCTTCGTTAGTTAAAATAATGAAGTCTGCATAATTAGAAGCAATCTTCCCCATAATTGGTCTTTTTCCTCGATCACGATCTCCACAACTTCCAAAAACCCAAAAAACTTTAGACTCATTTTTATCTGCTAAATCTCTAACTATTTCTCCAACTTTTTCCATTGAGTCAGGTGTTAAAGCATAATCAACAATCACTGAAATCCCAGCATCATTTTTCACATATTCCATTCTTCCAGGAATTTGTTTAATCTTAAATAATCCATTTTTAATTTTATCAAGTTCTATTCCCTGCGACAAACCAACACAAATTGCTGCTAAAGCATTTTCTATATTAAATTTACCAGCTAAATTTAAATCAATCTTATTTTTATTAACAATAAAACTAGTGCTTGATATTTTTTCTTCGATATCGCATGCAACTATATTAGTAGCACTCCCCACCTCTCCCTTAGGGATTTCCATCGAATAACTATATTTCAAATCAACTTTGTGCCTTAAAAAATTTTCAAAAAATTCATTTTCCAAGTTAACCACTGAAACTTTAGGAATTTTCCTGCTAGACATTTTATTAAACCAAAAACGTTTTTCATTAAGAATTGCAAATAATTTTTCTTTTGCCACGCTATAATTTTTCATATCTTTATGATAGTCAAGATGTTCTCGTGTCACATTCGTCAATACTGCCACATCGAAATCAATTCCCCAAGTTCTATTTTGATCAAGAGCATGCGAAGAAGTTTCTAAAATAATATATTCACAACCAGCCCGAACCGCTTTATGTATAAATTTTTGTACTTGCCAAGAAGAAAGCGTGGTAAATTTTGTTTTATTTACTTGTTCCTTATCTCCGATACGAAAATTGATAGTAGAGCTAACTGCTACTTTTGATCCATCTTCTTCTAAGACCTTTCCAATCATTTGAGTTGTAGTAGTTTTTCCATTTGTTCCCGTTACTCCAACTACAATTAAATTCCGAGAAGAAAAACCAAAGTAAAAATTAGCAACAACCGCTTTGCATAAATGAAATATATTTTTAAATCCCTGCGGAATCATTTTTTTAAATTTATGTAACATTTTTAAGATTAATTAAATAAATCCTTCACTCCCTGTAAAATTCGATAAGTAAAATACCTTCTCTTATTAATTACAATATCCCAGCACCCTGGAAAGTCAACGATTTTTTCTTTTGGTGCAAAGCTGATTTTGAAACGAGTTATTCCTTTCCATAAATTCTTATCACTTTCATCAATTTTTAATCCACCAAAATCATATTTTTCACACCCAAGCTTTTTAGCATATTTAATCGCCTCCCACTGGAGTACGTAGTTTGCCATAACATTTCGATGAATATTAGAAGATGCTCCATGTAAATAAGTCGCTACTCCACCAAAAAAACTGACAACAATAGCTCCAATAACTTTCTCGTCATATTTTGCAAGATAGAGTTTTATTTTTTCATTATTAATTTCAGTTACCATTTTTTGATAATACTTAAACGGATGAATTGAAATCTTATCACGTTCTGCAGTTTTTTTTGAAATTTCATAAAAAATATTAATATCCTTTTCTGGATTTTCAGATTCCTCAATTTGTACTCCCTTTTTTTCCGCTAAGCGAATATTATAACGAGTTTTTTGCTTCATTTCAGCTAAAAGTTTCTCTTCTGATTTTTCTAAATCAAGTATTAATGTTTGAGCTGGCTCATGGTTTTTCTTTGATTTTTTTATACAAAAATCTCCCCCTAAAACATTTTCAATTCCTTCTAAGTCACTTTGAGATTGTGGTTCAATTCGCAACCATCCCGCTTTCTTATTTTCACACTCTGAAATAACTTTTTTCATCACCTCGCCCAATTGCTCATCAGAAATATTTTTCAAAAAAATCGGCCCCCTTGGAACAAAAAAGTAATCCCCAACAACTGAAAGTGAATGCTTAAAGGCTCGCAAAGAAAAATTTTCCTGTTCAAAAACTAGTACTTTTTTTCCAGCACTTTCTTGAAATTTCCGCCAATGATCAGACTGTAAAAATCCACCATCGACACTATTTTCTTGATAAAATTTTTCTGAATTCATAATTAAAATTAATATTGAGCTTTTTGGATAACATATTTTCTCCCAAAATCCCATCGGAACGGCCTGACACTCGAAAATATATCATCCAAAAAGCTCCGTGAGTAAATAGTTAAAATATAAAAAATAATCGATTTAAAAATATTTTATGGGAATAAAATTTTCTACAAAAATTTTGTCTGAAAGCCCAAATTTTATCTGGAAATCGTCTAAGGTAGTGTTGAATGTGGGTAAGATTTTCAGTAATAAAATTTAGGGCTTGAGTTTATTTTTGTAGAAAATTTTATTCCCAGAAAAGATTATGCTCAAACAAAAAACACTCTTAAAAACTGTCATATTTCAGTTATTCTAACTACTTTTTCATTGCCCTTAAAGCGATGGTAATTCTTTCTGATAAATCGTCAGATTCTTTTGCTGAAATTTTAGCTGCTTCTCGTGCCTCCGAAACTGAATATCCCATACTCACCAGCGCTTCAATGACTTCCTGGTCAGTCTGAGCATTTTCTTGATCACTTTCCGATGGAAGCATGTCGACCTTGTTCTGAAGCTCTAAAATCACTCTCTCTGCGATCTTTTTCCCTACTCCTGACACTTTGGTTAGAATAGATGAGTCCTCATTAACAATGGCAGTTTTAATTGTTTTTGGAGGAGCAATGGTCAGAAGCCCAAGTCCTGCCTTCGGTCCAATACCAGAAACTCCAATCAACAATTCAAACATCTCAAGCTCTTCCTGACTAATAAAACCATAAAGAGCCAAAATATCCTCTCGAACGTGAGTGTGGATAAAAACTTCTGCCTCTTCCATAGAAACAATTTTCCCTAAAGTCACTTCGGTCATGTGAACTTGATAGCCAACTCCACTGACATTTATAATAGCAGTATTCCCACGAACTTGATCAACTTTTCCAATCAACTTCCCTATCATTTATTTTATACTTAATATTAAAACTTACACTGAAATATTCAAAGGTTTTTTCTGAGAATAAAATTTTCTACAAAAATTTTGCCTGAAAGTCCAAATTTTACCTGGAAATCGTCCAAGGTGGTGTTGAATGTGGGTAAGATTTTCAGTAGTAAAATTTAGGGCTTGAGTTCATTTTTTAGAAAATTTTATTCTCAGAAAAAAGCACGCCTATATTTTTTAAAATATATCACCTCAATCTTAAAGACTCTACTTATAATAGCATCTCTTTACAAATTTTCCAATCTATGTTAGGATTTGTTCATTATATTAATAAATTTATTAAATTTTCCAAGTTATGCCAATCAAAGATTCTGCCAAGAAATACATGAAGGTTACTGAGAAAAAAACTGCTTTAAACAGAAAAAGAAAGCTGAATCTCAGAGCTGCTGTAAAAGAAGTCATTGAACTTACAAAAGAAGGCAAAAAAGACGATGCTCGAAAAGCTCTTGTAAAAGCTCAAAAAGCTCTTGATAAAGCTGTGAAAACAGGTGTCATCAAAAAAAACACTGCCTCAAGAAAAAAATCACGACTTTCAGTATCAATTAAAAAAATTGCTTAAATTTCTTTGGATAAATAAAATACCTCCTTATAGGAGGTATTTTATTATTAAAAAGCTTTGATTTACTCTTCCATTGATCTCTTTATTTCTTTTATCAATTTCGCCAGAGAACAAGTAGCTACGCCTAAGACCTTATCTGCTGCTCCATAATAAACAAAAAGTGTTTTTCCTATTAAGACGTTCCCACAGGAAAAAACTACATTTGGAACATTGCCATTTTTCTCATAAGTAGTTATTGGTTCAAAAATCGGATTTTCAGTACGAGCAATTATCTTCTCTGGGGTTTTTAAATCAGTAAGCATTGCTCCAAGCCGATAAGCAGAATCTATTTCTGAAATACCATGATACAGAATCAACCAACTATCCTTTGTCTTTATCGGTGGTCCATTTAATCCCACCTTCTCACTATCCCATTTTCCTTTACGAGGAATAATCCAATTGTTCTCACTGTTCATTTTTTCTTTCGAAAAATTTAGATCTTTTGAGTACAACAGGTCCATACCATAATTATTGATTCTATGGATAGCTAAATATTTCCCTTTGATTTTTTCAGGAAAAATACAGGCATCTTTATTTGAAATAGGAGAATCAGAAACCAAATAAGGCTTACTCCATTTCCATTTTTTCTGAATAAAATCTTTTTTTTCAATACTCGTAAGAGCCACGCGAGGTTCTTGCAATCCATTAAAAGCTGTATAAAACATATATATTTTTGATCCAATTTTAACTAGACGCGGATCCTCACAACCATAATATTGCCCTCGATCATTTTTTTCAAAATCATATTGAGGAACATACACTGGATGGTTCAATCTCTCATCGATATCAAAACCATTCTTAGATGAAGCATATCCTAAAGCAGAAATAAAATTGGGAGATTCAGCACGATAAAGCAAATGAACCTTCCCATTTTCATATATAGCTCCCGCATTGATAGTTGATCTTGCTTCCCATTCATTTTCAGCTTTTGGCTCTAATATTGGATTTTTATTAAATCTCTTCAAAGAAAAAACGTTAGAATTTTTTTCCAAAATATTACTTATTACGTCTTTCAAATTATAAGTTGTAGCACAACAAACACTATCAGCTCCAACATAAAAAAGATGAAGTTTTTCTTTTTCAATAAAAGCACCTGAAGGGAAAACTATGTTAGGCATTTTCCCATAAAGTTCATATTCTTTTTCTGGCACAAGCAGAGGGGTCTTGCTAACATCAATAATTTTAGATGGGTCATTTTTATCCAATAATGCAGCATGCACTTCAAATAAAGTCTCTTTTTCAGGATTGTAATAATTTCTGACGTAGGAATAAATAACCAACCTTCTTTAGTTTTGATTGGAGGAGCACCAACCTCAAAATGATCAAATTCATTCTTTGGCAACCGAAGAAGATTATTATCTGCAGATTGATACCAGTCATCCCAAAATTCTGGCGACCAAATATCTTTTTCTTTATCAAAAAAAGCTATACCAATTTTTGTAGCCGGTGGACGATCTGTGTCAATTGACAAAAGCGCCACATATTTTCCTTTAATTTTTTCAGGAAATAATATCATTGCCTTAGAATTGAAAGTGGTTACTGGATGTTTTTCAATTTTTTTAAAATCTTTCGTAATAGCTAATCCAGTCTTTATTCCATCAGGACCAAAAGGAAAACTTGAAAGTGCAGTATAAAAAATATAATACTTTTTTCCAATCTTTGTTATACGAGGATCCTCACAACCAAATTTTTTCCAATCATATTCAGGTCTAATAAAAAGTTCTCGGTTTTTAAAATTCTTCCCGTCTCGACTAGTAGCATGACCAATAGTAGAAATTTATAATTTAGCACCATCAACATCTTATGGAGCAGAAATTGCTCGATAAAAAAGATGTGTTATGCCCTTCTCTTTCAAAGGACAACCATTAAAAGTAGCCTCACTCTCCCAGCTATTTAATTCTGATGGAAGAAGAATCGGATTACATTTGTAACGCTTTGTAATCATGTTTTATTTTTATTCAAAATTATTTATAGTAGTTAGACTAAAACAACCTTTTTCATAGAAACCACTTTAGGCGATTTAATCATAGATGATAAAAATTCTTTTATTGGAGCAACAGCCACACAAACTACTGTGTCTGCCCCACCATAATAAACAAAAAGTTTTTCATCTTTAATAACAGTCCCACAAACATAAACTACTCCAGCTTTAAATCCTTCATTTTCGTAATGAAGCAATGGTTCTAGTATAGGCTGACTAGCACGGTATAATATTTTTTCCGGATTCTCGTAATCCAAAATCATTGCTCCAACTTTATATTTATTGGGATCCCGTCTATCCATGGCATGATAAAGTACTAGCCATCCAGAATCAATCTTAATTGGAGGAGCAGCCACTCCTCTTAAAATATTATCCCATCTGCGATCATCTGATTGATTATTCCTATAACTATCAATAACAACATTAGGTTTTTCTATTAAATCAAAATAATCAATCATTATATTAGGAGCAATACTATGTAAAATCGCAAATTTTCCTTTAATCTTTTCTGGAAAAACCACCCAATTTTTTTGAATTTCTCCTGGGCGAGAAATAAGACTTGGAGTTTTCCAATTCCACTTTTTATTTAAAAAATCAGAAACTTTTATAGAAGTTATCGCTACTCCAGGAGGACAATTTCCATTAAAAGCTACATAAGTCATATAAATTCTTTTTCCAACAACGGTCAAACGAGGATCTTCGCACCCTCCCCATCCCCCACCTGACATATAAGGAAAAGTAAATGTTTCTTTTTGATTATTTTTTCTAAATTCAAAATATTGCGATGGAACATAGACTGGTCCCGCTAGTCTTTCATCAATTTTAATTCCATCTTTACTCGAGGCATATCCAAGAACAGAAATTCCATCTTTCCCAATTGCCCGATAAATTAAATGTACCCTTCCATCTAAAAAAATAGATGCGGGATTAAAAACAGCTTCTGATTCCCAATAGTTCTTGCTTACTGGTGAAAGAATGGGATTGTTTTCCGTTCTTTGAAGTTGCGGTTGCAAAATAAAATCTTGCTGTTTTTTGTTTAAGGTCTTGATTTTAGAAAAAATGACTGGCGGAAGATCTGTAGCATGAAAGTTTTCTTTTTCATCTTTTCCGAAAAAAGTATATTTTCCTCGAAATTTTGTAATACCGACAGGAATAAAAGTTTGATTATCTGGCTCCCTCCAAAAAGGCAAAGCTGCTCTCCAAATAATTTTCTTTGGATTTTTTTTATCTAAAAGAACTGCTCCAATTGAAAGTTTTTTATTATTATCTTTCGCATAATAAAAAAGCAAAATTCCTTCTGAATGATAAAAAATACTTGCTGGCATAAGACTTTTTTCGTCAAAATATCCTTTGCGAGCAGATAAAATAATTGAAGTTTCTTTCTTATTAAAAAATCCTAATTTAATTTTTTTATCTCCAAAAAGAAACTGTCTTGATTCTCCTTTTTTTCTACTAGAAATAAACAAGCATCCTCCATTAATCTTTGGCATTGACTGATCTTTCTTCCAGTGAATTAAGTCTGAAGAAAAAAATAAATTGGTTTTATTTTTTTTCTTAAAAACCGTCTCATAAGAAAAAAAGTATTGCTTTTTAGAAATTTTTGAAAAACGGATATTTTTCCAACGAGCAGAATAATTTAAAGGAGTTTTTCCTTTTCCTAAAAAAAGTTTTTTTACACTTCTTTTGTTGTCCCAGTTAACCAGTTCTATTTGATTAGACTTAACTGTAGTTCGAATAAAAAATCTTTTTTTATCTTCACTAAAAGCATTCAAATAATTGAATTTTTTTATTTTATTTTGAAAATTTTTCATTTTCAACTAAGACTAATATAAATATTATTATATCATAAATTAAAAAAGATACAATAGTTTTCAAAAGCCATAAACACAACAAATAAGATTAAAAACAAATTAAAAAAATAATCAGACAAGCTCTTTTAAAAACTTTTTATTCACAAAACACCCCATGCGGGGTATTTTGCTTTGTCTAAACCAAGTAAATAGATCTTTTATTTCTTCACAAATCCGGTTCCGGCTGGAATTAATTTACCGATAATGATATTTTCTTTCATTCCTTTTAGTCGATCATATTTTCCTTGAATCGCAGCATTAATCAAAACCTTAGCAGTTTCCTGAAAGGATGCAGCTGATAAGAAACTGTCCGTTGAAAGGGCTACCTTGGAAATTCCAAGTACTAACCTCTCTCCGTCTGATTCTTCTTTTCCAGCTTTTTTCGCTTCCTTGTTTGCTTTAATAAAAGTATCGTACTCAACAATATCACCTGTTAGAAGATCTGTTGATCCAGGATTAATGACTTTCACTCTTGAAAGCATTTGTCGGATAACAATCTCGAGATGCTTATCATTAATTCCTTCACCTTGAGTTTGATAAATTTCTTGAACTTCTTGGACAATGTATCGATGAAATGCGTCTCTTCCACTAACCTTAAAGTATTTCTTGAGGTCAAGATGTCCTTCGGAAAGTATTTGTCCTTGAGTTACAAGATCACCCTTAGAAACTTTCAAGTTCATTACGCCTGGAACTGCATATTCCTTGGTAACTTCATCCTTTTTAGTCTTTGCTCCAGTTTTTTCAATTTTGATAATCTTTTGCTTCTTTGTATCTTTAATTTCAGTTACCTGTCCATCAAATTCAGCAATTGCAGCTTCAGTTTTTGGAGGTCGACTTTCGAAAATTTCATCTACACGAGGAAGACCTTGAGTAATGTCAGTCCCAGCTACACCACCAATATGGAAGGTACGCATAGTCAATTGAGTTCCAGGCTCACCAATTGCTTGAGCAGCCACAGTTCCAACAGCTTCACCAATTGCAACTAGTCGATTTCTTCCAAGATCTTTTCCGTAACATTTTTGACAAATTCCTTCGGAAGTTTGACAAGTTACAAGACTCCTAATTTTGACCTTATCAACTGTGCTTTCTCCAATTGCAATAGCTTGATCCAATGTGATCATCTCACCTTTTTTGGCAAGAACTTTTTTGGTTTTTGGATCAGTGATATTTCCAATCAGAACTCGTCCTTCAATTCGATCTGCAAAATTTTGTCCAATCTTTTCTGCATCTTCTCGATAAAGAAATGTTCCTTCAGTAGTTCCACAGTCTTCCTCAATAATTACTAAATCCCGAGAAACATCAACCAGTCTTCGAGTCAAATAACCAGCAGTTGCTGTTCGAAGAGCGGTGTCAGCCATACCTTTTCGAGCACCATGAGTAGAAATAAAATATTCCAATACATTAAATCCCTCTTTAAAAGAACCTTTTATTGGAAGTTCAATTGTTTCACCAGTTGGTCCAGCCACTAATCCTTTCATTCCAGCCATCTGAACAACTACCGCTTCGGATCCTCGAGCTTTTGAATAAACCATATCAGCGATTGGTCCTTTTGGATCAATACCATTTCGAACTTCGATAGCAAGTTTGTTCTTAGTATCATTCCAAACTTCAACGACCTTAGTTTTTCTTTCGTCATCAGTTAAAAGACCAGTTTCAAATTGTTCGTTAACTCCTTCGATTTCCTTATCCGCTGCATCAATTAAACCTTTCTTTGTATCAGGCACAGTCAAATCATCCATTCCAAGGCTAATTCCAGATTGAGTTACAAAACTAAACCCAAGATTCTTAATTCGGTCAACAAAATCAACGGTGATATCATTTCCTTCCGACTTCAAGAAATTTTTAATCAATTTCTTCAACTCACCTTTATCCATGAGCATATTAATATATCTCATATTCTCAGGAAGAATATCATTGAGAAGAGCTCGTCCTGCAGAAGTTTCCAACTTTTCTCCTTCATAATACAAAGTAACCTTAGATCTCAATTCAACAATATCGGCTTGGTAAGCTCTAATCAGATCCTCAATAGAACCAAAGGCCTTCCCTTCTCCTTTCAAATTATCTTTAATTTTTGTCATATAATAAATTCCAAGTACGATGTCCTGTGAAGGAATTGTAATTGGATCTCCATTAGAAGGTTTCAAAAGATTTCTACTTGAAAGTAAAATGTTTTCACATTCTTCTCGTGCTTTTTCAGTTAATGGAACATGAACAGCCATCTGGTCACCATCAAAATCAGCATTAAAGGCTGCACAAACAAGTGGGTGAATTCGAATAGCTTTTCCCTCAATTAATTTTGGCTTGAAAGCTTGAATTGAAAGCCTATGAAGAGTTGGAGCTCGATTCAACATTACATATTGATTATCGATAATGTCATCCAACATTTCATACGCCTCTTCTGCTTCAGCATCAACCATTCTTCCAGCAGTTCTAACATTATGAGCGTGCTCTTTCTCAATTAATTTATTAATAATAAAAGGCTTGAAAAGTTCAAGTGCCATCTTCTTTGGAATTCCACATTCAAAAAGACGAAGACTTGGACCAATCACAATCACACTTCGTCCAGAATAATCAACTCGCTTTCCAAGTAAATTTTGTCGAAATCGTCCTTGTTTTCCTTTTAGCATGTCTGCCACTGATTTCAAAGCTCTTCTTTGACCAGTTGAAGCAGCAACTTTTGTTTGATTTCTTCGAGAACTGTTATCCAATAAGGCGTCAACGGCTTCTTGAAGCATTCGCTTTTCATTTCTTTGAATAACTTCAGGCGCACCAAGATCAATCAACTTTCGAAGTCGATTATTTCGATTAATAATTCTTCGATAAAGATCATTTAGATCAGATGTTGCAAATCGTCCTCCGTCCAATTGAACCATTGGTCGTAAATCTGGAGGAATAATTGGAATAACTTTCAACATCATCCATTCTGGTCGCAAACTAGCCTTCTCAAATCCCTTTAAAACCATCAATCGTTTCATCTGTTTCTTATAGTCACTTCCTTTTTTCTTGGCAACTTTTTCATTAATAGCTTTAATTTCATCAGCAATAACAACTTCCTTTAAAAGTCTATCAATCGCTTCTGCTCCAATTGAAGCCTCAAAGACCTGACCAAATTTTCGAGCCAGACTATAATATTCTGCCTCAGTTAAAATTTGCTTTAACTGAAGACCTCTTAACTCATCCTTGGCTTGCTGAAAAGACTCCTTTAACTCATCTTTTTCTTCACTAGTTTTCGCCTCCTTAGTCTTAGCTTTGAATTCATTTTCAAGGCTCTTCCTAGCTTCAGATCGAGCATTTTCATCAACAGAAGCAACAATATAACCGGCAAAATAAATAACTCTTTCTAACTCTTGTGGAGAAAGATTCAAAACAAGCCCAATTTTTGATGGCACTCCTCGCAAAAACCAAATATGAGAAACTGGTGCAGCCAACTTAATATGCCCCATTCGCTCTCGTCTCACAATAGATTTTGTAACTTCAACTCCACATTTATCACAAATAATTCCTTTGTAACGAATCCTTTTATATTTCCCACAATAGCACTCCCAGTCTTTTGATGGACCAAAAATTTTCTCACAGAAAAGACCATCTTTCTCAAAACGTTGTGTTCGATAGTTAATAGTTTCTGGACGAGTCACTTCACCATGTGACCAACTTAAAATATCATCAGGGGAAGCCAGTTTCAATTGAATAATATCGAAATCGGAAATTTTAGTTACTTTATTTTCTGCCATTTTTTTACCTTTAGGTTATTAAAAAGAAGTAATGAAATGTTTATTCTTCCAAAGAATTATCCTTTTTAGAAAAGTCTTTAATTTCCTCAGAAACACTTGTCTTTGTTTCAACGTTTCTGTCTTTTTTAATCAAACGGATATCAAGCGCGAGTGCCTTTAGTTCGTTAACAAGAACATGAAATGAAGCAGGAACATTCGGAGCCTTAATTGGCTCTCCTTTAATAATTGACTCGTAAGCACTTGATCGCCCAAGCACATCATCAGATTTAATAGTCAACATTTCCTGTAAAGTGTGAGCTGCACCATATCCTTCCAATGCCCAAACTTCCATTTCTCCAAATCTCTGTCCTCCAAATTGAGCTTTTCCACCCAAAGGCTGTTGAGTAATCAATGAGTAAGGACCAATTGACCTCATATGAATCTTGTCTTCCACAAGATGATTCAGCTTCATAAAATACATAAAACCAACAGTAGTTGTTTCAGCAAAAGGTACACCATTCTTTCCGTTAACCAATTGCATTTTACCATTAGTATTTAATCCAGCTTTCTTAAGTTCTCCCTTAATCTCTTCTTCAGTCACTCCACTAAGAGATGGAGATGCTACCTTATATCCCAATACTCCAGTTGCCCAACCAAGATGAATTTCAAAAATCTGTCCAAGATTCATACGAGAAGGAACACCAAGTGGAGTTAGAATAATATCAACTGGAGTTCCATCTGGTAAGAAAGGCATATCTTCAACAGGAGCAATCTTTGAAATTACACCCTTGTTTCCATGACGTCCTGCTAATTTATCTCCAACGGAAACCTTTCGGAACTGAGCTATTGAAATTTGAATTTGTTGAATTACTCCAGCTGGAAGTTTATCTCCCTGCTCTCGTGAAAACACTTTAATATCAACCACCTTTCCACTTTCTCCATGAGGCAGATATAAAGAAGTGTCTTTAACATCTCGAGATTTTTCACCAAAAATTGCTCGAAGAAGTCTTTCTTCTGGGGTTAAATCTCCCTCTCCCTTTAATGTAACTTTTCCAATCAAAATATCTCCAGAATTTATTTCTGCTCCAATTCGAATCACACCAGTTTCATCAAGATTTTTCAATCGATCTTCTCCAATATTTGGAATGTCTCTTGTTACTACCTCAGGTCCAAGCTTAGTATCTCGAACATCAACTTTAAGATCTTCAATATGGATTGAACTATATCGATCATCATGTAAAAGTTTTTCAGAAATAATAATTGCATCCTCAAAATTAAATCCTTCCCATGGCATAAATGCCATTAAAACATTCTGCCCAAGAGCAAGTTCTCCATTTTCAGTTGAAGCTCCATCAGCCAATAAATCTCCTCTTTTAACTTTTTGTCCTCTTGAAACTCGAGGCACTTGATTCATACAAGTAAAAGCATTTGATTTAGCAAAATTATGAAGTGGATAATTTCTTTTTCCAGCCTTCTTTTTTCCCTCAGCAGCTTCTTTGACAACTATGTGACTTGCATCAACTTCAATAATTTCTCCATCAGCTCGAGCAAGAACAACTTGCCCAGAATCAGCTGCAGCTTTATCTTCTAATCCAGTCCCAACAATTGGAGATTGTGGCTTTACACAAGAAACAGCCTGTCGTTGCATATTTGATCCCATCAATGCTCGATTAGCATCATCATGTTCCAAAAAAGGAATCAAGGAAGTTGCCACTGAAATACATTGCTTAGAAGAAACGTCAATATACTCAAGATTCTCTTTTTCAACAGTTTGTGGTTCTCCTTCGTATCGAACTGCCACATGTTCCCCGAGAATATTCCCAATATCATCTTGGCTCACTCCTTCGTGAGCAATTTTATATTTTTCTTCAGCACTTGCATTCATATATTCAATTTTGTCACCAATAAATGTAACAACTTTAATTTTGTCCTTAGCAGATTTCTTTATTTTTGCTATATTTTCAATTGTAATATGCTCACCTTTCTTCAAGATGACTTCACCTTTTTTATCCTTAACATTCTCATCTAAAATTCTTCCTTCCCAATTCTTTGCATTAAGAGAAAGCTCTCTTTTAATCTTTCTATAAGGAGTTTCAATAAATCCATATTCATTTATTCGAGCATAACAAGCTAAATGTCCAACCAAGCCAATATTCGGTCCCTCAGGCGTTTGCACTGGACAAATTCTTCCATAATGAGACGAGTGAACGTCTCGAACCTCAAACCCTGCTCTTTCACGAGTTAATCCTCCAGGTCCCATCGCACTTAATCGTCTTTTATGCTCAAGTTCCGCTAATGGATTTACTTGATCCATAAATTGAGAAAGCTGAGAAGAAGCAAAAAACTCCTTAATAATAGCAGCGACTGGTCGAGGATTTATTAAAAGTCCTGGAACAACAGTTGCACTATCACAAGTACTCATACGATCTTTAATATTTCGACTCATTCGAGCCAATCCAATTCTAATTCTATTTTGAACTAATTCTCCAACTCCTCGTAACCTTCTTGACCCAAGATGATCAATATCATCAGGTTTTCCTTGAGGATCATTGTTAAGATTGATTGCTTCTTTAATAATAGCAGAAAGTTCATCAAGTCCAAGAACCCTATTTTCTTCTTTTCCTTCTTCTTTATTCATATTAAGTCTCATATTCAATCGATATCGTCCTACTCGACTGAAATCATATCGATCAAAACTAAAGAAAATACTATCAACCATTTGTTTAGCATTCTCTTTAGTTGCTAGATCTCCCGGTCGAAGTCTTTTATAAATCTCCTTATATGCATCTCCAAGATTTTTCACTGGATCCTTATTAAGTGTTTCCTGGATATAAGAAATTTCTCCATTATCAGTTTCTTTAAATGTCTTTAAAATCTTCTCATCAGTCTCCAAACCAAAAATTCTCAAAATTGAGGTTACTGGAATTTTTCTCTTTCTATCAATCTTAGCCCAAATTACTCCATCGAAGTCAGTTTCAAGTTCAAGCCAAGCACCTCGATTTGGAATAATTTTTGCTCCAAAAAGCTTTCTTCCCTTATTATATTCCATTGTAAAGAAAACTCCTGGACTTCTGATAAGCTGAGAAACAACAACACGCTCAACTCCATTAATAATAAAAGTTCCTCTATCAGTCATCAATGGAAAATCAGCTAAAAAAATTTCCTGCTCTCGAACTTCTCCAGTCTTTTTTAAAAGCAATGATGCCTTAATTCGAAGTGGTGCATCAAATGAAACATTTTTGTCTCGTGATGTAGCTTCATCATATTTTGACTCATCTAAGTAATACTCACCAAAAGACAGTTCCATTTCCTTATTAGTAAAGTCACCAATTGGAGAAACCTCATCCAACACTTCTCTTAATCCTCCTTCAAGCAACCAATCATAAGAAGCAGTTTGAGGTTCAATTAAGTTTGGCAATGAAACCATTGCACGCTTCTGGAAGAATTTTCTTTTCGAAAGACTTGAATGTGCGCTGAAACGTGATTTTACAGCAAGTTTTTTTTCTGTTGGCATGAATGTATTTCGTTATTTGCTAAAAAATTCTATAAGAGTTTATTTGGAAATCCTTTTTTATTGCAATATATTAAACTTACAAAAAATATGGGATTTTCAAATAAGCTCTAGAGCATATACGCTTACAATCTTTAAAAATAAGATATTAAACATATAAGACTTAAATTCTGCAACGATCTCTAGTGGAAGACAAAAAAGCAACCAGCGTAACTGATCCTTTCTGTGAATTGGATTTTAATAGACGACAATTTTATTCATTTGTACTCCCCTAATTAGAGCTTGGCTCCTTTTTTACTAGCTTTAACTAGTATTGTTAGCGTGTAAAATTTATTCTACACACTTTATTTAGTTTGTCAAACAATAACACCCCGCCTCTGCGACGGTTTTGGCAATTCTTGTTGAACTGTATGTCGTTTCATCTGAATCGACTTCTATATTGTTCAATTGTTCTTTCTTTATTCTATTCTTTTCTAAAATCTTGTCAATATTCACTAAAAGCTTTAGCGAAAGATTATTCTCCTCTTGCCAACTCATCTTATCAATAATATTAAATTCCTTTTCTCGCAAAAGTTGTAATTCAATTTGTTGACCCTTAATCAAAATTTTAATCAAAAATTCTTTTTTCATTTTTCAATTAGATCACCAAGAATTAATAAAATTATCTGAGCGAGCGACCGGAATCGAACCGGCGTCATCAGCTTGGAAGGCTGAGGTAATAGCCATTATACAACGCTCGCAAATATTTGAACTTCAAAGCAATTTTGATTATATATGAATTTTAAAAAAATTCAAGTCTTGAATTATATCATCAAGATTATCAATTGAAAATACTTCTATTTTCATGCGTATTAGTTAAATATAGAAAAATGTAATTTTAATAATAAAACAAAGATTGACATTTTATTCTTACTACAGTACCATGAAAAATCAACTTGAATAAATAACAATCAAAACAATAACTAATATTCTGGTTTTTTATTAAAAATTTCTACAAAGCAGTTAATCTGTAAAAATATAAAAATTTACATTTTAGACTTGCATGAAATAATTTTTTAGTTTATTATTAAGTTAAAGAATTTACAGAAAACAAAAATAAATAACCAAAATAAAAAAAGTATATGAACGATACAAAGGGGAAAGATTCTTCTAATGAAGATGCTTTACAGCAAGAAAAAGTAGAATCTTTACAAAAAATGATAGATACTGCTGAACAGACAATTACATCTGCTAGACAAATGCTTGCTCAAATGCAAGGAGCCCCAAAGCAATCAAAGTATCAATCAACTAATTCAAAGGATGATGGAAAAGTTGTTTATGGAAACTTTGATGGACAAATCATGGTTGGAGATGACGGAAAACAATATCCCGTTCCAGCTAATTATGCTTCAAAATCGAAAATCGTTGAGGGTGACATGCTCAAACTTATCATCACTCCAGACGGAAGTTTTATTTACAAACAAGTCGGTCCAGTTGAAAGAAAATATTTGATTGGAATTGTTGAAGCTGACGAAAGAGGAAATTACATCGTTAATGCTGAGGGAGAGAAATATAAAGTTCTTCTTGCAGCTGCCACTTATTTTAAGATAGAATTTGGAGATGAAGTAACACTCGTTGTCCCTCGTGACCACGCTCCAGTTTGGGGTGCAATTGAAAATATTCTAAGGAAAGCTGAAGATGTCAATGACCCTACTGAAACCTATTCAAATATTCCAGAAGACGAGGAAAACATAGAGAATGATCAAAATGAAGAATTAGAAGAAAACTCCCCCGTTAATATTAAAGATGACGAAGAAAACAATGAAACAAAAGCTGACGAAGAAGAACATATTTCAGCAATTGAAAGACTTCAAAAAGAAATTGAAGAAGAAAGAAAGAAAAAACATTCTGATACAGATATAATAGATGAATGGATGCCAGACATCGAGCAAATTAAAAAAGAAGCTAGCCATCCAGCTGGCGCCAACTCTGATCAATTAGAAAAATAGATTTTTATAATTCACCCTGTTAAATCTCGCTTTGCGGGAAATTCGCAGGAACAAATTTATTTAACAGGGTAAAAAAACAAAAATGAAAAATCTTAAAACCAACTTAATTCCAAAAGATTATTTTTTAGTATCTTTTATTGCTGTATCGTTTTCTATCTTTGTTATTCCCATTATTAAAAATGTTGTAGCAATAAAAATTACTTATGCAATAATAATCGCTGAAATTATCCTCCTTCTAATATTAGCCAATCTGGCTCTCTGGGTTGCATCTTTATTAGCAAAAAAAATTCCAATCATTCTTCAATTAGCTAAGTTTGTTGCTGTTGGAGTCTTCAATACCTTCCTTAACTGGGGAGTTGTTAATCTACTTATGTTCCTAACTCAGGCATTTGAAGGATTACTATATACTGTCTATATCATTATTGCTTTCATAATCGCTAATTTCGCCAGCTTCTTCTGGAATAAATACTGGGTCTTTCCTAAAGACAAAAAAAATCAAGACAGTGCCGAAAAAGATTATTTACAGTTCCTTCTTGTTAGTGTAATTGGGCTCCTTATTCAAGCAGGAATTGCAACTGCTTGGGTTGGGCTTATTCCAACTACTTCCAGTGCTCCACTTTGGGCAAACATCGGCTTAATTCTCGGAACTGTCTTTTCAATGGTTTGGAACTTTCTTGGATATAAATTTATCGTTTTCAAGAAATAGTCTTTTTATATCTCGCAAAAGGGGCCTACAATGGCTTCTTTTTTATTTTAAATTTTTCCAAATTAAGATCCCTTTTTTACAAGACACAATATGTCATTTTTTGAACGTAATGGTATTAAAACAGAAAACTTATCCTTTGAGTAAATGTCTCTTTAGCTACTTAAATATTTGAAAGCAAAAATAAATTCAGTGAAAAAAATTACATATTGTGTCTTAACAATCCAATCCTTAAAAAATTTACCGAATTGACTCTCAACACTGATTGCATGTATAATCAAAAAGAAGTTACACTTTAATCTCCTATAATAACCGCTAATTATGGCAACTCTTTACCGGAAATATCGTCCAACAAAATTTTCTGAAACAACTGGTCAACGTCACGTGGTACGAACACTTTCAGGCGCAATTAAAAATAATCGAATTGGTCATGCTTTCCTTCTTACTGGTCCTCGAGGAATTGGAAAAACAACTCTAGCTAGAATCTTTTCAAAGACCGTTAATTGTCTTGATCCACAAAAATCAGAAGAAGATACCATTGCAATTGAACCTTGTAACAAATGCGAGAATTGCAAAAAAATTATGGAGAATAAGGCAATTGATATGATTGAGATTGATGCTGCTTCACATACGGGAGTTGATAATATTCGTCAATTAAAAGAAGGGATTAATCTCCCACCAACTGGATTGAAATACAAGATGTATATTATCGATGAAGTTCACATGCTTTCAATCGGAGCATTCAATGCTCTCTTAAAAACACTGGAAGAGCCCCCAGCTCATGCAATCTTCATTCTTGCAACCACTGAACTTCATAAGGTACCAGAAACGATTATATCAAGATGTCAGCGTTTCGATCTGCATCGACTCACTCAAAATCAAATCATTGAAAGACTGAAACAAATCTCAAAAAGTGAAAAAGTTGAAGTTGAAATTGAAGCCCTAGAGAACATCGCCCTTGAATCTGAAGGAGGAATGCGAGATGCTGAATCTCTCCTAGGACAAATACTTTCATTTGAAGATAAAAAAATAACTGCTAAGGAGGTTAGTAAAATTCTTGGAACATCGTCTCGAAAAAATGTTCTTGATTTTCTAAAAACTATTATCGAAAATGACACTGAATCCACAATAAATCTAATCAATAAACTTCAAGATGAGGGCTTTAATTTAAGAAACTTCAATAAGCAACTCCTTTCTCTATTAAGAAGCTGTCTAATTGCAAAAATAAATCCAGGATCTTTTTCAAAAATCATAACAAACCTCACAAAAGAACAATCTGAATTAATTAATTCCATTGCACAAAAAACTGAACTCCCAACACTATTGAAGCTAACAGAGTTATTCCAAAAAAGTCTTCTTAAATTCAAAGAGACTTCAATTCCCCAACTCCCTCTTGAAATAGCTATAATTGAACATCATATTTTAACTACAAAGCCTGCAGAAACTCAAACCAAAAGTAATCCTCAATCAACCCAGGAAAATCAAAAAAAAAATCCTTCTGAAATAAAAGAAGTAAAAACAGCTATTTCTAAGATAATTACGAGAGAAATAGAGCCTTCTATAGAAGCTTCTACAGAAGCCTCTACTAAAAAAACGAAAAACTCCAATGAAAAAAATGAACAAAAAACACCCCTGTCTAATTCAAAACAAATAAAAACCTCCTTAGGAGACATTATTGAAAAATGGAGCGAACTTATTGAGATAGTTAAGCCAGCTAATCATTCTATTCATGCTTTCTTAAAAAACTGTGTTCCAGCTGGAATTTCAGATAATAAGCTATATATAAAAACCAAGTATGACTTCTATAAAGACAAGCTTAATGAGGCTAGTAGTAAGTTGACAGTTCAAGAGGCTCTTGCTAAAATCACCAAAGAAAAAATATCAGTTATAGTAATAACGGAAAAAGAAGTAGTGGGAATGAAATTCAATGAAAAAGAAAGTGGACCAGGAGAAAAAAACGTCCTCCACGATGCAATGCAGATGATTGGAGGAAAATTAGTTTAGTTTTTAGATAGTAGTTAATAGTTTTTAGTTATCTTTTTTAATTACTCAATCTACCAACTAATAACTACAAACTAAAATGGGGAGTAGCCAAGCGGTAAGGCACACGGTTTTGATCCGTGTATGCGGGGGTTCGAATCCCTCCTCCCCAACATTCATATTAAGAAACATTCAATTCAGATTGGGTGTTTTTTAATATTCATTTTATGAGAAGCTTAAAACTATCTTATGTCAAGAAATAACTTAATAACTATTAAAGATTCCATAAGGAGTATCAAGAACTACTTTATTTCCCTTATTTTCGTTAGATTCGCAAATTCCAAGATCAAATAATTCAACACCAGTTTCAGTTGATATTTCCTGAAGGATTTTTTCAAATTCAATATTGTCCTCACCAACAACATCAATTCCCACACCACAATTAAAATCCTCGAACATCTCTTCCCACGTAGTACCTGATTCATTTTGAATAAGTTGAAAAATTCCAGGCGGACTCAACATTTTCTTTTTGTATAAAATATCTTGACCAATATGACCAATTTTTGTGGCACCTCCTCCCGTATTCATGCTAATCCCATGAAGCATTTCAAGCATATTCTCTTCTTTGAGTTTCTTAACTATTCTTTTTATAACAATCGCCCACTGTCTAGTTGGAGAAAGAATGGCTTCACTTACGGTCATCCCTCCTAATGTCGCTGGTTTATCATCGACAAGATATTTGCCTCTATAACCATGATTGCCACCACTTAAAAATGGATACTTTTCTGAATATTTTGAATTCATTAAATCAATTCTTGATAAAGAAACTCCATTAGACATTAAACCAGAATTTTTCTCAGTTTCCCATTTAGCCTTCCCATCACTAGCAAACCCATATATTTTGTCTCCTGGTTTAATATTACCGGAAATTACATCCGACTTTTTTGTTCTAGCATATATAGACACATCAAAAATCATACTTTGAACTTGAGTCGGAAGATCTGCAGTTTCACCACCAAGAAAATAAGTCATATCAAACCCGTGTTTTTTATACATCTCCAATAATTCAGAAATACGCAATGCAATTTGTTCCATTATTAAATCCTTTGGCAGATTAATTGCATTAATATTAATAACATCAGTTATAACCCATTTACCTGATAAAAATCCGCTAGCAGCAATGTCTCCCGTATTCATAGATATAGCATCATCTACTGCTCCCTGAAAAATAGTCTTGTCCCCAGTTTCAAAATAATGCAAAGCGCGTTGAACAATCTTACTTCCATCACCGTCCATATGTTGAGTAAAAACAGTTTCAGGAATTTCTGGATCATTAACAATATTCACAAATGCATTAGGATAATCATTCGCAATATGCTTTTTAAATATTTTTCTAACACTTGTCTTTCCAGCATCAATTCCAAGTTCTTGATATTTATTTGATTTATTCATGAGAATTTTAAAATCAATTATTTATTATTATCACACCATTTTCTGGCATTCTGAAACATTCGCAACCATGGCGAAAACTCATTACTTTTAATTTCTTCAGACATCCATGGCCATTGCCATTTCAGAAAAGATCTTTCTGGATGAGGCATTAATGCTAAATGTCTACCATCAGAAGAACAAAGTCCAGTGATTCCTTCTGGAGATCCATTAGGATTAAAAGGATATTTTTCAGTTTGGTTACCGGCATCATCAACAAAAGCAACTGCTACTGAATTCCTCCCTTTAACATCAGAAAAAATCTTTTTATCTGGAAAATTAAGTCTTCCTTCGCCATGAGCTATCCACGTACCCAAAATTGACCCTGCCATTCCTTCTAGCATAATAGATGGGCTTTCTAAAATTTTCACATTAACCCATCTTGACTCAAAACGATTTGAAGTATTATGCACAAAACGTGGCTGAACTTCATCACTAATTCCTCTCCAAGGAACCCAACCTAAAAGTCCCATCAACTGACAACCATTGCAAATACCCAGAGAAAAAGTATCTTTGCGATCATAGAATCTATCAAACATTTCTCTAACTTCATTATTATAACGAATCGTACTAGCCCATCCTTTTGCTGAACTAAATACATCAGCATAAGAAAATCCACCCACAAAAACAATCCCCCTAAAATCGTCCAAGGCAACCTTTCCCTTCAAGAGATCCTCCATCACAACATCCCAGATATCAAATCCAACCGAATAAAAAGCACTGGTCATTTCTCTGTCACCATTACTCCCCTCCTCACGAATAATGGCAACTTTTGGCTTATTTTCATTTTTCAAAACCTCTTCAGATGTTTGATTAGGCGTAAAAGTCAATTTATTAATAGGATTTTCACGATCGAAAATATTCTCTTTTTCCTCCTCGGCATTTGCCGGATTTATTTGCAATCTTTCTAATTGATAACTAGTTTCCTCCCAGACTTGTCGAAGTATACGCATGTCTTCATCGAGGACAATTTTGTTATTAAATTTTATATTTACATTATTATCTTTTATAGTCTCCCCTAATCGAAATGAATTTTCTGAAATATTATATTTGCTCAAAACTTTTTTCAAATTATCGATCTGATTTTTCTTGATCTCCAAGACTAATCCAAGCTCTTCATTCAAAAAGTAAGAAAGAACATCAACATCTGATAAGTCGTAATTGATCTTAAATCCGCAGTTACCAGAAAAAGCCATTTCCAGTAAAGTGGTAATCAAGCCTCCATCTGATTTATCATGTCCAGCCAATATAATATCTTTATCAATCATTTCTTGAACAGCTAGAAAAGAATTCTTTAAAATATCAACATCGACATCTGGTGATTCGTCACCAATTTGATTTAAAGTTTGGGCAAAAGCTGATCCACCCATCCTAGTCTTTCCTTTCCCTAAATCAATGAACCATAAATCGCTTTCTCCGGCCTTTTTTATATCAGGAGTAATCACCTTTTCTATGTCAGGAACTGTTACATAAGCTGAAATAGCTAACTCCCCTGGTGATTTTACAATCTCTTCTCCAACCTTAGCAGCCATTGACAAACTGTCCTTGCCACCATCAATTGCAATTCCTAAATCAATCATTAAATCACGCATAGCCGTAGCTGCATCATAAAGCCTACTAGCTTCACCAGGAAGCTTAGCTGCCCACATCCAATTTCCAGAACATTTTATATGCTCTAAATCGCTTATTTTTGCCCATATTATATTTGTTAAAGCTTCTCCAACGGCCATTCTTGCTCCAGCTCTGGGGTCAACAATCATTTTAATCGGTTGTTCTCCTATGGAAATAGCAGCTCCAGATTTACCAAAATGGCTTTGGGCAATAACGGCTACATCAGAAACAGGCAACTGCAACGGACCACAGCATTGCTGTTGTGCAATTAACCCAGTAACACTACGATCAACTTTATTAGTAAGGAATCTTTTTGATCCAACAGATAAAAGCCTGAGAACATTACTTAAAACATCTTTTAACAATAAATCTTTTGAGAAATCAAAGGGCTTTAATTCTCTTTTTTCTTTTTTATCTTTAAATACTTTCTGTGGCATCTCTCCTAATATTTTTTTAAGCTCGAGATCAACAACAATTGAATCATCCTTACTATCTACCAATTCTATCTTACCATTTCCTGTAACTTCTCCAAGAATCTCACAATTAGTTCTTTCTCTCTTGCAAATCGCTTTAAATTCATCAATTCTTTCAGGAGAAATTAATAAGGCATTTCTCTCTTGAAATTCAGCTCCCCAAATTTCAAGAACCGAAAGTGTGTTATCTCCAATCTTAACTTTCCTTATATCCACTTTGCCTCCCACAGGCTCTACAATTTCCGTGACAACATTGCAAGGTCCACCAGCACCTTGATCATGAATACTGATAATTGGATTTTTATCTCCGAGCTCAACACATGTTCTCACTACTCTGTTCATCTTTTGTTCCATTTCAGCATCTCCTCTTTGAACTGCGTTAAAATCAAGATTAGAAGCATTCTCTCCCTGAATCATACTAGAAGCAGATCCTCCTCCCATTCCAATTCTATATGCTGGACCTCCGATTTGAATAATAACCATGCCCTTTTTCGGCTCATCCTTTTCAATATGTCTATTGTCCATTTGCCCAACTCCACCTGAAAACATAATTGGCTTTAAATATTCTTGACGTTCACCACCAGGCAATTCCATACCAAATGAACGAGTATACCCCTGAATAACAGGTTCACCAAATTTATTCCCATAATCAGAAGCTCCATTGCTGGCCTCTATCTCTATCTTTAATGGAGACGCTAAGTTTGCGGGATACTTAAAATCTTTATTCTCCCAGGGTAAATTATAATTTGGAATATTAAGATTTCCAACGCAATACCCAGTAGTTCCTGCAACAACTAATCCTCCCTTCCCAATCCCCTCTACATCTCGAATTCTTCCACCACCACCAGTTTCTGCTCCGGGAAACGGAGCTACTCCTGTTGGGAAATTGTGAGTCTCGGCTGTAAATATGACATGATAAGTTAATTTCTTCTCCTTAAAAGATGAAGAATGCCCTGGTTTATCTGGAATTATTGTTAAAATTTCATAACCCTTAATTGCACTGGAATTATCCTTAAAAGCAATCAAACTATTTTTAGAATTAGCATCAAGAGTAGAAAAAACAACCTGTAATAATGTTTCAGGCATTTCTTTTCCATCAATAACTATTTTGCCCTTAAAAAACCAATGCCTTGAATGCTCACTATTGGCTTGTCCAAGCTGAAAACATTCCACATTAGTTGGGTTTCTTCTTATATCCTCAACAAATAGTTTGTAATAAAAATTTTCATCCCACTCATCCATTCCAAGACCCATGTCTTTGTTAATTTTTCCCAAAGCTTTTATTCCCTCTTCTATTAACGGAATTTCAAAAATTTTCTCAGACTCAATTCCTGTTTCAAAACTTTCTAATTTTTGAGAATAAACACATTCTGTCATCGGATCTTGATTTTTTTCTATAAACTCTTTTTCGTTCACACCGCCTGAGAGCAAATAACGTTTTGATCTCTCAATTCTTTCCACGTTTTTCAATCCACAAGCATGACAAACAGAAACCGCATTTGTAGAGAACGCAGTAGCAAAATTAAGTCTCGGTCCAATTTCAATAACATCCTCATCTTTAAAAATCGATCCAGTCTTAACTTCATCTACTAAAAAACCGTTAGCCAGTATATTCTTCAAAATTAGAACCTCATCTTCAGATAATTGAGCTGCTGTTTGAACATTAAAACAATATTCTAATTCCTCCTTCTTCTGACAAAAAAAATGATACATCTTTTTTTATGTTATATTTTTTAAAACAAACTCTAACCGCTCCTCTTTTGAACTCATTCTTGGAACTTTAATTAACGGGCAATTAAGTTTCTTGTAAATTTTTTCTAATAATTTCTGAAGTTTTTTCTGCTCCTTTTCGCTTTCCGTTCGGGCATAATCTTTTTTATAAGGCAAGATATCAAACAAGAAAACTTTTCTATATTCACATTTTTTTATTATTTCTTTCAAATATTCATCACTCATAAGACCACACAACTCATAGTATGCATCGCTATCTGGTACTGCTCTATCGAAAAAAATTATCTCATCTTTCGACAGATTGTTTTCAATGTCAATTTTTAAATCCAAAATTCCTTTTTGAAATTTTAATTCATCCTTTCTAATCTCTTCTAGTGTACGCCCCTTACTAATTTCCTGATCAATATAAATCCTAGCAGTTTCATAAATCACTTTATATCCTTTTTTTTCTAACAATTCCAATACAGAAGTTTTTCCCGAGTGAGGCGCTCCTGTCACTACATACCAATTATTCACTTTTGTCATTTTAAAAATAACTACTTATTCATCTTGCGCCTCAATCATTATTTGTCTCTTCTGATATAATGCTGGATTTTTCTGTGCAAGAATTTCTGAAGCTAATAATATAGCATTAGATTCCGGCCACACCGTAGCCAAAGGCACCTTGGATGGCATCCTAACGCTACTCCAAACATCCTCTGGAAAATCATCAATTGTTGCTGGAACTGCGATAACTGGCCATGATGTTCGAGCTGCTACAATTGGACCTAATCCATTACTTCTTCCCACCTTCGCTAAAACAACTCCGCCATCTGGATATTTGCCCAAAATTTCCTCTAACTTATTAAGAGCAATTTGTGTTGATTTGTGACCAGAAATTGTCACCTCCTCTACTGTCACTCCATTAACATTCTCTAATAATCCCAGTTCAGGCCAAGAGTCACTATCTGACCCTCTCCATAAAACTAACGTTTGCTTTGGCATCCGGAAATTTTTCGCAAGACTTGCAACAAAACCATATTTCTTCTCAACCTCATCCAGTTCCTCTCCCTGTCTAAAAGCTTCTTTGCTCAGCTCTTGCCAATCCGCATCTCGCAAACGCCAACTATCATTATCAATAACATCAGCAACCAATAAATTTCCTTCATGATCAATCCCAAGTTCAATTTTCATGTCAATTAATCTATACCCGATAACACCCCACGCCCCTTCAAGTGTAAGAAAAACTTTTCTTGCAATTTCATCAATCTTGTCTACCATCTCTTTTGAATCACCTGGCAACACCCGTCCTGCATCAACCTGCCTTCCCAATTCCGCGCCTTCTTCCCAGGAAGGTTTTTTAGGATGACAAAGTTGCCAATTACTTTCAAGCGGATTTGAAATAAAAGGATCTTCTTCTCCTTTTTTAGGATCAAGCCCATCAACTAATTTTTCACCTTTCTCTCCGATTAACTCCCCTTTTGTTGTTTTAAGAAATAGCTCTGTCACTAATCTATGAAACCTAAGGGGATTTTTTTCATTCTCCTGAGTAAGCTCTGGATGTCTCTTTAAAAAACTACCTACTGCAAATCTCCGAGAAATAACTTCCAATGGAATCATTTTGCAACTTGGAGCAACAAATTCATTTAAAGAAATTTGAGAATGATAAGCAACTGGAATACCAGCCTTTTTTAATATTTCAAAAACCTGACACGTAACAGTAGTTGCGTGCTCAGCTTTTGTCTTAAATTGTTTAGTAAAAGAAGGATCGTCAAAAGCAGTAATATCATTTTTGTTTTCAATGATTACATTCTGATCATTGTTCTTGTCTTTCCAAACAATCTTAGTTTTACCCTCAATTATTTTTTCACCTTTTTGTTGTTCCATCTTTTTTAATTTTATTTATTATTAATCTTGAGTAATCAACTATCTCCAATGATTTTTCCCTAGCATCTCCAATGTATTTTTCTGGCTCTTTTAATAATTTTAGAATTTCCATAGGAATATTATCTAGCACTTTCCTCAATTCATCATCCTCTTTTGCTAGATCCTCAAAAACATCTATTAAAAGCTTCTTACTTTCTTGTGCCTTAGGTACAATCTTATGATTAACCAATTCATGAGCATCCCCCTTGAATCCTGCCATTTGAATAGCGATGTATAATGGTTCTGCTAGAATAACATTAGAATTTTTAGAAAAATTCTTACGACATGCTTCATCACTAACAAATATTCTTTCTAAAAATGTTACACCTTCATTATTTTTCCTCAATAATGTATTCAGTTGGCATTGAAGATTTATAGGAATTATTGGATAATCACGAGAAACTGAACTTCCAACTAAATCCCTTTGATGCTCACATATAAAACTGTCAAAAACTTTTCCAAATTCATTTTTTGTTTTTATCCACATCCCTTCTAGGTTTTCAAAATTAACCGGATTTCTTTTATGCGCCATCGTGGAAGATCCAACCTGTCCCTTTTCAAATGATTCCATAATTTCACCAATTTCACTTCTCATAAGATGTCTGCAATCTCTACCGAATTGCCCCAAAACAGAAGACAGACAAACAGAAGAAAAAAGAAAGAAACCCAAAGGCTCAGGTGGAAGAATCTGCGTACTAATCCTAGATGATTTAAGTTGAAGCCTCTTTAAAACTTTTTCTTCAAATGATTCTTTGTCTTGAATCTTAGTGAACTGCAATCCAAATTGAGCATTATGTGCACCTACTGCCCCAGATATTTTGCCGACTAAATTATCACAATAAAGATCTATCTTCTCCCAATTATAGACAATCCGATTAAGTATTGTCGCTAACCAAAAACCCACAGTAATTGGCAATGCATGCTGACCGTGGGTTCTTCCAATTTGAATTTGTTTTGAATAATTTTCAACAAGTCCCATTAAAACTCCTGTTACTTCCACAAGCGACGGCCCTAGAGCCTCTTGATATGCATCCCTGAACTGCAAAATTCTTGCGGTATCAATTACATCGTAACTTGTCAATGGAATATGCAACCACTTAGCAATATCTTCATCTAAAACCTCTTGTGCCTCTTTCACCCAAGCCCGAATATCATGTTTTGTTATCTCCCTCTCAGTTTTATCGACATTAGTAGTTTTAATTTCCAATAATCTTTGTTTTGCTTTTGCATCAAGCTTTTTAATCTCTTCCGTTGATATTACTCCAATCTCCGCCAATGTTTCTAATGTGGCAATTTCAACCAAGGCCACTTTCTTGTAAAGATTATCATAACCAAACATTGGTATCATCTCTTTCGGTTGATACCTTGGATTTCCTGGTAATGTCAAATTTAAGTTCTCCATATCACTTTTTCATGAAGTATATCTTTAAATATATTCTAGCATAATTATTGCTAACAACAAAGTACTTTCGAAGTATTAACTCCTATTTCTTTATATAAACTCTAAATTAAATCATTAAGTAAATAAAAAAGAAGGCAATCTTACGTTTAAGATCGCCTTCTCTTCTAATACATAAATCTAAATTAAAATGAAATAATTTCGTCAAAAGAACATCCTTTCTTAAAAAGTTCAATGCTTCTGCTTTCCAGGAAAAAATTCATTAACTCCGCCCAGTCTCCGAAAATGAAAGACTTTTCGCCAATTTTTTTTATTTCCGGAATACTTGGCTTAAAAAGCCCGAATGGGATTTCTGCATTTTCTGCCAAGACACCATCTTTTTTAGGATCATCACCAAACAAAATCATTCTTTTACGAGTTTTTCTCATAAGCTCGATATGTCTTGCATACTCGGAAAAGATTATCCCATCCCCTATCCATTTCGACTGAATTAAATCCAGCAAAAATGGAGACGGCTTAACTCTCCCACTAACATTGCTTGGATACCGCCGGTTTCTCATATCATCATCCGTAACAGTGATTACCGGAAAATCAATGTCCCAAGCTTCGAATGTCTTCTTGATAAATTCATCATGCCCAGATGATAAAATAGCGAACTGAAACCGTTTGCCCGTTATTTTCTCAAGATGTGGTAGCAGCTCATAAAATGCTAAAAATCCTTTACATGGTCGTGGCCAAATCTGTCCACCATTTTGCATTTGCACTCCGACCTGTTTCATCAAAAAAGACAACTTAAACAGAACTAGCATCTCAGTTATTGTTCTCTTGATCAATTCTTCCTGATTCGACTTCCATTCCAATGAAAATCCTTTTCCCTGAGGTACCAATTGCTGAAGAGTTTTAGCTTCAGCATCAAAACAAGCTTCAGCCCATTTAAACAAAGAACTCTTATTGTCACTTTTTTCGAAAATCAAATGGACAACTTCTTCTGGAGCCCTATTCTGGAGACCACCAACTTGGTTGAAAAGTTTCATTCCATAAGTACCAAGAACTTTTTCAATGGCCATTTCATATGCCTGACTTACACCAACACCATCAGGACATTTTTCAAAGGTGTTAGCCATTGTCCCGTCAAAATCACAAATAAATAAATATCCCAGATCTTTCATCATTTCAACCACCTCCCTCTTTTAGAATTTTAAAAAATTTAAATGATGTTTCATTTTATTTTTATTATTTTTCAAAAAACAAAGAGCCGAGCACGACGCTAGACTCCCTCCTATTTCCTAAATTTAATACTAAAGGGTTTATTATTTAAAAGCAAGAAAATATTGGTTTATATTATTTTAGATGCTATAATTCATTAAAATAATTCTATTAAAAAAATTATGAAAAAAGGAATTGATTATACTGGAATATCAGTTTGTTATTTTTGTCATGACGGCAAGGGAGAATTCGTAATGATGAAAAGGGGCAAAAATTGTCGAGATGAAAATGACACTTGGGACACTGGGGGTGGAGCACTTGAATTTGGTGACAGTGTAATTAAAACTTTAAAAAAAGAAATCAAAGAAGAATTTTGTGCTGATGTAAAAGAACATGAATTTCTTGGCTATCAAGATGTTCATCGAGAACATGCTGGACAAAAAACTCATTGGCTCTCCCTTAACTTCAAGGTTCTAGTCGAAAAAAATCAAGTTAAAAATGGAGAACCACACAAGTTTGATGAAGTAAAATGGTTCACACTTGAGAATCTTCATGATAATCTTCACTCTTTTCTCCCAACTTTCTTTAAAAAATATAAAGAAAAATTGAGCTAACAAAGCTCAATTTTTTTATAGAAATGAAATCAATATTTTACTATTTATCATCCTTCAATTCTTCATTTCCTGAATTTTTTAAATCATCAAGACTTTTTGCACCTCCAAAAGAATTATATCTTTCAAGAATTTCCTGTTCAACAACCTCTTTGCTTCGTCCATACTTATATCTAGAAAGTTCTTTATAAGCCTCTCTTAATTCCGCACTACCTTCTGTCGGCTTATAGGTCTTCATATCAAAAGCATTGGATGATTCATTATTAATCAAGAGCTTTGAGAAGCATTGATAGTTATCAACATTGATTAGGTCATTCGCATCAAAAACTGGTGCGAATTGTTTTTCTAGAAAATCTGCATCCTCCGGACCAACTCGGAAAGAACAAATTGAACCAACATTTCCAAAAACCGCCTTAGAAATATCTTCAGAAAGTTGTCCAATAAATTGATGAGCAACTGTCAGACAAAGACGATATTTTCTTGCTTCAGAAAGAATCTGAGAAATTGAATCAGTAGTAAAATTTTGAAACTCATCAATATAAAGATAGAAATCTTTTCGCTTATCTTCATCCATATCTCCCCGAGAAAGAGCTGCCATCAAAAGCTTTCCAACAATAATCATTCCAAGTAAATGACTATTAATTTCTCCAAGCTTACCTTTTGAAAGATTCACAAGAAGAATTTTTCCATCATCCATTAATTCCCTAAAATCAATTGTACTTTTCTGTTGAGAAATAATCGGCCTCATCATGTCATTAGAAATGAAAGTAGCAAGTTTTGAATTAATGTATGGAGCAATATTTTCAAGCGCAGCATCCCCTCCGGCGTTCTCTGCTTCCTTTTCCCAAAATTCAACTACGGTAAAGTCTTTGCATCTTTTTAATTTCTCTTTCCGAAATTCAGGATCACGGAAGATTCTTGGAATTTCCAGAAGAGTCGATCCAATCTCAGGGCTATCAAGCACTAACAAAAGAGCGTTTCTCATGTACTGCTCAAACATTGGACCACCGGTTTGCTTAAGATCATAAAGCTTATCAAAAATCGCAATCAATTCATTGATTACAAAAGTTTTTTGTTCTGGACGACTTTCGTCATATTCAATCAAATTAAAGCCAAAAGGTCTTTCTATATCAGAAGGATTAAAATAGATAATATCTTCAGCTCTCTCTTTCGGAATGCATTCCAGGACATGATCAATAAGATCACCATGGGGATCAATGATGCACATTCCTTCTTTTTGGGCATCTTGTTTTGCCATTTCCTCAATGAAAGTTGATTTACCAGTTCCAGTTTGTCCAACCATATAGAGATGTCTTCTTCGATCATTCTTTCCTATTTTTATTTCCGTTTCAGTTCCACGATAATCACTATAGCCAATTAATAATCCTTCTTTAGGAACACTGGCTGGCGGAGGAGCAGTTTTTGATTTAAGTAAATTAATCTTTGGTGTCTCAGTTGTCGAAATTGGAAAATGGAAGATACTAGCAATCTCCTCAATACCAAGATTAATACTTTTTGATAAATTAAAGTTTCTTAAAATATAGTGATAAGCAAGCTTATGAGCATTTCCAGATTTATCCCTAACTGCTATAAATTTATTCAAATTTGAATCTTCAAACTGAACAAAACAATTCTCAATTTGAGCCAAGATCATCTCTGCTCGCTCCTGTGTTTCAGCAGAAGCTAGAAGTCGAATGTTGACATCAAATTGTGCTTTATTAGCCTTAGCTTCTATTTGTTTAATTACTTCATTTTCCTCTGGAGTAAGATTCACAACCTCATCATCGTCTTTTTTAAATCCCTCATCTTCTTTTTTCGATAAAGTATTCAACATCTCTTTTCCAATGCCTTTTGCAATGTCCCCTGCAACGCTTGTGTCGGCATTATCAAGTCTTTTCCCTTGTTGCATTTTTTGCGAAATTTTCTCACCCTTAATTTTCCCCTTCTTATCTCCCTTCCTTAAGACTAATTGAATTGCCGCTCCTTCACTTTCGTTCTCAAGTTTTGAAAGTGCATTAGCAATACTATGCAAAGGATCAGTTTCGAGTTGCTGATAAGTTCTTACTGGATAAGCACTTTTCTTTTTAAGATTCAAGAAACTCCCTGCCGTACATGCCCCTGGACTAAAAATTGTGTAATCCTTCACTTGCTCAATATGGGCATCGGGATAAAAACTATGAATTTGTTTTTCAACCAATTCTCGAATTATTGATGGCATTGAAATATAGAAAGAAATTTGCTCCCCATTTGAAGGAACTGCCATCTCGAAAGTTATTTGTGGTGAACCATAAAGAGTCCGGGCAATAAAATTACGTCTATTATGAATATCCGAAAGTGTCGTCAATAAATGTTCCATTATTGCAATCTCTTCTTTTTCTAATTGACTCTTCTGTTCCTTGTCTTGAACCCCATCAGCCTTATGAGACTTAATGACTCGAATAATATCCAAAGACGCATTCAAGGAGTTTGTGAGTTGAATTCTAAAAAGTAATAGCACCTCCACCAAAATCCACACTCCACTAAAGAGCATGATAATTCCGCTAATAAAAAATAGTACTAAAAGTATAATCTCTAACATTTTTATTTATTTTTATTTTCTATTACTATTAAACTAGAAATTAAATGTTTGAGTGCAGTTCGAGGCAAAAATGAGCATTTGAGTAAAGCTGTATCAAATATACAGCGAACGAAAAGCGCAGTTTTTAACAAAGAAATGTGCCAAACATAAAATTTCTACTAAAATTCCTTTAGTAATCCTTTTTCAATCAATGCTTTTCGGGTTTCATCTTCAACTAACTTATCATGCACTTGATCAAGAACATAATTCTCATCCAAATGTCTCGCAACCTTAATTGCAGTATAAGGATCTTTTTGAATAGCTAATTTTACAAGCTTATCTATTTGCTGTTCAATGTCTTTTGTCTCAGCAATATCCTTTGCATGATTTTTAATTTCTCTATAATCATCGTCAGAAGAATCATCATCGTCGTCATTTCCTGATCCGCCTTTCTGTTGAATAGCTTCCATGACCTCCTTTTTCTTTTCTTGATCATTTTCTGATGAAGAAATCTTCTCTAGGCTATCTTCTTTTTTTAAACCTTCTTTATCTTTGTCCACTCCTAATTCAGAAACAGACTCAATGCCTCCCAATTCACTCCCTTCCAGTTTTTTCTCAATTGTCTTATCTTGATCTGCCATATTATTTTTTTTCTAAGTTATTATTTTCATCCTCCTCATCTTCCTCATCTAACTGAGTTAATTCCTCCGCCTGCTCAAGCATAATTTTATCAAGCTCATCACCAGACTCTTTTTCAAGTTGATCTATCTCTTTAAATCCTTTTTCAATATCTTTCACTGATTCATTAAATTCAGATTCAACCTCCTCTGCTTTTCCCAATAACTCAGATCCAGTTTCTTTTATTTCACTATTTATTTTTTTTACTTTTTCAGTTAAAATCTCAATTTGTTCATCTATTTCATTCTCATTGATATTTTCATCAATTTCTTTTTCTTCGTTATTGTCATTTGAATTTTGATTCATATATTTTTAAGTTTATTAATTATCTCTTCCAAGATTTCAATTTTCCTCTGAAATCTAATCCTTTTTTCTTATAATAATCCTCAAGATTTTTCATAAAAGACTTTCTGGTCATACCTGTATCACTTTTCAACTTAGTTATCTTTAAAAATTCCCTTGAGTTAACAATAAATTCCCGTCCTATATCTTTGCCCTCGCTAGAATCTTTGGCAATTTTTTTATTAATCGTCTCTATGAACTGAGATACTGAAGCTGTATCTTTTCTTTCGGCTGAATTTTCAACTGAATTAGCTTCAGGACTCACATGACTTTGCATATTCTCCCTAGTCTTAAAATCACTCTTTCGTTCTTTTCTTCCAGTATCAACCCTCAAAGGACGATCCTCCTTGATGCTAATAAATTCATCCCTCTTATCTCGATAAGGATTTGCCTTTTTATTGACTCTTTTGATTTCCTTATCTACCTCCTTTAGTTTTTTATCAATCACTAATTGATTCTTTTCCATTTCCTTGAGACTATCTTTTATCATTTTATCTATACCTTTTATTGAACTCTCTTTTCTTATTTTTCTATCAGAATCACCTGTAAGCCTCATAGCTTCTATGATGCTCTTTTTTGTTAACTCCAATTCTTCAATTTCCTTCTTTTTTTCATCATGCTTAGACTTCAAGTCTTTCTCAATTGATTCAATTTCTTCTCTGCGTGACTTTAGTCCAGCCAACTCGTTCTCAATTGGATTGAGCTTTATTTCATAGCCATTAATTAATTTATCAGCAACTGCATCTCTTCTGTTAGAATGTTTAGCAATTATATTATCCCGATATTCAATTTTAGTTTGAATTTTATTTTTTTCATTATCCAACTTAGCATTCCTCTTGTCATAATCTTTTATTTTCAACATTAAAGATTCTCCGCCAGGAGCCCCTAATTGTTTTAATTTTTCAATAGTCCTTTTCATTTCTTCCTTAACTTTTTCATTAACAGCTTTCTTTCTATCAAAATTATCAGATTCTTTCTTAAGTTTGGCAAGTTCTTTTTCATTGTCTCTCATCCAAACCTGATTCCAACCAGCTCGAAATTTGCCAACAATCCTTCCTGCATCAGGAAATTTGCTTTTAACAAAATCCCAAGAATCACCAACGAGATCCTTAGCCTTGTCAGACATCCTTTCCCAAATTCCTCTATTCTCCATACTTAACATTTCAAAACTCAATTTTGGCTCTTCTTTTTCTAGTTCAGAATAATCAATAAGAACCTCTGAACTAGATTCCCCTTCCTCTATTTTATTTTCCCCTTTTTCTTCTTCTAAGTCTGATAATTCAACTAGATCATCAATTCCCTCTTGATTTAAATTTTGTGAATCAACAGTGTCATTGTTCTCATTTTCTATTTTTTCTACATCTGATATTAAATCTTCGCCTCTGTTCGGATCGTCCATTTTTAATTGATTCTTTTTTCGATTTTTTTCAAATTCATCATCTTTTAAGTTGCCCACTGCAACTCCACCCATATCTCTTCCTTGATTTTGGATTTGAGATTGACTTACTTTATCAGTAGCATTATCATTATCATCTTCCTCAATTCCATCTTCATCTTGATCATTAAACATCTTTTGATGTCGTTTTTCCACATCCTCAAAACTATTAATATTAATTTTTTCCATTATATTTTTTAAAGTATTATTATTTGAATTAAATTTAAAATTTTTAATTGTTTTTTCAAATTTTGAAAGAGATATTGATTCTTTCGTGACCTCAGGATTTTTGAACTTAATAATTTTATCTCCTCTTTCTTCTTGAGTTCGAGTTACCTCAACAATAACATGCCCTTCTCCTTCAGAAAGATAATCAATAACTTTTATTTTTTTGTTACTTTTTTTATCAACAAAAACAAGTTCTTTTTCGTCATCTACAAATTTATACCATTCAAAAAATTCTTTTATATTTTCAGGCATCTTAAAAAACTTTTTTTCATCTTCAATTTCAAGTGCTGGTTCATATAGTTTTTCAAAATCACGAAACGACACTCTTCTGCCACTATTTTTTTTGCCATTCTTTTTTTCAAGAAAAACAGCTCCTTCACCTAAATCAAAATATTTAACCAATTCCATAACAATTTTTGATCCTTTCTTAACAAATCTATCACCATAATTATATTTTTCTTCAAATTCTTCTTGATCAGGCACATTAAGACCTTCTTGTTCTTTTTTCTTTCCATCTTGCACTTTTTCTTCTTGCTTATCTTCTTTTTTCTTAGAAGAAAACCTCACTTCTTTCCCTGAATTTACTTTCACAAAACCATCATATTGATAATTTTTCATAAGGTCCTCAAATTCTGAATAATCCAACCACTTATACTTCAATTCATCAAATTTAACTTTTCCTAAATTATGTTGTTTATTGCCGTCATCTCCCATTTTCAAATCAAAACCTGGAGAAGTTGCAATTCTCACCCGACCATTTTTTTCATTATACTTCTCAATCAATACCACTTCTCCATTTTGATGAGACAAAAATTCTGGTTTTCGATTCTTGAATATTTTATATTTTTCACTGAATTCCTTGAAAGTTGGCCATTTCGTATTATTTTCTTTTTCAGTTTTATTTTTAATAATTTCCTCTCCTGGATTTTTGTTAACATTTTTTTCTTTTATGCCAAAATAAGAAGAAGATATTTTTATTTCATTTTTACTTTTAATTAGAATTTCTCTGAGAACTTTAGGAATTGTTTCTTGCTTATCAATCAATTTCCAAAGTTCTTCTTGGTATTTTGTTTCACTCCAATCTTCTTGAGTGGCTATTGCATTCCCAAGTTTTTCAGATTCTCTTTTAATAACTTCTTCGGCTTTTTTATATCTTTTAGAATATTCTTTAAGAATCTCCTTATTAAAAACAAGATTAGCAATATCATCTGGGCTTAAAGCAAACTCTTCTTTATCTTCTAATTTTTGCTCATCTTGTTTTAATGTTTTTTTCTGTTCTTTTTTTTCACTGCCATTTTTGCCATTTTCAACAACCTTTTCTATATCAGAAAGATTATTCCTTAAAACTTCACTTAAATTTCCTCTTTTTGGCTCTTTTTGTTCTCCCATTTTATTTTCTTTTAAAAAAGTTTTTGTATTTTAATATTATACCACATCTTCATTTTACCAACAAATTTTTGTTTTACATAAATCAATAAAAATATTATAATAATAACACTATGAAGATTGAGAAATGATTATTTTTGAACATGGGAAAACTCACCTACAAAAATACAAAAGATTGAAGTTTTACTTAGTGAAAAAATAATTATTTCTTAATCTCGAAAATACCAGAAAGGTAAAATAATATATAAAACAAAAAATGAAAAAGGTAATCAATTTTATAAAAGAAGAATGGATTTTTATTATTATTCTCTTGGCAGTTTTTACTGCGGGTGGACTCCTACGATTTTGGCAATTAGACACGATTCCTCCAGGATTACAATATGATGAAGCCTATAATGGCACCGATGCCATCAAAGCCCTAGAAAATGGAAAGTTTGAAATATTTTATCCTGATAATAATGGACGGGAAGGACTCTACATCAATGTTATTGCTGTATTTTTCAATACTTTTGGTATTAATATGGTAGTCCTTCGAGCTGTTAGTGCTGTATTTGGACTCTTTGCTCTTTTTGGATTTGCACTGCTCGTTAAAGAACTAAAACTTTCACGCCTTTCAATGCTCCTAGGAATTTTCATGATGTCTTTCTCATTTTGGGCAATTAATTTTTCAAGAACTGCTTATCGAGGAATTATGGTTCCATTCTTGATTGTTTGGATATTTTATTTTTTCTATCTTGGCCTTCGGAGAAAAAATGGCTGGTTCATTGCTCTCTCTGGTCTTCTAACCGGAATTGGATTTCATACCTATATCTCATTTCGAGTTGTGCCATTGATTTTTTTTATTGTAGTTTTAGGAGGAATTATTTTTGAAAAAGGATACATTAAAACCTACTGGAAAAAAGCTTTGATTTTCATCTTCGCTACAGTTATCACTCTTGCGCCAATTTTAATCTATTTCTATCAGCATCAAAGTGATCTCATTGGTCGAAGCAATGCTGTTTCAGTTTTCAATTCTCCCGACATGAGCCTTCCAACAGCTCTTGGTAAAAGCCTTGCTTATCACGTTGGAGCATTTTTTATCCACGGAGACCCAAATCAAAGACATAACCACGGTGCACTTCCCTTACTTCCTGCCACTTGGTCAATTCTCTTTGGACTAGGATTAGTAATCAGTATTAAAGAAATAATCGTAAATATTATCCAGCGAATAAAGAAAAAGAAGAAGTATAAACCAAGCCGACTACTTCAAGTTTCAATTTTCGCTCAAGCCTGTTTTTGGACAATGCTAATACCAGGAGTTTTGAGTATCGAAGGAATTCCACACGCTCTTCGAATTATTGGTGCAATTCCAGCCGTCTTCCTGATCGCTGTTTTGCCATTTGAATATGCAATAAATCTATATGAAAAAATCAGGAAATCAAAAAATTTGAAATTAAAACCTTGGCGATGGAATGTTTTACGAGGATCTTTGATTGGATTAGTTATTTTAGTTTTAATAAGCGGAGGATTACAAGCCTATTTATATTTCGGAGTTTGGGCAAAAGATAATAAAACATTTGATTCCTTTGAAAGGAAACTTTATGACCTAGGACTCGCAATTAAACAACAAGAACCAAAGGAAAATAACTTCATTATTGTTCCAGACCCAATCTATATTAGTGAGAACAAAAGAGATTCAAGTTATAAAACATCGGAACTTGTCGCCTATCCAGAATACAAGAGTTTTTTCTTTTGGCACCCGCTAGATGCGATCAGACATTCAACTTGTGAAAACGCTCTCTATGTTTTTGCTGAATCAGATGAATGGCTAATTGAAAGTTTCAAGATAAAATGTCCTGAACTTGAAGCACAGAAAGTAAAACCAGAAGGCGGTATTTATAATTTTTGGATACTTAGATAAAATTGATTAAATAACAAATTTAAAATTACAAATTCCAAATAAATTACAATGACTAAAAATCAAAATTCAAAACAATATGATTTGGAAGATAGAACCTTGGAGTACGGAAAAAGGATAATTAGAATGTCGAAGGAATTACCTAAAAATACAGTAAATTTTAAATTAATTGATCAAGTCGTTCGTTCTGGCACCTCAATGGGAGCAAACTATAGAGAGGCTAATGAAACAGAAACGAAAAAAGATTTTCGTTATCGCATAAGAATTTGTAGAAAAGAAGGCAAGGAGACTATTTATTGGTTAAATTTAATAATAGAAGCTAATCCTGAATTTGAAGACAGAATTAAAAATTTATTGCAAGAAACTACAGAGTTAGTAAAAATATTTGCTACAATTCTAGTAAAGTGCAAGTAGGTGTTTTGAAAATTAGAATTTAATATTTTTAATTTATTTGGAATTTGTAATTTTGAATTTGTAATTTTTTATTAAGTTATATAAAAAGTGTTACTTAACTTGTTAAGTAACACTTTTTTGTTGAATCCAGGTGAAAAATCTCTATTTAATCTTGCAAATTTGATAATCCTCAAACTCTGCGACTTTTTCTAGTTCTGCGATTTCCCAATTGCAATCTCGATCAACTACAATCGAACTCTCTTTGTATTCCATCAATTCAGCTTCATCTTCTATCCTGTTTTCATTCCCAACCACAACCCAACCTGAAAAATCTTCCATTGGATTAGCCTTGTTGTAATATCTCACCTTATCTTTTCCAAAGTAATATCTGGCTGATGTATATTCAAAAGGATTAGATGTAATTATATATTCCTTCTGAAATAAACCTTTCTCATAAGCCTTAAAGAACTGACTCCAACCCGTTTGATACGTAATCTGATTTAAACCAAGTAATAATAAAGCATAAATAAATAACGTTATAAGCCAAGCCCATTTTTTCTTAAAAACTTCCGTAATAAGTCCCGCTCCAAGAAGATAAAACAAAACAGCTGATGGCATAAAATACCTTGAAACATAAAGCTTGATGTTCACATAGGAAAGTAGTATCAAAAAAGCCAATGTTCCAATAGAGATCAAGGATAGAACTAGGAACTCCTTTCGTTTCTGATTTTTCTTCCAAGCAACCACAAATAAAACTGTTAATAATATCAAGACTAACAATCCAACAGAAGACCCATTAAAAATTGATGACTTGTTAATAGCTAAGTCAGCAAATGAATTTGCTTCTGGAACTCCGCCTGTTCCTGGCAAATGTCCGAAAAGAAATATCTGCAATGTACTTGGGATATCACTTAAATATGAAACATCAATCCAACCCAAATTTCCTTTCAACATGTGCGTGATGAAGATTTTTATCCAACTCAAGAAAAATAAGGCAATCACTCCCACTCCAATCCAAAACCCCTTATCTCCGAAAAGAACAGCTCCTTTATTTTTTGCTTTTTTCGTAAAAGGAATATTAAATATTTCTTTTTTATTAAAATTCTTTTGATACAAAACATACGCTACATAAAACATTACGAAGAAAAACAAGGAGAGATAGTGAGTCAAAAAGGCTAACCCTCCAAAAACTCCCCACAAAACCCAGTCTTTAATTTTATTTTTCTGAAGCGCCCGATAGAAAAACCAAACTGCCCACAACAACAAGAACCCAAACAAGCTATACATTCGAGCTTCTTGTGAATATTGAATTGCAAATGGAGAAAACGTCGCAATAATAGCAGCTAACATTCCTGCTCTCTTATTAAACATTTTCCACCCAATCCAAAATAAAGAAATTACCGTCAAAACACCAAAAACAATAGAAAGGGATCGAATCCCAGCAGGAGAATAGTCAAACATAGCACTCCATGGCTTGGCTATCCAATAATGAAGAGGTGGATGAACATCATCAAAAATCATTTGATTCATTTCAGGAAGAGGTTGCTTCAAAAGAATCCCGGTGAAAGCTTCGTCATACCAAAAATCTCGATCTTCCAATACCGGAGAAAACCGAATTAACACAGCTAAAATAACAACCAAAATTGGTAGAACCCAGAAAAGATTCTTGATTATCTTTGTTTTCGTTTGTTTTTTCATTTTTGTTTAGATAAGAATTTATTTTTATTATTCAAAAGAATTATCTGGTCAATCATCATCTTGATTGTTCTCATTATTATCTTTATCGTCATTGTGCTCCTCTTCTTCACTATTTCTTAGTTTATATAATACTTTACCATCCAACCTTAAGTCAATATATTCAAGATTATTAATCTCTTCTTTAATATTTTCAACTAAAACACTCTTAAGTAATCTCGATTGTTCATAAGCAGTGGAAAAAGAATTAAAATAAACAACAAATCCTTGCTCAGTTTTAACTCGAATTTCTCCTGACATGAAAGATGGTGTGTAATAGTTTCTTTCTAATTTAATATTAGCCTCTTCCTGTAGAGAATCATTAATCTCAGAACAAAAATTTGCCAACTTTGGCTTAATAACAACTATACCAGTTTCAAATTCAAGACTGCCTTTACTAAAAACAATTGGAAAATTATTCAAAAAATCTTCATTTCCACTGATTTGATAAAAAGCTTTTCCAGCTCCATCAATTAAAAAACAATCGTCAAGACTTCCATCCCTACACCAAATTATCACTTCCTTCCTTTCTCTAAAAAAAACTTCGATCGAATTGGGGAAATTTTTATTAACCTTAATGTCCTGAGCCATAATTAATTCTTCCTGCAATTTCTTTTCTATTCTTGAAGAAGAAAGTAATAAAATATTATCCTGAGGAATTAACCCTAGATATTGAGAATTAAGAACGCTTAATACAATCTTCTCTGCAAAATCCTCTTGAAATCCAGTTATTTTAACATCCTTAACCCTAATTAAAGAAGAAAAAAATAAAACCCAAAAAGTAACTCCCACAAAAATTACAAGTAAAATAAAGAATAAAATCTTTTTAAGCTGACCTATTTTTTCAGCAGAAGAAATTTCCTTTTTCATGACATTCTTTCTTGTTTTTTTGTTTTTCTTTTTTTTAAACACTTTTCTATTTTTTCTTTTTTAAAATCTCTTTTGTGACAATTTTAGTTACTGCAGTAGCACTAACATTATGATAACCAAATTTTCTAATTTCAATCATCTCTTCTCCTTTGTCACTTTTTAAAATAAAATTCTGACCAAGCTCTGTTTCTTTAATATTTAAAATCTTCACAACACAATCATTACATGCCCCCCAGGTTATAACTTTTACCTTACTATCTTTCGCCAAAGTCCTCACTCTCTCATCGTCACCATTCAAAAAGACTACTCCTTCTTTCTTAATGCTTTTCACTAACTGCCTCATCTCATCAACAACGTCATCAATTGAAGTATTATTGCCAGGGAAGCTTCTATCTATATTTGTTATAATTGCCATAACTGGCCTCACCATTGAAAGAAGATAATTCATGTCTCCCTTACAATCAACCCCCATTTCTAATACTAATACCTTAGGAAATTTACGAGAAAACAATGATACAAAAAATCCCTCAAAAATAATACATATCCACTTAAAAAATGAGGAACATCCTGATGGCAAAAAAAGCACTGCTAATGGTAGGCCAATTTCATTATTAAAACTTTTAGGATTTCCCCGAACATCCATTTCATCCCCAATCTCTTTTAATATTAAATCTTTAATAAAGGTCTTATTAGTCGTTCCTGTTATAGCAACTATCATAGGCTTATGACGCCACAAAACAATTTTTACTAATAATTTTAGATAATATTGAATAAAAAATTTTAATATTTTTTTCATAATTTTACATTATCAATTGTTTCCTTTAAATATTTTTTCAATCTTTTCATGGCGTCATCAATATGCTCATCTTCTCTACCAAAACAGAGACGAATATGATTTTCTCCTGAAGGACCAAATGCAACGCCTGGAACAACGGTTACTCCAGCCTCCTTAAGTATTTTTAAAGAAAATTTCCAAGAATTAGAATTCTTTTGGTCACTCCTAAGACTACTCTCTTCTATTTCAACTTTATCAAGCCATTTAATTAATTTTTCAGTAAATACTGGAAAAACAAAATAAGCGGAATCAGGCTTAACATAAGAAAACCATTCACTCATTTCATCGAGATGTTTACAAATTTTATTTTTCCTTTCAATAAATTTTTCCCTAAATTGAATAATTTCCTTATCAGCCATTTCTAACGCAGCCAAAGCTGCCCACTGAGAAACCACTGGCGCACAGGTTACCATTGCATCATGAACACCAATAATCTTCTGAGCTATTTTTGAATCAGTTGCTAAAAAAGCCACTCTCCATCCAGTCATCGCGTATGCCTTGGAAAAAGAAAAAATATAAACAATTCTCTCTCTAAAATTTGAAAATTTTCCAGTAGAAATAAACTCTACGTCATTATAAATAAAATCTCGATAAACCTCGTCAGAAATAACATATATATCATGATATTCAGCAAGTTGAAGAATTTCCAAAAGTTGCTCTTTATTATAAACTGTACTAGTTGGATTATTAGGATTACAAAAAAGAATCGCTTTTGTCTTTTTTGTTATCCTTGATTTCAACTCCTCAATATTAAAAGACCACCCATCTGACTCATTTAATGGAGCAAAAACTGGCACTCCTCGAGCCGTCTTGATTGCAGACTGATATGATGTGTATGTCGGATCAGGTATAAGCACCTCATCCCCTGGCTCCAAAAGAGCTAAAAAACTTGCTGTAATTGCTTCAATCGAACCAGCAGTAACTATAATTTCATTTTCAAAATCATAATTTATTTCACTTTTTGCAAGATCGTATTCAATTGCCTCTCTTAATTCTAAAAGACCTGGTGACAATGAATATCGAGCTGTTTTCCCTTCATTAATCGCTTCAATTGCTCTCCTTTTAATGCACTCAGGTGTATCAAAACTAGGAATTCCTTGGGCTAATGAAACAACGCCAGGTATTTTTGTAGAACGAATCTCCATCTCTTTTATTGGAGACATATTAACTAAATTCATTATTGGATTGACTTAATGCTATCTATTTATATCTTAACGCCTCAAGAGCATTTAGTCTAGCCGCACGTCTTGCAGGATAAAAGCCAGTAATTAAACCAACTACCGTAGCAAATATGATAATAAACAAAATAAGCCAAAGAGGGAAAGAGAATAATTGAACCTTATCTCCCCCAAAGGCTCCTGCCAACCAATTGACGCCAAAATTAAGAACCTGACTTATAATAAAACCTAAAACTAATCCTATGGTGCCACCTAAGAAACCAATCATCATTGACTCAGTCAAAAACATTTTCCAAATATCAAAAGAAGAAGCCCCAATTGCTTTCATTATTCCAATCTCTTGAGTTCTTTCAAGTAACGCAATTGTCATAGTATTGAACATTCCAATTGCACTAACGACAAGAGCAACTACTCCAAATAATGCCAATACTATCTGAGCAATAGTAAAAATCTGACGAGCTTGTTCAACAGTCTCAGAAACTGAACTCACGTAAAAACCTTTTTCGATAATACTATCACGAACTTGTTCTATATTTTTTGTAGAATTCACTTTAATTTTCAGTTTATCATAATCATTAAATTGAATTTCAGAAACTGATGAATCTGGAACATAAATATAAGAATTAGAAAGGTCATCAATAATCCCTCCAATTTTATAAGTTTTTTCTACATATTGAGCCAGAGTCACAACCTTCTGACCAACCTTTTCTTTTGATAAACCACTTTCATTAGTTGTCACAACGGTCTCTTCTTGTTCTGCTTTTTCTTTAACTTGAACTGTTATATCAATATCCTTAAAAACTTCTGGGTTAATGTCTAATAATTGTAAAGCTGCTAATGATATAACAAGTTTGTCAGATTCCTCTTCTTGAAAAAATTCCCCCTTATTCACCGTCATCCCTTCAAGACTAAAAAAGTTTGAATTAACAATGTTAACTTTTGCAGAAGAAGTAAGTCCATTTCCATTAATCTGTGTATCCTGACTTAACAAGGGATAAACCCCTACAATTTCTCCTATTTCTTTTATTGAAGAAACGCTGTCCTGATCTAACTTAACTGCTTCATTTTCCTGAGTAACATCTAAAGATAAAAGTGAGTCTTCTGTCGCAATTTTTTCCAAAATTAATTTCTGAAATCCATAACCAAGAGAAACAAGAAAGAAAATTGCCCCAATACCAATACTAATACCAAGTATTGTTAGTAATGTTCGAAGACGATTATTCTTAAATGATCGAGATGAAATTCTTATTACATCTAAAGAAAGCATATTTTTAGTTTATTTTTTACCCAGTTCAATAAAATTGTTAAGTTTGCAAAGCAAATTATTCAACTGGATGTTCTTTTATTAAGTTTGGCCGTTGTCTTGCTTCAAGCCCATAACCAACAATTAAGATTAAGTCTATTTGTCTTAAAATCTTTTGGACAACTCTTCTATCTAATCCAACTCCACCAGCATTTTTTGGAAGATCTAATAATTCACTAAATTCTGAATGAGAAATCTCTTCACTAATTCGTTTCTGAAGAAGATTTATAACTTTATCAAAATCTTCCTCACTTATATGAACAGATTCTTGATTAATTAGATACTGAAATACAGCTTCTGCCTTCTCTCTTGGAGACACACTTCCAAAAATTATTTTAGCTGAATTAATTAGTTCGTCAATACCAAAACTAAACTTCTTAGCTGTTCTCACATCCAATCCTGCACCACCTTCTTCTTCATTTTTATCAAGCTGAGCCATTAATGCCATATTGTCATATACTCCAGCAAGACGAAGCTTAATGCTCTCTTCAATTATTTTAACTTGCTTATTATCATAAGGGATTAAAAATGACTCAGTAATAATTTTAGCCTTAAGTGGCTCCATAAGTATTCCAATTTGTTTTTCCGAAAGACCTCTGAATTTTTCCATAATTTTTTCAAATCCAGATTTACCAGCTTCTGATGAAGTTTCAATCTCTCGAGAAGCCCCTAATGTATCCTTCCATTCTTCTTTAACAATTTTTCCATCTTTCATATAAACAATATGAGTCCCCCAAATAGCATTTTCTGGATTATGAGTAACTAATATAATAGTCCTTCCCTCTTCTTTATTAAGCTCACTCATTATCTGCATAACATTATTAGCAGATTCTGAATCAAGATTCCCAACTGGCTCATCAGCTAAAATGATAGAAGGGTCATTAACAATAGATCTAGCGATTCCAATTCTTTGCTGTTGACCACCTGACAATTCACTTGGAATTTTTTTCCATTGTTCCTTAATACCAAACCTCTCAAGTAATGCCATCACTTTTTTTTCCCTTTCCCGTTTTCTTTTGTTAACAAAAATTTGTGGCAAAGCCACATTATCTAAAACTGAAAGTGTAGATATCAGGTTATATGATTGAAAAACCATTCCCATTTTAGTTCGATGAAATGCCGTTCTATCAATGGCTTTCATTTTCAATATATCAACCTCATCAATCATCACAGTTCCATTATCTGGAAGTTCAAGACTTGCCATAATATTCAAAAGAGATGATTTCCCACAACCAGAAGGCCCAAGAACAACAATAAATTCTCCTTTTTTAATATTGAGATCAACATTATGCAAAGCCTGAAAAGCATTTGACTTCCCTCTATTATAAGTAAGATTAACTTTTCTTAGCTCAACTAAATTTTCTTTTAATTCCATTTTTGTTTTATTTTTAGCCGATTTTTATCTTATATAAATAATATCACTATTTCATTTTTAGCACAACCTCCTCCCCCCCTACCGAATATTCTTAACCCAACCAAAGGTATCTTCAAAGTTCTTAATGATAAGATCAAAAA
>CAYQVD010000006.1:0-63005 GCA_964421125.1 uncultured Bdellovibrionales bacterium
GTCAGTCAGGGTTCTGTTCAAAAAAGGTTAGAATTTCAACCAAAAGGTACCGCCAATTTAGAATTTCAGCGTTTTTGGAAAGATTTGTTTCTTCCCGCGCCTGCGGCGCGGTCGCGCTCCGCGCGAAAAGGGCTGATTTTGCAACGATTTGCCACGCTTTGCGTGGCGAAAAAGAAATGTTTTGGTTTTGGATTTGGAAGTTCGTTTTGGCAAAGCCAAAGCAAAACAAAGTTTTGCAACCAATCTTTTTTTGTTTCGCCTTTGGCGAAACTTGGAAGCGATAATTTTTAATAATATTTTGACTTATGACAAACTCAAATAATACAAAAGAACAAACCAGAAAGTTTTTCATCTACGCCCGCAAATCTACTGATTCAGAGGATCGGCAAATACGAAGTATTGGCGACCAGATTTCTGAATTGCAGGAATTGGCGAAAAAAGAGAATTTGGAAATTGTTGATACTATCGTAGAAAAACAAACCGCCAAGAAACCTGGTCGCCTTTTGTTTGCCGAAATGTTGAAAAGACTTGAAGCGGGCGAAGCTGTGGGAATTTTAGCTTGGCACCCTGATAGATTGGCAAGAAATAGCGTTGATGGCGGACAAATCATTTATTTGGTGGATACTGGCGTAATTCAAGAGCTAAAATTTCCAACTTTCTGGTTTGATCCAACTCCGCAAGGAAAATTTATGTTAAGTATAGCTTTCGGGCAGTCAAAATATTATGTTGATAATCTTTCGGAGAATATAAAAAGAGGTCATCGGCAAAAATTGAAAAATGGCTTATGGCCTCAAATGGCTCCGCTTGGTTATCTCAACAACAAAGAAACAAAAATGATTTATGTTGATAAAGAAAAATCGCCATTTATCAAAAAGGCATTTGAGGCATACGCGACTGGAACCCATACTTTGAAAAATCTCCGAGAGATTATCAACGGCTTGGGACTTGTCGGCAAGAAAGGCAAAATGCTTTCCGTTTCAAATTTTCAATATTTTTTACAAAGTCCATTCTACTACGGAGTTCTTCGTTATGGTGGAGAATTTTACGAAGGAAAGCATAAACCGATTATTTCAAAGAAACTTTTTGATGAAGTGCAGGAAGTAATGAAAAGGAAATCTAAACCGCAAAAAGTGGAAAAGATGAAATTTTTTCTTTATCGTGGATTTTTCCATTGTGGAGAATGTGGATTTACAATCACGGCAGATAAGAAAATAAAGAAAAGTGGTAAAGAATATATTTACTACTATTGCACAAAGAAAAATCCACATCATAAATGCACGCAAAATGTTTTTACGAGAGAAGAAAAAATTTCATCTCAAATTAAATCTGAACTTCAAAAAGTTTCTTTGCCTGATGATTGTGCTGATTGGATGATCAAAGAATTAAAAAAAGAAAAAATCCAATCAAGCACATCATCAGATTTTTTTGTGCAAAAGCTAGAAAAGGAACTTTCAAAACTTGATGAGAAATTGGAAAAACTAATGAATGCTTATTTGGAAAGTGTTTTGAATATCAAGGAATATCAAAAAGCGAAAAATGTTCTCATCAATCAAAAACAAGTTTTGAAAGACAAATTGAACGCTTTTGAACAAAAAAGCAATAATCGGTTCGAACTCGCCGACAAGTTTATAAAAGACAGTAAACAAGCCAAAATTATCGCTTCCAAAGAAAATCCCGAAGGGATTCGGGATTTTCTAAAAAAGATTGGTTCGAACTTCCAAATCCAAAACCAAAACATTTCTTTTTCGCCACGCAAAGCGTGGCAAATCGTTGCAAAATCAGCCCTTTCAGCCTCGCCCGCAGGCGAGGCGACCGCACCGCAGGTGCGTAAAACTTCCAAAAACTCTGAAATTGTAAATTGGCGGGCTACATCGGTCTAGAACTTACAACTATAGGGAATTGTAAGGGTTTTTTAGGGTTATGTCCAGAATAGAAACTTGAGGAGGATGGGTCGCGATTTTGAAGACTAAATGAGACAAATGAGACATGAGACAGAATGTGTCTTGTTTTGGGAAATAAGACAGTATATTGTTTCATTTTGAGCTTATACTGATTTGAAATAGGATATTTCACCAGTTTCAGCGTCCTGGACAACATTCTCAACTCTTCGCTTTTCACCAAGAAACATCGTATCATCTAGGGAATATGACTGAAGACGCCTTAAGCCCCTTCCTCTATATTCGAGGCTACAAAAAAGATAAGTCATAAATGATCCAGTAAACCGGTAACGACGGATACAAGTTTCCAGTTGATCTTCTAATTCTGATTCATATCCTTTCCATGGAGATAAAACGGGTATCCATTCAATCCAATAACCAATAGTGTATCCTAAAAGCGAAATAATTTCTCTCTTTGCGGATAAGTTTCCTTTTTGTGCGATTCTAACAAAGGCTATACTAATCTCATTTCTTATTTTTCTATCATCTGAATCTTGAGGAGATAAAAAGGTATAAATCTTATTTTGATATTTTTTAAGTACCAAATTAAGCTCTCTTTTTCCTCTATACCATTTCAGTGCTTTCCATTGTTTTTTAGTGCAGTTATTTCTACCAATCCATCTTTTTTGAAATTCCTTATTCAAGCTACCAACAATTTTATCCCAATCAATGTCGTCAGTTTCAGTACGGATATTTTTCCAAATAAAGCGATAAATATGGGGAGCATTTTGGTGAATCCAAGAGCGAGTGATTTTAGGAGGCTGTTTTTTCGAGAACAAATCATTAAGCTCTTTAGTGACAGATGAAAGATCCATTTGATTATAGATCAAATTTTGATTTTAGTAGATGCACATCTTTATTATTAAACTTTTTTCCAAATTATCTAATATTTTTTTCTCTGTCCCTGGTGTCCAGTATATTTTCAATTCTTCTTTTGCGCGAGTAATAGCAGTATAGAATATATTGTGTGTAATCATTTCCTCTGTTTCATCAGTAATAACGACTTTAACAGAGTTGTATTCTAGCCCTTGGGCTTTATGTATTGAAACCGCGTAAGCTATCTGAAAAGGAACTACCGCACGTGAAGAATCATCATCCTCATCTGTACTCTTTAACTTATTAACAGAAAATCTAATTATAGATTTGCCATTATCAGATTCTCCCAATAGCTCTAATTCAGTTCCAATAATATCTAATTCATTTATAGACTTATCAATTTCAATATCGAATTGTACCTTATCATCAAAAATTTCTATACCGAATATTTCTCCTTTGAGATTATTATGAATTAAAGGTTTGAATCTTTTAGATTCGTTGAATAGAATAGGATCGTTAACTTTGTAAGTATGAACACCCCATTGCTCAGATTCGTTTTTATTGTTTCCTTGCAAAAATCTATTGATATTATTTATCCCATACAGTCCATCATAGTTTAAACATAAAATTATTTCGTCATCTTTAGAATATTCAAATATTGATTCGTTTAATGGTGTATTATAATTATTAGTTGTTATGTGTTCTAGAATATCACCTTCAATATTTCTGACCTTACTCCATAAAGTAAGTAGCTTTTTGTTTTTAGTGCGATATGGTATCGTCAACTCAAATACTGAAGTTTTTGGAAGGAATGATTCTGCTATTCCAAACCAGTTTCCAAAAAGTATTGATTCAATTTGAAAAACATCACCTACTAAAACCAGTAATTCAAAAGACGCCTTTTTTAACACCCTTAGCATATCTGAATTACTAACTGTGCTACATTCATCAATAATCAACAAATCGAAGTCAGTGTCAATATCATTTTTATATAAAAAACTAGCTATTGTCTGAAATGTAGAGTTTGTAACACTCACTCTTCTTTTTAAATTATTAACTGCTGGGTTGGTATTGGCTAAATAAAGTTTTTTTTGATTTTTATGAAAAGTAGAGATGTGGGTTATTAATTTTGTTTTCCCAGTTCCCGCAGAACCATATATCATCGCCACACGTGAGTTTTCAAATGTCTGCTTCAGAATCTTTTTCTTTTCACCACAATCAACACCATGATCATCAGATTGTAGCCATCCATCAACAGAATTTGAATAATTTTTAAAACCTGAAGACGATAATTCTTTTAATTTCTCAATAATGCTAAGGGCATCTTCTTCATACGCCTTTATATAAATGTGCTTTTTATAATCAACTAAAGAACACTTGGGTCTGTGCTTGTAATACAATTTGTCATTATATATTTGCATTAACATATCGATGTTTTCACAAGTGGTGATATCTTTTCTTGGTGTGTATAATTGTCCTTTTTGTTCTGTATTATTTTTTATAAATCTTGCAAACAACTCATGCTCACGATTTATTGGATCTATGCAATCCATTAAATCACGAAGCTTAGGATTGTGTTTTATTAGGGAAAAATTTAATGGCATATTATCAAATGGTTTACAGCTCCATTGGAGGTTTAAGTTTGACAACAAGCCACAAGTCTCATGATTATATTGCAATTTAAGAATCTTATTATTAAGCATATAAAGCAAATACTTGATAACATTATTACCAGCGCCATTATTTTTTATTAATTCGCGACTTTTATCTAAAACATTCAGAATGTGGGCTGTTTTTCCCTTTTTCGATACAATTTCCTTAAAGCGTTGGTAATATCTATCAGGGAATTGAACAATTTCAAGTAAATTCAAACCCGTTTTAGTCAAAAATGACATCAGCTCGCGAGATTCGGCTGTACTAACTGATATTTTTGAATGCTTACCAAATATATCAGCGAAATGATTGAGTTCACATGGGCGAATTGATACTTCCCAGCTATCAATAATTTGAATCGGCATCTTTCTATCTAAAATCTCTATAACGTCATTACTTATAATGAGCTTTACAGCATAGTTTGGCAATATATAAAATTTCGTAAAAGCGATAACTCTATCAAATTTACTTACATTATCAATGGCTGTTGTAAGGGTTACTTCATAATACACTTCATTATTAACAAAAAATGGTTTCGCTTTTCTAATATAATACCTGTCACTATAAGCGTTCCTTTTTCTTTTTGATATTGATTCATTAATTTTTTCAACTATTTTCTCATAATATTCTTGGAGTGCTGGGTCAATCACAATAGGAAATTTATCAATATTTTCTAAAACATCAAAGTTGTATTTATTCTTTAAAAAAGATTTGATTTTAAGCAAATACTCATAATATTTCAGCATTAGCCTTTCTGAGCTTTCTTCTTCTTGGGTATAATGAGAAGCTGACTTCTGTAAAAGTTTATGAAACTTACTCAAAAATTTTAAATCTCCTTTAGCTCCTATGTAATTATTTGCTTTTACAATATTTTCATAAGAGTTATCTATATCCTGTCCCTTGCTATATATTTTTAATGAGATATGCTCAATAAAATTTCTAAGCTGGGATAAGATATTCTGTGACAATAAACCTCTTTCATTAACCTCAAACTTATCAATATTATTACAAATTGCTTTGTTGACAGCTATAATACGATCGTCTATTTTATTCATAACGTTATTTTAAATCTGTCGTAATTTTTAAATGCTTCTTTTTGTCATCTTCTTTTATCAATTTAGATGTATTAACTTCTTTATATTCCACATGAACCATATCTTGGTCATCTTTTACTAAATAACTTTCGGGTTTATTTGGAAGTACGTCTTTATTGTCTTTAATAAGGAATAATTCAAAATGAGTTTTTCCGGTAGCTATGTTTTTAATAACTCTTGGTTTTAGTTTTTCTTGTCTGATAAATTTTCTAATAGTTGGGCTTTTGATTTTAAAGTAATAATCAAATTCCCGCTTTGAATACCAAGATTTAGTATCCTTGCAAACACTTTTAGGAATAATTTTCTTATCTAGTGCCTTCTGACAATGCAGACATTTTATTCCACTCTCATCCCACCACGTTTGCTCATTAGAAATATTCTCTCTGCAAATTAAACAGCTATATGTTTTTTCATCATCCAAATGAAATCCCTTTGGATGATCTTTGAGCTTGTGTTTGCGGATGCAATCTTCTTTACACGAGTCATAAATAATCTGAACAAACCCCAAAAGACTACGAGCTTCTTCCATTGCTTCTTTTCGAGGTAATTCTTTTCCATGCTTTTTCTTGTATATCTCTTGGAATTCTTTGATGTATTTGTCAGATGGTTCCATTTGCTTTTGTTACGAAAGTCTCATCTCCAATTTCTCCTTAATCTTTTCCCATCTTGGATATTTGGACTTTAATAATTTATAAAATCGCTTATCGTGATTCTTGTATTTAATATGGCAAAGTTCGTGAGTGATTACATAATCAATACAATCTTTTGAAGCATGTATGAGCAACGGATTGAGAACAATACTTTTGCCACGAGTGCAACTGCCCCAACGCTTCTGCATTTTTCTTATCTCCATTTTTAGCTTATGATCATAATCAAATTTTTTGAATATTTCTATGTACCTATCCTCAAATACTTTTCTGGATCTCCGATTATACCAAGCATTTAAATATATTCTTGTATGCAATCCATCGCTTACTAATTTTGTAGTAAAAAAGACGAGTTTCCCGTTTTGCAAAACAACGCGGTCTTCTTTTGATTTTTTAACAATCAGCTGATACTGCCTACCAAGATACAAAAAGCTTTCACCAGATATATATTCTTTTTCATAAATCTTTTTCTGAAACTTTTTGAAAAAATTCAATTGTTTCTGTAACCAAAACCATTTCTTCTTTAAGAATTTTTCGATACGCTCTGCATCCGCTTGAGGGGGACATTTTACAAAAATACTCATATCAGGCATCACCGTTAAACCTAGAGTTTTCCGATTTTCCCGTATAAGTTCATATTCATATGCGAACGATCCATAAACAAACTTGTTCATATTTTTATTTTAAGCAATGACTTCGTTATTGTTTTCCGCAAGTTGCATTGCGACATTAATAATTGCTTTCATTTCTTCATTAGAAAGCTCAATATTTTTCTGACCCTTGACGACATCATACAAATAGTCATCAATAACATTTATCATCTTGCGCTTTACATCTCCATTCTTATACCAATCAACAATCGCTTCGCCTTTGATAATGTTTAAAATATCCAATACAACATCGATATAGACTTGTTCATCTGTAATATGTTTATCAAAAGATTCCCGCAAATTACGATAGAAAACATCAGCTCCCTTATGCGAAGTTATTTGTGATGGTAAGGCTTCATCTTTCTTGCTTACTACATCATCGCGAATAAGCTTCATTTGTTTTAATGTTTCAACGTCAGCTAATTTGCCGATCCTCATTTCATTAAGTATTTCTGAAATCTTTTTTGAAAATCGGTTATAAAACTCTGGATCCATATCCATTTTTTCAGTAATAGTTTTTTGAGTTTGAGCGGCAATCGCCTCAGCCTTTGATTTATCAGAACCAAGATTTTCAACAGCCTCTTCAAATTGTTTACGGTCAGTAATGTTAACTTGCTTTGTTAAAAGCTCAACGCCTTTTGCATCAACATACTTATCTAGAATATTCACTAGAGACTGCTTGTATTGCGCTAAATCAATTCTATCGGCATATTTCAAACTCGCAGATTTTCGCAATTCCATAAACTTCTTAAGATCCTTTTTATAAGTTTCGAGATGCTTGAAATCATGTACAAAATCTTGCAATACAAAACATTCATTTAAATTTTTGATAAAGTCATTAAGGGTTTTGTAAAAAGTTTCTCTTCTTGGACCATCTTCAAGAAATTGCAGATACATCTCATCATCAGAAGATGTTTTCAACTCTTTAAATAAATCGCTTAAAAGACCGTAGCTTTGTTCCAGTTCTTTAATTTTTTCGTTAACATCTATCAGCGTATCCTTAACATCCAGCTCATCATAATTTCCAAAAAGTTTCATTGCAGTGTTGATGTTTTTAGCATTTTCTGAATAGTCAATAATGTAGCCGGCTGTTTTTGGAAGTTTCTTATTTTCATGCAAACGATTAACTCGAGCAATGGCTTGAAGTAAATTATGATCCCTGAGATCTTTTGTTAGATATAAAACCGTATTTCTTGGAGCATCAAAACCAGTTAGAAGCTTATCCACAACAATAATTATTTCTACGCCTGCATCATTATGCTTAAAGCTTTCTATTACATCTCTTTCATACTTTGAAACACTGCTATGATTTTTTCTAACATCATTAAGATAGGACACAACTTCTTTTTTGTGAGTATTTTCTTCGTTACCGTCTTCATGTTCATCAGAGATTACAACAGCCGTTCTTATTCTTCCACTAGCTTCAAAGAATTTCTGAAACAAAACAGCCGAAAACTTAGAAGGAGCAACGATTTGAGCTTTTAACCCAGTATCTTGAAAATTTTCACAATAATGTTTTTCAATATCATAGGAAATCTCAAGAATTCTTTGTGGGTTATCTTTGATAATCTTAGTTCCAACAAATCTTTGCAAGTCTTTTTTTTGCTTATCACTTAGTCCTTCTGTGATTCTTTCCATCTGTCTATCAATTTGCTCAGCATTTTGAACTAAATCTACATAGCGACCCTCATAGATTAGAGGTAGAATAATCTTATCCGCCAAAGCATCGTCTATTGTATATTTATCAATATACCCTCCAAATTTTCGCCAACTTTCTTTTTCCTTGCTCATGAGGGGAGTACCAGTAAATCCAATATAACAGGCATTAGGAATAATTCGATTCATCTCAATATTTGCGACACCATTCTGACTACGATGAGCTTCATCAATCAAAACAAAAATATTCTTATCCCTATCAACAAGCCCGATATTTTTTTTATGAGCAGATTCAAATTTATGTACTAAGGTAGTGATAACTGAAAGATTTTTTTCTTTGATTAAGTCAATTAAATGTTGTCCACTAGTCGCCTGAGTGACTTCTTTTTTTAAATTACAATTCCTAAAAGTGTCTTTGATTTGTTTGTCTAAATCTTTTCGATCAGTGACTATGATCACACGAGGGTTGCTGATATGTGGATTTTCAATCAAGGCTTTCACAAACATCACCATCGTTAAAGACTTTCCAGATCCTTGAGTGTGCCACACTAAGCCTCCTTTTCTGCGAGTATCTCCTTTTTTGGTGGTTTCTTCCTCAAAAGTTCTTTTGAGTATTTTATGAATAGCAAAATATTGTTGATAACGAGAAAGTTTTTTAATACCCGCATCAAAAAGAATATAGTTTTTAGTTAAATCCAAAAGTCTTTTTGGGTTAAAAAGAGAAATAACCCCTCTGTCTTGCTCAGTAGGCAATCGATCTGTTTTTTGTAAATGTCCAAAAGTTGCTCCATTCAAGTCAGTCAGAATTTGCTCATAGATTTCAACGGGAATTTCCTTATTGATAAGTTCTGTTATTTGCGAATCAAGATCTTCCTTGGAAGTTTCTTTTTCTTTCCAAACCGCATAAAATTTATTAGGAGTTCCTGTAGTCCCGTATTTTAGTTCTTTGCCATTAGTACTAACAAGGAGTTGCGCATAGGTAAAAAGCTTTGGACAAAATTCTGGTCCCTGATTGCGATTCATTTGATTGATTGCATCTGAGACAGCCACACTCGATTTTTTGTTTTCAATCACTGCTAAAGGAATTCCATTCACAAAACAAACGATGTCAGGACGGATGTTTTGTTTTCCAGTTGCTTCAAATTCAACCGTCACATGAAAGTCATTATTTTCGGGATTTTCAAAATCAATAAACCTAAAATTCTTGGAGCTTGTTTTTCCTCTATGATTAACCTTGATTGTTTTGCCCCCACTAGTTGGCATGATAGTGTTGTATATTTTTTGAGAAGTATCAATCAGTCCTTCATATTGAATGTTCTCCAACTCATCAATCACGTCCCTGACATCTTTTTCACTAAATTTATATTCTTTGCCATTAATTTCATAGTTGTTTATCTCCATCAGTTTTTTGGAAGCGATATCTGAAAGGATGAAATTGGTGGAGTCTTCACCTCTTTGTTTCAAAGCTTCTTTGACAGGAATATATTGATATCCCATATTCAAAAGCATTTCCACAAAAGGGAGTTGGGACTGTCTTGATTCATCAAAATGTAAATTTTTTAGAGACATATGATTATTGCTTAATTCTTATTTTTCCAGTAATTAAATTATTTAATAAATATTTTTTCTGATCTTTAAGAATTGAAAGTTTCTTTTTTATCACTTTTATTTCTTCATCAGAAATATTTAAAATATTTACAATAGCTGACTGCTCTTTAATATTTGGAAGATTAATTTTAAAATCCTTCACCATACCAGCATTCAAATTCGATTGTGCTCCTTGTTGTCCCTGCAATTTTATTTTATCTCTCAGGTGAGTTAAATAAAAATATAAAAACATTCCGTCTAGTTCTTTTTTATTTGAGATAATGCCAAGAATTGCTTGACTTGATGACATTTCTGTTCCAGCTATACCACAGGCACCAATAGATGCATACATTGCATACAAAATAGTTCCTTTTGGGTATATTTTCACTGAACAATTTTCTAATCCAGACTGAGTAAGTTTTTTCTCTGTTTTGAATATATATTTTCCATTTTTTGTCATATCAGAAATTGAAACCCATGGCATATCTCCACCGTAATACTCAGGAACGGTAGATTTAGGTGTTCCACCACTGGACATTTTTGCAATATCTCCAAGTATCCTAACCTTCCATTTATCATTAAACCCCGAAAGTCGAATTTTCCCAGTCAAAAGATTTTGCATCAAACCTTTTTTAATATTTTTCTTGATTTTAATTTTCTTTGATAATTTTTCAATCATCTGATCCCAAGTTTCCAAAACACCCACGATGCGATTCTGCTCAGAGAGAGATGGGAGATTAAATTTTATCGCTTTTAATTCATTTTGCTGAATACCATCCACAGTACTACCTATTCCAAGTCTTTTTATAAAACCTTTTTTATCCTCAAACCAATAAAAAAGAAATTTCTTTTGTAATTCCTTTTTTGGATATAATGCTTTTAAGTCCTGATTGATTGCGACATCAACATTAAAAAATACAGCATGACCAAGAGCCATTCTTGTAGGAACAATTAAAGTGCCTTTTAAGACAAGACGACTTGAACTGTTTTTTAAGCCTACTTCGGAGATATGATCTTGTGTATCGTTTGAACTATGTGTAACCACATCTTTAACGCTCGCCCAAGGAATCGAACCATTCCAAAAATCAAGCCTAAGCTTTGATGGCGTCCCGCCACCCTCAATCTTATTCAAAAAATCTCCAAGCTTTCCATCCTGCCATCCATCAGGAATATTTTTTTGTGATTTATTATTTTTCATCTTTTTTGGGAGTAACAATACTAATAAATTGCTCGGGTAAATACTTTAATACAGATTGCCTTATTTCTGTTAAAAATTTATTATCTTTTGACAACCTAACAATATAGGATGGCAGTTCTTCCTTTTTTAGTCCAAATAAATCACCTATGCGAGAAGCAATTGTCTTTCTATTATAAAAATTGAGAAGTTTTGAATAATCCTTTTTCTTTAATATTTCATTAAATTCGGCATCTATTTTAGAATGAATTTCTTTTTCGTTTATGTTTAAACTAATAAATTCTGGAAGCGAAATAGTTTTTTTACTCAGATCAAGACTACTTAGTAAAAATTTTATTTCATCATTTTCCCGTTCAGAAATTTGTTTTTGAATCTCAGCTTCGAGCTCAGAAAATACAAACTTTTCAACCTTATCTTGTTGCGTTTTTGGTTCCAGTGCCAATTGTTTAGAAATAATACTTAAAATTTCAGGAGTTGCAAAAATATTTTCAATTTCAGCTACTTTTAAAACATAGACCCCCTTAGTTTCAAGAGATGTAATCTCCTCTACTGTTCTGCGATCCCTATCAATTAAACCAAAGACTTCAAAGGAATGGAAACCTTTATTTCTTCGGAATGATTTTGTATACTCTATTACATTCTTACAATTTCCACATGGCTTTACCAAAAAGTCTTCAAAAATGTTCTGATAGAACTGAACGTCCTCTTTTCCATTTTCTCCTTCAACAAGCAATACCTTTCTTCGACTACCATATACTTCAATAGACAGCTCCTCGGGAATATCTGCAATATCTTCTAATTTAGACCAATCCCAGTTTGTGCCATCAAAATTCTTCAGCCAAATTTTTTCAAACCCATTTCTAGATACTGCAAATTCTATATCATGAGAAAGATAAATAAAAAGACAATCACTTCTTTCTTTTTCAATTTTATTCCAAAGCGTATATTGAATTGATTTGTGCAAATGTAACTCTGGCTCATCCACAATAATAATACCTTTTGTAGATGCGGAAAGGCACTGACCAATCAAATAAAATATTACTCGTTCACCATCACTCATTTCAGAAGCATGATACGATTGTGCATCCGTACCATCGGTCTTTGTCTTTATTGTACCCCCTTCGAAAATTAACTTTCTGTGAGGCAGTATTTCTTCCCATATTTTTTTAACTTTATCTAGTTTGGTTTCTATGTTTGGAATTTTTGATTCACTTTTACTTGAATCTTCACGATACTTTCTAGACACCTCGTTTTCTTCTGAAAAAAGATAAGTGAGCAGTTTTGTATAATCATTTTGAAGAGTTATTGCTGGTTTATTTCCCCATTTATGTCCCATTTTATAATCTCCGAACTGCTCTGATGTTGCATTTTGATGACCACAGAGCAAATCACTTAACGATTTATCTAGATCCATTGGGCGAATATCGTCAGGAATGCTTAATGTTTTTTGTGCTGATATTCTAAGAACTAAGTTTTTTTCAGGAGAATTATTGTCAATCCATGCTCCTAATCTAGTTTTTCCAGAACCATTAGCACCAACAAGAACAAGCCCTTGTTCTATTTCTACTTTTTGATTTGGTGGTAAGGTTATTTCTCGCATATATTTATTTAATCCCAAGATCTTTTAAATAATTATCCATCTGCTTTTCCAATTTCTCAATCTCCGGCTCAAGCTCAGCCAACTCTTTTAAATTAGCCTTAATATCAATTGGAGCTTCTTCTATAAATGTATCCACGTAACGAGTAATATTTAGATTGAAATCATTTTCTTCAATTTCTTTGAAATTCACTTTACGAGAAAATTTTTCAATTTCTTTGCGCTTAGCATAGGTATTATAAATTTTTTCAATATTCTCTTCAGTAAGAGTATTCTGGGCTTTGCCAGATTTGAATTCCTTTGAAGCTTCAATGAAAAGCACGTCTTTCTTTTTTTCATTGACTCCACCTTTCTCTCGTGAACGATCAATAATAAGAATCGCCACTGGGATGCCAGTTGTCTGAAAAAGTCCCGCGGGAAGTCCAATTACAGCATCAATAATATTCTCTTTTAGTAATTGTTTACGGATTTTTCCTTCTGCTCCACCTCGAAACAAAACACCATGGGGTGCAATTGCCGCCACACGTCCAGTCTTGGGTTTAGCAGTTTCAATCATATGAGTAATAAAAGCGAAATCTCCCTTGTCTTTCGGTGGCACCCCACGCCAAAATCTTTTATACTTATCCGCCTCAGCATTTTCTGCACCCCACCTCTTCAAACTGAAAGGCATATTGCAAACCTGCGTGTCAAATTTCATCAATTGATCATTTTCCACCAAAAGTGGATTATTTAAGGTGTCGCCCCACTCAAGACGAGCTGAATCTCTTTCATTTAGATACATATTCATTCGAGCCAGTTGGAACGTAGAACCTGTTGACTCTTGACCATAAAGCGCATAATTCTTTGATCCATTTTTTTCTACTTCTTCACCCGCCAATAAGAGAAGTCCTCCACTACCACATGCTGGATCAGAAATTCTATCTCCGTCTTTTGGCTGAGCCAGCTTCGCTAAAAGCTTAGCTACATTTCGTACTGTGAAAAACTCACCAGCTTTCTTTCCTGCATCTGCTCCAAAGCGTTCAATCATATACATATAGGAATTTCCGATAATATCATCGCCAGCTTCTGAAAGATCTATTTTGTAAAAATCGTGAATCAAATTGCGAAGCATTTTATTCCTTTGTTCAAGCTTTCCAAGGATTGATTCAGAATTGAAATCAACACTGAAAACTCCTTCCAGTTTTTCCTTGTTTGAATCTTCAATTTTGTGCAAAGCCTTGTTTATTTCCTCGCCAATATTGTCCTGCTCCATTATTTTGTAGATATAATCAAAAGAAGCCTTTGGTGGCAAGTAAAAACGATCTAATTTCATTTTTTCTTCAATTCGTTTTTTGTCATCGCCAAATCTTTTTTCATAAACCTCAAGTTTTTTCTTTGAAACATCACTCAGATACTTAAAGAAGAGCATTACCAAGGCATAGTCCTTATAAATCCCACCATCAACACTACTCCTTGATGAATCAGCCGCTGACCAGAGTGTTTTGTTAAGTTCTTCTTGAGTGTATTTTTTTATTGCATTCATAGTTTTATTTTACTTTAATAATTTATTTATAGCTACTTCGTTTATATCACTTATTAAGTTTATTTTATTAGTTAGCTTTTTTTGTAACTTCTTGTTAGTATCATATATTTTAATTATTTTTTCTTGCACTTCCAGGTCTGGCAAAGTAATCTTTATATTTTCTAGATCGTTTTTTCGAATTGATTTTATAGTCACTCCAGTCGAACTTTCAACAAGTTGTTTTTGTCCTTCAGTTGAATTCAGATAAATCGCCAGATATTCTGGTTTGATGTTTTTATTTTTCAATCGAATAATGTAAACAGAAGAAGAAGCAATTATATTTTTATTTTCTAATTTAACTAGTCCGGCGCGGAAACTTCCGCGAGAAGAAACAACGACATCATTTTTTTTCACAATTGCTTTTGAGCGATAATTTTCAAAATCTATTCCATCCAAATTATATTCGCCTACCACTCCATCATCGAAAATATTCTTTGCTTGAAGCACAAATAACAAGGCATCCTTTTTGCCTTGTAGGGCAGTTCTGAAAGAATAACCCGCAATAACTTCTGCAATGACTTTTAAGTCTTTTTTAGTTTCCATAAAGACAGTCTATCGCAGAAGCTAATTCTTGTCAAGTTTTTTATTACAGACAGACTCCTACTGCATTTTAGCTGTTTGATATTGTTCTTCTTATTTCAATGTATAAGCAAAATTATCCTTTATTTTAGCTTATTAACAAAGACCTAATGATTTGTTATTAAAACTCCTGCCGTAGAAAAGCGATTTTTCTCGATGGTTTGCATAACTAACATTGAAAAAGCATCTACCAAGTCATCATGTTTTTCCTTGCCAAACCCGACCAGTTGATTAGTCAAAGCATCAGCTCCTTGTCTAGGGAAAATAATTCTTCCTGTTTGGATAAGATTTGTTGTCAAAGCTAATCGCGACCTTTTGTCTTGTCCATGAGGTTTAACGCCTTCTGCTTTAATGCCTACTGTTTTTAGCTGTTGGACTACAACTCCTTGATAGCCAACTTCTTCCACATAGACACGAGAGGATAATCCAGATGCTAAGAATGTCTTATGAATTGATTGTATGTTTTCTATGGTTTTTGAAAAATCAATTCTTTTATTCAATGGATTTGGAAGAATATAAATCTTAAAATCGCTACCAGAGCCAAAAATATAAGCTGAGACCATAGCCGTATAGTCAGCCGTATCTTTTAGTGATATAGCTAGATCAACGGCTGTGACTACATACCTTGGAAGTTCTTTAGGCAAGCTATCATAGTAGTGAAGCTGTTCGGAGAAAATCAACTGATCATCTTCCGGAACAATATTTAGTAGATATTCTCGTTGCCAAGCATTTTCATATGGAACTGTACGTTTAAATTTATCAATATCCTCCAAGTTTTTAAATTTACCTGGCCATAGAATTATGCCATTATCCACTAATGGATATTTTCGAAATATCCCGTCTAGTTTTTTGTTTTCAATACTTTCTTTTAACCGCATAAGCAAAGAGTCTTCATGAAGTAGATTACCCACAACGATAATTTTTGTATCGTTATCACCAACAGGGATAACTTCACTAGTAAACCAATCATAGGTCTTATTTCTTCCTTCTCTCGTTTTTACTGAATTTAGATCTTCTACATCGTCACAAATAATTAAATCAGGACGATGCGAACCATGACGTATTCCTCTAATACTTTGTTCGCTGGAAGCAACAGTAATTCTGGCATCAAATTTTGGAATAACAATTGAAGTCGAACCCCACTCACCACTTTTTTCTTCGAAGGGACCCATCTCTTGTTTGAGAAGATGATTTCCTTCTAATTCTTTACGAATATTAGAAAGATGTAATTTTGCTTGAGGTTGAGTTTGGCTCAAAATTAAAACAAATTTCCTTTGTTGTTTTCCAAGTATTGCCCAAAGAGGGTACGACAAAGTCACAATTGTTGACTTTGCCGAACCTCTGAAGGCCACTATCACTGCCATCTTGTTGTTAGTATCTTCTGTAATACCAAACATTTCTTTTTGAAAGTTGGCAGTCTCATATTTTACATAGTCAGCAAGATATACAGAAGAAAACCAAAGATGACTTTTTCTCGTAACTTCCGTGCGAACATTCCTATCGTTAATTATTTTTTGAAGTAATTGATCTTGTCTATTGAGTTTTATCATTTTCTTTTGTTTGAGAAGAAGCTAACCGTAAAGCTTCCTTTACGATTTTCTTCTGTTCTTTAGTTAGGTTCTGATTATCACTCATTCCTCTGTCTAAAACTTCAACTTTGTTAGCATATGATTTGTGACGATTCTGAAGCCAAAAACGAATGGCGGAAAAATTCTGATTCTTGATCGCTGTTATAAGTTGCGATTCAGAGAGATCATTTACAATTTCAACTCCTTCGCTAATTGCTTCATCTGCCTCTTTGGCAAATTTCTTGCTTTTATTTCTCCAGCGATAATATGTAGCGCGACTAATGCCTGCTTTTTGACAAGCTACTTGAACAATAGGAAGTCTTTGAAGTTGCTCCAAAACATCTTTCTTTTTTTCGGCAATTCTTTTGACGATTATATTTTTACTAGTCATTTTTTTGTTTCTTACTGATTGCTTCAGTTACTTTGATTTTTGTTATTTTTTCAAAACGATCAATAATTGTCTGACAATATTCGGGATCGAGTTCAATCATAATGCATTTTCTTTTTGTTTGTTCGCAGGCTATCCCAGTGCTTCCTGATCCCGCACAGGGATCATAAACAACATCTCCAATTGAAGTGCTGTTGAGAATGAGTCTTCGCATTAAACTCAAAGGTTTTTGAGTTGGGTGTAGCGGACTTCTATTTGGTTTTGGACAAAATATAACAGATTTGTCTTTAGCCTTTTTAAACTCGTGAGTTCCATACCAGCCGAATGCAATTAATTCGTGCATTGGCAGATAATCTTTTCTTCCAATCACTGGGTGGTTTTTGACCCAAATTAGAAGTTGCGAGAAACGAATGCCTGCCAGCTTCATTCCTTCACGAAGTGCAAATAATTGTTTGTCGCAGTTAAATATATAGAAGGAATTTTTTCTGGAAAGATTTGGAATTATCGGCAAAATTAAATCTCTTATAAACTTGGCATATTTTTCTTCTGAAACAAAACCGTCATTGGCTATGTCTTTGTCAACTTTGACCTTAGCAAAACCTTTTTTGCTAGCAGTGTAATCAACGCCATAAGGGACATCCGAAATTAAAGCGGAGACCTCACTTTTTCCAACTGCCTTTTTGACAATCTTTGAGTCTAGCGCGTCCCCACATACTAAAACGTGATCACCTAAAACAAACTTATCTCCGTATTGAATTGAATTTTTCTTAATCATTGTCTTTTGTGTTACTAATTAATCGTGCTTTATTCTTTGTAAGTTCCTCGTATCTATTGATGATGACCTCGCAAAACACCGGATCAATTTCAGCTAAATAACAAACTCGCTTCATTTGATCGCAAGCGATCATCGTTGAACCACTTCCACCGAACAAGTCTAAAACAACATCGCCAGGCTTGGTGCATCGGCGAAGGGGTTTTTCATGAAGTGTCGGTGGCTTCTGAGTTGGATGCTGATATTCGCTTGAAGATAATCTTTTTACTAGCCAAATATCGAATAGATCCATTATGTCATCAGGGAGTCTGTTTCCAGTGCTCGTTTCTTTGTTGAGGATTTCATTCAGATTGGTTACTCGGGGAGAAAGGTATGGTTTTCCGTGAGTAGCATAAACACAAGGCTCATAGGCTTTATTAAAGGCTGTTTGCGGAGTAACGTTTTGATTGTTTTTGATCCACATACAAACTCGCTTAGAATCTAACTCAAGCTCTTTGTAGATATCTTGAATAAGACCAATATTTCTTTGATCACACCAATAAAAGACATGACAATCTTTTTTGGAAACATTCAATGCATTCTCCATCGTTGATTTGAGAAATTTTCGATATTCTTCATCAGGCATCTTGTCTTTTATTTTTCCTCCATACTTTCCCTTAGTGCCAACGCCTTTATTGTAATCTAGGGAAATGTTATAAATTGGGTCACAATAAATCATTGATATCCTATTTTTCCCAACGAGTTCTGTGACGACTTTGGAGTCAGTAGAATCTCCACAAATAAGTTTGTGTTTTCCAAGTTGGTAAACATCACCGAGCTTTACCTTCGGATTTTTTATTTTTGAAAGCTCTTTTTCAAGATCAAAGTTATCATCTTCAGTTTCCAGGCTATCATCCCAAATATCAGATAAGTCCTCTTCATCGAATCCCACATTCAAAAGAAGCTCCAAATCAAATTCTTTGAGGAGATCCATATCCCATTCGCCAGTATTTTTGTTAAGACGAAGATTGAGTTCTTTTTCTTTTTTAATATCGGGAATGTGCACGAAAACCACTGGGACTTTTTTGTATCCCAGCTCTTTAGCGACTTTTAATCTGAAGTGACCGCCAATCAGAATATTTTTTCTTTTTGAAGCAGAATTTACGATAAGCGGATCAACTAACCCGAACCGCTTAACGCTTTCTTTTAGTTTTTCTTTTTTAGTGTCATCCCATTTTCGGGGATTATACGTAGCCACCTTTAAATAAGTCACGTTTATAAAGGTGATTTTAAGTTCTTCTTTTCTCATTATTTTTAGTTGAGAAAAGATCTAAGACACTTTAGTTGAAGAGGTTTATCTTTTTAGGTAAATAAAAAGACCCTTTCATTGTAACCTTTAGCCCTAAGTCCTTTCTCAAGAATTAATTTCTTAAGGCTCTTTACTACTTCCTCGTTGACTCGTAACTACTTACTAAGGTTATTTTAATTTTGGATCTGATATGATATTTTATTCTATTTTTTGATATTCTATTCTTTTATTTTATAACGATTCTGAAAATTGTCAAGGCAACGATGGATTTTGGCAATTTTTAGGGCATAAAAGTTATCAACAGCTTGGGTCTGGACTAGTTTCGGGTATTGCGTCATTCATTGGTTAGTATGAATATAGCAAATCCAACAATTGAAAAAGGGGCGGATCAGACAACAGAAGTTGTGCCATTGAAATATTGCCTTTATGCGCGAAAAAGCACAGAGAGCGAAGAGCGCCAAGTGCTTTCAATTGATTCTCAAGTAAAGGAAATGCTTCAAATTGCAGAACGAGAGAAACTTGAAATTGTCGATATTCGTCGGGAAAGTCACAGTGCAAAAGACTCAGGTCAACGCCCAGTGTTCAAGGAACTTCTAGAAGATATCAAGAGAGGTCGATTTAATGGAATACTGACTTGGGCTCCAGATAGACTGAGTAGAAATGGTGGCGACCTTGGATCTGTTGTCGATCTTATGGATCAAAAACTCTTATTAGAAATTCGTACATATGGGCAAGTGTTCACTAACTCTCCCAATGAAAAATTTCTACTAATGATTCTTGGATCTCAAGCAAAACTTGAAAACGACAATAGAGGTGTAAATGTAAAAAGAGGATTAAGAATGAAATGCGAGATGGGGCTATGGCCGACATGCGCGCCAACTGGATATATTAATATTCGCAATAGCGATAGAAAGTGCATCGTGATTCCTGATCCTGAGCGTGCCTCTATGCTTAAGAAGATGTTTGAAAAAGTAGCCCATGAAAAATGGAGCGGAAGAAAACTATATCACTGGCTTAAATTTGAATTGAATTTTAAGAGCAAAGGAAATAAGAATTTGTCACTTAGCAATATCTACCGAATTCTTCAAACACATTTTTATTACGGACCATTTGAATATCCTCGGGGAAGCGGAAATTGGTATCAGGGAAAACACGAGCCAATTATTACAAAGGAACTTTTTGATCTCACTCAGGAACAATTAAAAAGAGATAGGATCGTGAGAGATAGCAAAGAGTTTGCCTTCACTAAATTAATCACTTGTGGAATTTGTGGATCGGGAATAACCGCTGATGAGAAATACAAAAAACTTAAAAATGGAAGTACCGTTTCGTATATTTATTATGGATGTACTCGATCAAGAGATCTTTCTTGTAAACTTGGATATATGCGAGAGGAAAAATTAATCCAACAAATGACTCATCTTATTGATGATATGGATATAAATGAAATTGGATTAAAGAAACAATTTGAAGAGGAGGTGTCACGTTATAATAATTTTCAAAATACAGTTTTGAAAATGAATGGTGGGGAAGATAAAATTGATAAAAAACAAGAATTTGATATTAAAACTTATGCTAAATATATTCTCAAGGAAGGTAAAATAAATGAAAAGAGAGAGTTATTAGCAAGTTTCAAAAGTAGAATTATTTTAAATAAGGATAAAAAAATAATACTTAAAAAACATGATGCCACCCTGAAAAATTAAATATAGTTGATTTATGTTCTTTAAAATGTATAATTAAAATACAATATCGCCTAAACTCACATCTTTTATGTGAGCATGGTGTAATAAATAACCTAGCTAATAGAGACGGCCTCATGGTCGACACTTATTAGCTAGGTCAGTATTCCGAAAGGATGCTGGGCAATTCGAAAGGATTGTCGTCGATTCGTGAGGCCTTTTGTGTACTCATGATCGATATTAAATCCTAGCTAATTAATTAGTTCAAAAAAATGAACGAACAAAATCAGTCTCAGGGACAGACTCAAAATATCCCAAAAAAGAAAGTGTGGTATAAGAAGTGGTGGGTAATAGTCATTGGAGTTGTATTACTCTTCGTAATTATTGGAAGTTTTGGTTCAGATGATAAATCAAAAGAGAATCAATCTCAACAAGCATCTCAAGGTGATGATGTTACACAAAAAGTAGATACTAAAAAAGAAGAAAAGCCAGTAGAAGTTAAAGAGGTTGTCCCTCAAGTCACTGTGACAAGCGCAGTTATCGCAAAAGATTACTCAGAAAATGAAGTGGCAGCCGATGAAAAATATAAAGGGAAGATAATAGAAGTGTCAGGAAAGGTAGCTAGCGTCGATAATGGGATACTAGATAATGAGATGATTGTTAAATTATCAGATGGCGAATATGATTTTAGCGGACCAATGTGTTATATGGAAAAGAGTGAGCGTGAAAAAGTATTAGCCTTTAAGAAAGGAGACAAAGTAACTCTAATCGGCGAAGGCAATAGTGCTACAATCGGATCACCGATGTTGAAAGATTGTACGGTTAAGTAAAAATAGACCACAAACAAAAAACAGCATTTATGAAAATGCTGTTTTTTTGTTGCTTAGTTCGAATCCCATTATCTACTCCAAATCCTATTTTTCAAAAGGGGCTTAAAATGGGAAGAGACTGGGTCTCTCGATACTACAAGCTTGATGCGGAGAGACAGGGATTCGAACCCTGGGAACCGGTGAAGGTTCAACACCTTAGCAGGGTGCTGCTTTCAACCACTCAGCCATCTCTCCAAATAACTATTAACTTTTGATAATTAACAATTTACAGTTTTCAATTTAATAGAAAAATATATTAATCAGCTTATTTTAAATTTATCTAAAAAATAATGCTTTCTGATTAATGGATTCCTGCCTACGCAGGAATGACATACTAATGTGATTTAACTACAATCTACATACTACACACTAAGACTAGCTTTGTCTAGCGATTACGATGGCGGAAATTGATCGGGGATTGAGTTTTTGGAGGACTTTTGCGCATTCGATTAAGGTTGATCCGGTGGTGCAAATGTCATCGACTAACAATATTTTTTTGCCTTGGATTTTGTTTTTATGTTCCTGATTTATTTGAAATGCTCCGGAGATATTTTCTTGTCGCTCTGAATATTTCTTGATTTTCATTTGGGGCGGGGCGTATTTTATTCTTTTTATAATGTTATCATTAGTTTCTATATCGATTCCAGGAAGTAAATTTTCTCCGATATGTTTTGCCAGAAGTTCTGATTGATTGAATCCTCGCCAGCGAAGTCGAAAGGGATGGAGGGGGATGGGAATTATGATATCGGGAGTTTTCATTTCATGTTTTGCAAGAGATTTTAATAGAATTTCACCTAGACCTAGATGGATATCTTCTATGAATCGATATTTGTAGAGATGGACTAGCTTGGGGAGCAGGGGGTCTTTGTAGTCGCCGGCTATTAATAGTTTTTTGAGGGGGTAGTCGGTTTGTTTGCATGCTGAACAAAGTTTCCCTGAATCAGTAATCGATTTTTCGCAACATGGACATTTTTGAACGTTAAGCGTTTTGATCGACTTGAGACAGTCATCACAAATTACTAGGCCTCTTTTTTCGCAACAAACACATTGAGAAGGAAAAATCAGCTCAAGGGCAACGTTTTCGATAGATTTTATTATTTTAATTGGGTTGGGTTTTGTTTTTGTGTTCATGGGTTGTGGGCAATTGAGATATAGCTAATATATTTTCTCGCAACGCCATCGGAATGGCGAGATCCTCGAAAATACATCAGCTATATCTCAATTGCATAAGTGGATAGTATAACTTCTCCTAACGTCATCGGAATGGCGAGATCCTCGAAAAAATATTATTCCTACCTTGATTAGATATGGATCAAGACGAGGATAGTATAACTTCTCCTAACGCTATCGGAATGGCGAGATCCTCGAAAATACATCAGCTGTCTTCCAAGATCTAAACTAATTTTCTATTTATCTATTTGTGTAGTTTTTAAAATCTATTTTTCATTTAAGACAAGTTTGTTTTTTGCGATGGAAAGATGAATATTTTTGTTATTTTTCTTTAGGAGATGTTTGGCCAGGGCTGGCTCGATGAATTCTTCAATTCTTCTTCTGACAAGTCTTGCGCCTTCTTTTGGATTATGACTTTTTTTGGCAATGAATTTAATAAGTTGCGGAGTCACAGTTAATTGAATATTTTTTTCTTTGAGTCTTTCGGAAAGTTTTTGAAGTTCTTTTTTGGTTATTTTTTCAAGATCCTTTTTGTTAAGGAAGTCGAAAATGACAATATGGTCAAGACGATTGATTAATTCTAGAGGAAGAATGTCTTCAATTTGATCTTTGATTTCTTTGATTGCATTTTCTTTTTTCTTTTCTAGTTGTTGGGTTTTAGTGTTTTTTTCAAACCCAATTTCTGAGACTTGATTGAGCTCGTTAGTTCCAACGTTTGAGGTGAGAATTATGATACAATTTTTGAAATCAATATTTCGTCCTTTGGCATCAGTAATTTTCCCTTCTTCAAGAATTTGAAGGAGAATGTTTAGAATTGCTGGATCAGCTTTTTCGATTTCGTCAAACAATACAACACTGTATGGGTTGCGTCGAATCTTATCTGCAAATCCACTAGCTTCTTCATAGCCGACATAACCAGCTGGTGCTCCAAGGAGTTTTGATACAGAGTGTTTTTCCATGAATTCACTCATGTTAATTTGAATTAAGTTTCGTTTTCCGGTTGGTGAGATTGCTTCAGCAAGGAGTTTGGCTGTTATGGTTTTTCCTGTGCCGGATGATCCAATGAAAAGAAAAGATCCAATTGGTCGGTTGGGATGACCAATCCCAGCGAATTGTCGAAGAAGGGTTTTGTGAATTTTGTCGATGGTTTTATTTTGACCAACGAGATTATTTTGAAGAAGCTTTTTAGCTTTATTTGGTACATCTTGAGTTTCTTGAGAGAGAAGGGAAATTGGAACTTGAGCTGAATGAGCGGCGGTTTCTTTTATGTTTATTTCTTTTAAATGTACAGTATTATTGCCTTCGTGTTTACGGAGTTTACTTTTAAGGGTTTTAATTTCTTTTTCAAGTTCTTTTTCTAAATCTCTTAGACCAATTGCTTCTTCGTAGTGGTCGGTGATTACTAGATGTTCCTTTTCTTCAATAATTTCATTAAGTTCTTGTTTTTTTCTGGAGAGTTCACTATAAATTTTTGGATCAGTGTTTTGTGATTTTATTCTTGATGCGGTTTCATCGAGAAGATCAATAGCGCTATCAGGAAGAAATCTATCAGGAAAAAGTCGTTTTGCCAGAGAGACGGAAACAGGAAGGGCATCTTCAGAGATTTTAACGTTGTGATATTTTTCATAACCTTTTTTAATTCCTTTGAGAATGGCAGTAGCTTCTTTTTGTGAAGGTTCGTCAATAAGAATTGGCTGAAATCTTCTTTCAAGGGCAGCGTCTTTCTCGATGTGTTTTCGGTATTCATCTACAGTGGTGGCTCCAATAACTTGAATTTCTCCTCGAGAAAGAGCAGGCTTCAGTATGTTTGCTGCGTCCATTCCTCCTACAGCATTTCCAGCGCCAACTAGGTTATGGATTTCGTCGATAAAAAGAATCACTTCTTCATTTTCCTTGGCTTCACTGATCACCTCTTTGAGGCGCGCTTCAAATTCTCCTCGAAAATTTGTTCCGGCTACGAGAAGTCCAAGATCAAGGTTGTATATTTTTTTATTGGCAAGGTAAAAAGGAGCTTTATTTTCAGAAATTTTCTGAGCAAGTCCTTCGATAATGGCGGTTTTTCCAACACCTGGTTCTCCGATTAATACGGGATTGTTTTTGTTTTTTCTTCCTAGTATATTTGAAATTCTTTCGAGTTCATTGTTTCTTCCGATTAGAACGAGATCTTGTTTTTTAATTTCTTCATTTAAATCAATGGCAAAATCATTAAGAAAGGATTGTTTTTTATTTTTTTTCCCTTGTGGAGAAAGAAAGCTATCCATTATTGAATTCATGTCTTGAAAAAATTCAGGATTAGGAATTTTATTCGTTGGTTTTTTTGGTACTGATTTTTTATTGAAAGTAATTTTTTTCGAATTTTTTTCGAAATAAGTCTTAAATGAGTCTTGATCTTTTTCTGCTAATAATAGTAATAGGGCATGAAAGAGATGTTCAGTTCCAACAAAGGAGCTGTTAGATGAAGATGCGATTTGAAATGATTTCATTAAAACTTCTGCAACCGAAACTTTGGTATTAGAAAGATTTTTTTTGCTAAGCATTTCATCGATATCAGATACAAGTGTTTTCATTAAAATGTTTCCCAAACTACCTTTTTGTTCAGAAAGAGGCTTTATGAGAAAAAGAGAATTGACTTCATTTAGATCATTTCGTTTACTGGATTGTTGAACTTTCTCGAGTACAGTTTGAGCATTTTTGGTGAGACGATTTTCAATTTTTCTTATCATAAATTTCAATATTTGTTAAAAGTTGTTATTTGATGTATTATTACATCATAGAATGAATAAAAATTTTATCTTTTAATTTATAAAACCTTTAAGTCAGCATAGCAGAAGGAGGAAATATTTCAAGGAAAAGCTATTTGACAAAAAGTGGAAAAGTTTCTAAAATTAAAGAAAGAAAACATTCGAAAAAAAATAAATGAAAATAAAGTAAAAATAAAATGTTCGATGATGTAACTGGGAAGATTCCAGGAAGGTTTTCTGACCTGTTTAAAAAAAAGAAAAAAAGATGTGTGGGCGTTGACGTTGGAAATTCTAGCATCAAGATTGTTGAATTAGAAAAAAAAGGAGATAAAATTGTTTTAAAGAACTATTCAATAACAAGAACTAATAAAAAAGGATTAGTCAAGCCTGGATCTTCAAAAATAATTGATACTGAAGTGGGGGACATAGTTAAAAAAATTCTTGATGAAATTGAAGTAAAAACAAAAAATATTAATGTGGCAATTCCAAGTTTTGCTTCGTTGGTTACGACAATCGAATTGCCTCCAGCTTCTGAGAAAGAAATCGAGCAAATTATTCAAGTTGAAGCACCTAAGTATATTCCTGTTCCCTTAGAAGAAATAGTTTATGGTTGGGAGATTATAAATGATAAAGCAGAGTCGGATGAACAGAAAAATGAATCTAAAATTACAAAGGCTTCGGATAAATCAATGATAAAGGTAGTTTTAGTTTCAGTTATGAAAAGTATTAGCCAGGAGTACGAAAAAGTTTTTCAAAAAAGTGGTTATAATATTGATTCATTAGAGATTGATGCGTTTGCTCTTAAGAGAGCTATGGTTGGGGATGATCAGAAGAGCTATTTAATGGTTGATATCGGAGGTACTATTACAAATATTTCGGTAATTGTTAATGGAAGTGTTGTTGCTAATAGGAGTATTGATGTGGGAGGAGAAAGGATGACAGAACTTCTTTCAAAGGCATTAGGAGTTAACGAAGAACGGGCTGAAAAGATTAAGGTCAGCCAGGGATTTGAGATTGAATCTAGAGAAATTAAAACTCAAGTGTTAGAACCTTTTTTTAAGAATATTTCTGATGAAATTGTTAAATCCATTGAGGTTTTTGATGAGAATTATCCTAATTTAGAGATAGATTCTTTAGTTTTAACAGGAGGACTTTCTCAGATGAAGGGAGTTATTAATTTTTTAGAAAATAAAATTAAAATAAAAATTGTCGAAGGGAATCCTTGGCTAAAAATAGTTTATCCAAAGAAAATTGAAAATAGTCTTTTTTCTTTAAATCCTTACTTTGGAGTAGCGATTGGGCTAGCACTAAAGGGTTTAATGGAAGAATAGTAATTTAATTTAATAAATTTTAATTAAAAATAAAAAATGAGACAAATTAATCTAAAGTCTGATAATGGTAATATCAAAAAAAGAAAAAACATTAGTCTTTCATTAATTCTTGGTTTGTTGTTATTGGTTGTTGCTGGAGCAATCTCTGGTGGACTTTTTCTTTATGAGATGCAGTTAGAAAAAAGAGTGACATTAGTAGCCGATGAAATCAGTAAAAAAGAACAAGATATTGATTCTCAAAAATTTAAAGAGGTTTATGACTTACAGGGTCGAATTATTGATATTGATAAATATTTATCAGAAGCAAATAACCAAACTGAGTTTCTTGGTGTAGTTTCTTCAAGAACTTTTGGTAATACGATTTTTAAAAGTATTGATCTGAGTCAATCTTCTCCTGCTAGTTCTGTTGTTGAGGCTATTATCCTCGTTTCAAATTTTGATGATTTAGCTTCTCAACTTAATGCCTATAAACAGTCTGATCAAATAGAAGATCTTAAGCTTAATAGTAGTTCGTTAGAAGATAATGGATTGTTGGCCTCTATTACTTTTAATGTAAAATCTTTGTAAGATTTATAAAAATAAAAACATTTTAAATAAATAAAAATTTACTAAATAAAAATGAGTTTAAAAACATTCTTTTTCCCACTCGCATTAATCATTACGTTTTTTTCGATTGTTTGGTTTATCTTTCCTCGATGGGGAGTTGTTCAGGAAAAGAGAGCTGAGCTTAATAAAAAAATGGAGACAAGTGCTTCGTTGGAGACAAAGAGATTGAAAATAAATAAAAGTATAGATGTTTATGAGGAAAATATACGAGATACTGCGGTGATTTATGATGCTTTGCCTGTTGAGATTAATAATGATAGTTTTGTAGATGAACTTTTCAAGGGAGCGCAGAATAAAGGGGCTTTGATTATAAAAATAGAAGTTGGCGATGTTAAATTAGCTGAAAAAGCAAAAAGTTCTAATAAAATAGTGGTTTTTGATGAAGATGAGGGTGATACATTGGTATCTCCGGAAGTTTTTAAAATTCCTTTTACTTTAGATTTAGTCGGTAATTATGTCGAAGTGAGGAATTTTATTAGTTTTATGGAAACCGCTCATAGGTTGTTCGTAGTGGAAAATGTTGCAATGAATCAAGAAGAGATAGGAACTGGTAGTGTAAATGCTTCTATTTCTGGAGTTTCTTTTTATAAAAAAGATGATCCGAGCTTGAAAATTAGTTCTGTCGTGTATAGGAATGAACCAGTTTTGAAAAGTATTGTAGATTCTGGATTAGATGTTGATTTTATTAAAAATTATAAAAACAGATTTTCAAGTAGTAATTATGTGTTTAGTCCTATTCTGACAGGAATAGGTAAGGACGATTTATTTTTAGGTCAATCCAATGCGAGTATTGTTGAGGAAAATTTAGATTCATTGGAAGCGGAAGTGGTTGCTGGTGATAATTTAAATGGTCTAGTAAATGATTAAAAAAATAGTTTAATTCAATTTTGTTATGCTTGATGATTCTATAGTGCAAAAAAGTGGTTCCGAAGTGGACTGGGATAATATTGTGATATCGAAAGAAGTTATTTCTTCAATTCCTTTAGAGTCAGTTGAAAAATATGGATTTATTCCTTTTCGGTTAAAGGGTAATTTTGTTGATGTAGCCATTTTAGATTTTGAAGATATTAATGCTCAGAATGCAATTCAATTTTATTCTAGGAAAAATGAAAAGAAGATAAGAGTTTTTAATGTGACTGAAGATGTATTCAATAATCTTCTTAAGAAAGTTAAGAATCCTGAGGTTGAGATTGGGAAGGCTCTTCGTGATCTAGAAGAAAGTGCTAAGGAGGAAAAGGAAGGGGGAAAAATTACAGCAACTCTAAGAAAGAAACAGGACTTAAATACAATAATTCAAGATGCTCCAGTGGCAAAGATGGTGGAAGTTATTTTAAAAAATGCTATTGATGGGAAAGCTTCTGATATTCATATAGAACCAGTTGAAGATAATGTTAGGGTTCGTTATCGAGTTGACGGGGTTTTGCATAGTAGTATTTTTTTACCTCAAAAAGTTGGTCCGGCTATTGTTTCAAGAATAAAAATTTTAGCTAATCTTAAGATTGATGAAAAAAGAAAACCACAGGATGGCCGTTTCCGAATAAATGATTTAGATGAAATGATTGATTTTCGTGTTTCTACTTTCCCGGTTGCTCATGGAGAAAAAGTGGTTATGCGTATTTTGGATAAAAATGAAGGATTAGTCAGTTTAGATGATCTTGGTTTGCGTGGCGATGAACTCGAGAAAGTTAAAAGAATTATTCAGGAGCCATTTGGGATCGTTCTTGTAACTGGACCAACTGGTTCAGGTAAATCAACAACTCTTTATTCAATTTTAAATATTTTAAATAAGGAGGGTGTTAACATAGTAACACTGGAGGATCCAGTTGAGTACATGGTGGATGGAGTAAGTCAATCTCAAATTAAACCTGAAATTGATTACACTTTTGCTTCTGGGCTTCGAAGTGTTCTTCGTCAGGATCCAGATGTTATTATGGTCGGGGAGATACGTGATTCAGAAACAGCCGAACTTGCTATTCATGCGGCATTGACTGGCCATTTAGTGCTTTCTACTCTTCATACCAATGATTCAATTGGAGCAATTCCAAGATTGATTGATATGGGAATTCAACCATTTTTACTTTCTTCTGCGCTTAAACTTGTTGTTGGTCAAAGATTGGTAAGAAAGATTTGTGAAGAATGTCGAACAGAAAAAGAGGCTGTTCCATCGGAAATTAAGAAAATCATAAGTCATGAACTTAAGGGTTTGTCACTGGAAGAACTCAAGAAATTTGGAGTAAGTTCATTAAATGATAACGAGGATTACAAGCTTTATTATGGAAAAGGATGTAATAAGTGCTTGAAGAGTGGAATGAAAGGAAGGATTGGAATTTTTGAAACTTTAGAGATTGATCATGTTTTAGCTAGAGCAATCGATCAAGATATTGCAAGGGGGGACATTGAAACGATTGGTAGAAAAAATGGTTTTACAACAATGAAGCAAGATGGTATAATTAAATCATTACAGGGATTGACTACTTTTGAAGAAATACAAAGAGTTACAGAAGATGATAGTGGTGATGAAGTAATTCAAGCTAAGGGGGCTTAAAATTGATAATATAAATTTCAATGGATAAAAAACAGAAAAAAATATTAATTGTAGAAGATGACCTTTTTATATCAGAGGTTTATTTTACTAAACTTTCTTCTGAGGGATTTGACGTGATACTTGCCGATAATGGAGAAGAAGCATTAATGAGATTTGATCAAGTGAGTCCAGATGTTGTTTTGTTGGATATTTTGATGCCAAAAATGGATGGATGGGAAGTTTTAAAAAAGATTTATCAAAAAAAGCGAGGAAAAAAAGCAATTATTATCATGCTAACTAATGTTGGGGATAAGGATTCAATTGAGAAGGCCTTGAAGGTTGGCGCGGATGATTATTTTATAAAATCATTTTTTACTCCAGAAGAAGTGGTAGTCAAAATTAGAAAACTTCTTGAAAAAAATAAATAGAAATATAAATACATAGAAAAGCAAAAATAATGAAAGAAAGTCAGTTTATTCAGAAAGTGAAAAAATATTTAAATTTAGTTGTAAGTCAGGATGGTTCGGATTTGCATCTTTCTGCAGGAAATTATCCTGCTATTCGAATTGACAGTAAGCTAAAGCAATTAAAAGAGGAGGACGTGATTGCTAAAAGTGATATGGAGATATTAGCTCAAGATTTTTTAAATGAAGAAAGACTTAAGAAACTTGATAATAACAGACAAGTTGATTTTTCAATTGAAATTGGTGATAATGTCCGTTTTCGGGTGAATATGTTTTATCAAAAAGGAGCCCTTAGTTTTTGTGCTCGATTAATTCCATGTGAAGTTAAAAGTCTTAAGGAATTAGGGGTTTCTGAAAATGTCTATGAGTTTGCAGATTGTCATCAAGGATTATTTTTAGTGGTTGGTCCGAATGGTCATGGAAAAACTACGACAATTGCTTCATTAATAGACTATGTTAATCAACGAAAGGAACGGCACATTATTACAATTGAAGATCCTATAGAATATATTTTTAATTCTCAACAAAGCTTGGTTGAGCAAAGAGAGATTTATGAAGATGCAGTTGATTTTCCAACTGCGTTAAAAGCTAGTTTTCGTGAAGATGTTGATATTGTTTTTGTTGGAGAAATGAGAGATCTTGAAACAATTTCAACTGCAATTACTGCTGCGGAAACTGGACATTTAATTTTTGGAACTCTTCATACTAATAATGCGACCCAAACTATTGATCGAATTATTGATGTTTTCCCTGCTTATCAGCAAAATCAAATTAGATATCAACTTTCAACTGTTTTAACGGGTGTTGTTTCTCAACGTTTATTGCCGAAGGTTGGAGGAGGAAGAATTCCTGCGATTGAAATAATGAAATGTAATAATGCAATTGCAAATTTAATAAGACAAAATCAAACTCATCAAATCGGTGTCGTAATGGAGACATCGTTGGATGATGGCATGATTAGTATTAATAGGTCCTTGGCTAATCTTGTTAGCGAGGGACAAGTTTCACTTGAAGATGCAGAAGGATTTGCTACTGACAGTAATGCTTTTAAAATGTTTCTAGAATCAACGTAATTTAATATAAAAATATGAGATTTAACTACAAAGCGAAAACTCCATCTGGGGAAATACAACAAGGTATGATAGACGCTAGCAGTAATAGAGCTGCTTTAGAACTTTTATTAAAAAAAGGACTTCATGTTTTGGAGTTGAAAAAGGCTCGAGATAATGAACTTATTAACAGTTTACGAAAAATTTGGGAAGGCGTGAAACCGAAAGAATTTGTGCTTTTTTCTCGTCAGTTAGCTATTTTGATTGATGCTAAAGTTCCACTTTTAACGGCTCTTCAGACAATTGGAGATCAAACGTCGAATAGTTTTTTAGCTGCTAAAGTTCATGCAATAATGCATGATATTGACGGAGGATCTTCTCTTTCGGAGGCGCTTGCAAAACATCCAGATGTTTTTTCAAATTTTTACGTAAATATGGTAAAGGCAGGGGAGGCGTCAGGAACTTTACAGAAGATTCTGAATGATTTAGCTGATAATATTGAGAAAAACTATGAATTGACTGCTCGATTGAAAAGTGCAATGTATTATCCAGGGTTTATTCTTCTTACTATGGTTGTTACAGGTTTTATTGTGATGACTTTTGTGATGCCAAAACTTCTCACTTTGCTTGATGGAGCTGATGCAGCAACACTTCCAATTCAAACTAGAATAATTATTTGGACAAGTGGATTTTTATCTAACTATTGGTGGGCTGTTTTAGTGATTTTTATCGCAGGTGGTGGGGCGTTGATTTATTATTCTAATACGGAAGATGGAAGAGCTGAATTTGATAGGATTGTATTGAAAATTCCTATTATTAATAAGATTTTGAATGATATATATGTGGCTCGTTTTTCAGAAAATCTTTCAACTCTTCTTCAGAGTGGACTTCCAATTACGACTTCTTTGATGATAACTTCTGATATTATTGGAAATGAAGTTTATCGAGAAGTGATTCGTGAGGCTGCGGAACATGTTAAGCGAGGAGAAAGCGTTGGAGATACTTTTGCTCGTTACGAGGTAATTCCTCCAATTGTGGTTCAAATAATTCAAGTAGGTGAAGCGTCGGGTAGAATTGATGCTGCTCTTGGAAAAATTACGGATTTTTATGTAAGAGAGGCTGATGTTATGGTAAAAAACTTTTCTGCTTTAATTGAGCCAATAATCATGATAATACTAGCAGTAGGAGTGGGGATTCTTGTTTCAGCGGTGATGCTTCCGATTTATCAGGTTGCAACTTCAATGTAGATTTTATTGGATATGTATAATTGGGATATGATTTAGAGAAATTTATTAATAATGGGTTAAATTATATAAAAATGATTAATAATAAAAATAGAAAAGCTGGGCGAAATGTTGTAGGCCTAGTTGGGCAGGGTTTTTCTCTTGTGGAGCTTATGTTGGTGGTGGCTGTAATTGGAATTTTGGCGGGGATTGTGACGGTTTCATTGAGTGGTCAACGAAACAGAGCGAATGATACAAAAATTCTTGCAGAACTTTCAGCAACAATTCAGCCAATGTTAACTTGTTGGTCTGACGGGGAAAGTGTTTGGTTTCCTAGCCACAATGGATCTGCAGATATTTGCATTGGAGGAAATCCAGAGTATGGTCAGTGGCCTGTTATGGATAGTAATTATTTGTATGCTGATGGACTTCTTAGTGGTAATACTTATACTGGAGCTGATGATGTAGATTGGTCATTTTGGATTGAGGGGAGTACGGGTAGAATTTGTTGCAATAGAAAATATAAGCAATGCGTTAAGATTCCAACAGCAGATAATTGCGATGCGGATACTGACTTAACTACTTATTAATTTATTGAAAAGATTTATATGTGTTTGATGATTTTGCTTTTTTTCTTGATTGGTATTTGTTTTGGAAGTTTTGCAAATGTGATTGTTGATAGAACAGAAAATGGAAAAAATATAAATGGGAGGTCGAAGTGTGATTTTTGTGGATATCAATTGAAATGGTTTGATAATATTCCAATAGTTAGTTTTTTGATATTGAAGGCAAAGTGCAGAAAGTGTCGCAAAAAACTTTCTTGGCAATATCCAGCAGTAGAATTGTTCACGGGAATTGTTTTCGCGATTTCGGCTTGGCAATTGGGAGTGAGTCAATTTTTTGAAAGCCCGTTGTTTCTTGTTAGCAGTTTATTGTTAATGATAACAGCATTTTTGTTTGTTTTGGTGATAGTCTGGGATTTGAAGTATATGATTATTCCCAACGAGCTTGTGATTGCAGGAATTGTTGTGACGATATTGATTTTTGGGATTCGATTTTTCATTGATCCTTGTGAAATTTTTGATTGGAATTGTTTTTGGGTTTCTGGGATTCTTGGTGCAGTAGTCATGACAGGATTCTTTTGGATTCTTTATGCAGTTTCAAAGGGAAAGTGGATTGGAGGGGGAGATGTTAAGTTAGCAGTTTGGTTGGGATTATTGATTGGATTGAAGATGGTTTATCCAGCATTGATGATTGCTTATATTGTTGGAGTAATTGTTGCAATATTTTTGATAATAAGAGGCAAGAAGGGAATGAAGTCACAATTGCCGTTTGGTCCGTTTTTGATTCTCGGGGCATATGTAGTAGTTTTTTTTCAAGATCAGCTCCAGGATTTTATTAGTATGTTTTTTTAATAGCGTAATTAGTAATTTATAATTGGAGATTTGGGAAAATTTATATACTAATTTGATTTCTGGATCCCCGCCTCCGCGGGGATGACAGAATTATCATAAAAGATAATAATGAAAAAAATATTTAATAAAAAAAGGAGTAATAAAAGCAATCAAGGGTTCTCCTTGGTAGAGTTAATGGTGGCAGTTGCTTTGATTGGAATCTTGACTTCAATTATAATAACCACAGCACGCTTTTCTGAGACTCAAAAAAATCTAATGTTAGCGAAAAATGAACTTCAATCAGCGATAAGACTTGCTCAAAGTTACTCACTTTCAATTCCAGAGCAAGAGTCGGGGGGGGCAGTGGTTAATAATATGTGTGGCTTTGGTTTATATGTGATTGATTTGGGACATTATGCGGTTTATTACGTTCATGATAGTGATTTAAATGACCCTAATACTTGCGATGATTTGAAAGACCCATCTCATCTAACGGATTCACTAGAGAAGGTAAATCTTAACTCAACAAAAACAAAAATAACAATAGGTCCAGCTGGTAGCTATGTGTTTTTCGGAGCTCCTTACGGAAGGGTTTTGCAGGACGGGTCTTTCCAGTTGAATTCTACTGGCGGAAGTGGTTCTTCTGCGCAGATAACAGTTTCTTCTTCGGGGCAAATAAATTAAATAATCTTATTTTTTAAAATTGTGAAATTTAATAAACAAAAAAAAACGAGAGTTTCTTCGAGTGTGAGCGGGTTTACTTTAATTGAAATTCTTCTAGTTCTAGTTCTAGCGGGAGGAGTATTTTTGGCTCTTTATTCAATATTTGGAAAAACAATCTCTAATGACAATGAGAGTAAAAATGAAGTAATTGCTTCAAGTCTTGCTCAAGAGGGGGTTGAAATTATAAGAAATATTAGAGATGAAAATGAGTTAAATTCAGGTGCTACAAGTATGGCCGATGGGTTAAATGTTAGTCCTTGTCATCCTTCTGCTGATTTTTCTTCTGCTGATTTTTCTTGTAATACAAGAAGGGATTCTGTTGAAAAAGATGGGATAACTGGTTTGTATCAAAATTGTCCTCCACTTGGATGTACGGCTGGTAATGAAACGGGTTTTTCAAGAATTTGTTATATAGACGATGCTAGTGTTGGTGGTGATTCAACAGAGGCTTTTGCGGTTTCCTGTGAGGTTATGTGGACTAGTTTATCGGGGATTGAAAGAAAAGCAAGGGCAATGAATATTCTAACTAATTGGCAAGAGAATTAGATTTGAATTTTGTAAATAAATATAAATTTAATAAAAAAGTGGTTAATAATAAAAAAAAGATAAAAAAAGTAAATCAAAACGGGTTTACTTTAGTAGAGATCTTAGTAGCAATGATGATTTTTGGAGCTATTGTTGGAGGGGTAGTTTTATTTGGAATTCGATCTATAGAGGCTCATACAAAATCACAGGCGATGCAAAATGCTCTCGAAAATGCTCGTTTTGCTATGGACTCGCTGAGCAGGCAAGCCAGGATAAGTAGTGGAATAAATCCGGCTGGTAAGAGTCAGGAAGTTTTTTTTATTGACAATGCTTCTGGTAATAGTTATTGCTATTTTTTTGATATGACTAATGGACCGGCTTTGAGAGTTATGATTGGAGATGGAACTGAAGTGGAATGTTCAGAAATAGTTTCTGCTGCTGAGGATGTAGTTGGAGATCATACTGATCCAAATTCAAAAATAGGAATATCTGGTTCATTTGATGTTAAAGAAACTGATTTAAACACTAATGAAAGAGGACTCCTTAGGGTAAACATGGAAGTTACCTATAATGGAGCACTCGGAGTTCAAGGAGCTGATTCTAGGACAATTCAATCAACGGTTTCCTTAAGAGACTACTAGTTAGTTTTTAGTTGGTGGTTATTGGTAAATAGTTTGTGTTTTTTAGTTAGGAGTATTAAGAAATTTTTATGAAAAATAAGATGCAAGAAAAAATAAATATTTGGAAAAATGAATCAGGTTCTGCTTTGATTTTGACTATGGTTATTTTAATTTCAGGAGTTTTAATCTTTTCATCAATTATTTCAGTTTCACTTATGCAAAGGTCAGCTAGTTCTAAGACAAGAAGCTCTACTGAGGCTCTTCAAATTGCTGATGGTTGCATTGAGTGGTCTTTGAAGCAATATTATGAAGCATCAGGTGTTAGAATCGATGAGGTAGGGGGAATCGATACGTCTAATGGGAATGTTTTCACTTGGGGACTTGCAGCAGATTCTCTTCCACTTGCTATCAATATTGGAAGTGAAAGCTATGATGTAGATTGTAGTATTTATCTGGTTGATAGTTCGGGAGAGATAATGAATGATGATGCAAAAGATCTTAGTGAAGTTTCAGAGATCAGGGTTGTTGCTGGTGCTGGATTTGGTGAGGATCGGACAAGAAGAGCGGTACAAGTTGGATTGACGAGATCGGTTGTTTTTTCTGCTTCTGATGATGGTACCGTAAAGGCGATAAGTTCATCTGGCAATGAACTTTGGAGTTTTGAGGGTCATAGTGGTTCAGTCGGTCCTGTTGCAGTAGACGCTGATGGGTATGTGTATTCTGGAGGTAGTGATCATACTGTTAGAAAAATAAAGCCAGATGGTAGTGAGGATTGGAGTTTTCTGCTTGGCGGTAGTGTCTCTGGGGTTGCAGTGGATACTGATGGTAATGTTTATGCATCCACTGGTAGTGGTGATAATAAAGTTGTAAAAATAAGTCAAGATGGCAGTGTTCAACTTTGGGAGTTTACTCTACATACAGGAACCGTTAGTGATGTTGCCGTCGATGAAAATGGTAATGTTTATTCAAGTAGCTATGATAATACTGTTAGAAAACTAAGACCAGCTGATGGTAGTCAGGACTGGAGGTTTGATGGTTTTTCTAGTGATGTTAGACAAGTAGCAGTTGATTCCGATGGATATGTTTATGCAGGAGGAAGCAATAGAACTGTTAAGAAAATAAAGCCAGATGGTAGTGAGGATTGGACTTTTAGTGAACATTCTAGTTATATTTATGGACTTGCAGTAGATGCTGATGGCTATGTTTATTCTGGAAGTAGGGATGATAGTGTTAAAAAAATAAAACCAGATGGCTCTTCTTCTGATTGGACTTTTTCTCTTACAAACACTATTCATGATGTTGTTGTGGATTCTGATGGATATGTTTATTCTGGTAGTGAGGATAATATTCTTAGAAAAATAAAGCCAGATGGTAGTGGTGAGGATTGGAGATTTGAGGGTCATACGGGTAACGTTTCTGGAATTGCAGTTTCACCTGGATTAGAGGGAGCTGGATTTTGGTAAAAATTGTTAGTTAATTCAAGAGTTTTAATTGCTTGGAAGATCAGAGTGCTTTCTTGCTAAAATATTAGATAAATAGAATTTGTTTATAAGATGAAATATAATAAAAATAAAATAAATAAAAAGGGGTTCACTCTTGTTGAGATTCTTATGGTTATTGCGATTATTGGAATTTTAATGGGGGTGGTTTTGGTGAGCACATCTTCAGTTCGAGAAAGATCGGAGGTGAACTCTTTAATGAAGACCATGGGAACGATTGTTCGTGCTGCAGGAGCTTGTGATGAGGTCGATTATATTAATCCTCCAAGTGGTTCGATTTGTGATTTGCCAGTGGGAGGAACTATTAATTATCCAGCATTAGATCCTAAATTAAGTAATAAGGGATATTCTTATGGTTGGAGTACTTCTCATATTCTCGTTGGATTGAAAGATGGTTCAAATATTATATATTGTTATGTTGGAAGTGGGAGTTGTGAGAAGCTTTAGATTTTGGGGTTTAAGATTTAATTCGGAATTTATCGTTCTGAGTATAATTAATTGCTTATTTAAAGTAAGAAAATAAAATAATGTTATTCTCCTAATGGATTCCTGCCTCCGCAGGAATGACAATTAAAAAAGAAGTTTGTGAAAATATGGAAAATTATTTGCTCAAATTTAAGGATTGGTATAGAATTTAGATAATGTTAATTGGATATAGAAATATAAATAATAAAAAAAAACTAGAAAGGTTGGTGAAAAAATGAAAATAAATAATAAAGGTTTTACATTGATTGAGCTATTGGTAGTTATTGCTATCATTGGTATTTTAGCTGGAATTGTTTTGGTTAGTTTAGGTTCTGTTAGAGATAGAGCTAATGTTTCTTCTATGAAATCAACAATGGCTTCTGTCACAACAATAGCTAGTTTGTGTGCTAGTGAGGGAGGAACTGTAGGAACCCCTATTGTTCCAGGAACAACTCAGATTTGTAGTCTTACTGATGTAACTGAAATTTATCCAGTATTACCTACGAGTATAACTGATTATACGGGGTATGCTTGGGGTGCTGCTACTGGAGCTGATGGAGGACCTGGGTTCGTTTCTGCTGGAGGAACGCCAGTTATTACGTGTACAATTAATACAGGAAGCTGTATTACACCTTAGGTTAAAGTTCTCATCCTACTTAAATACGCTATAGCGTATGGGAATTTTTCTAAAAATCGGCTGAAAGGCCGATTTTTGGTAATTTGTGAATTCGTAATTAGTAATTGGGGAGGGGCTTTGTTTTTATTTATAGTAAGGTGAGAAAAACTGGATCCCCGCTTCCGCGGGGATGACAGGGAGCAAGAAAAACTGGATCCCCGCCCGTCTTGCCGAGTCGAGGCAGGCATACGCGAGGATGACAAGAAAGGAAACATTTGTAATTTGGGGCGTACGCATTGTCATTCCCGTGAAAACGGGAATCCAGAAGGAGTCCGAGGACATGAAAACTGGATCCCCGCATACGCGAGGATGACAAGATTAAAGGAAGACTGGACTTGATCTGCTGGAGTTTATCCGCTTTGGGCGGGCGAGGATGACAGGGAAAACGTATTGTCATTCCCAACTTGATTGGGAATCCAGAAAAAAGTCCGAGGACATGAGGACTGGATCCCCGCCTCCGCGAGGATGACAAGTTACCAATTACGATTTTATTTACAAACCGCAAAAAATCCTCTATTATTAAGATACTAATTATTAAGAAAAAAAAATGACATTTATTATTATTCTTGTCGTTGTAGCGTTGATTATTGTTTGGTTGATTGCTATTTATAACGGATTAATTAAACTTCGAAATAGAGTGGATGAAGCTTGGTCTGATATTGATGTTCAATTGAAGAGACGTTATGACTTGATTCCAAATTTAATTAATACGGTGAAGGGGTATGCTTCTCATGAAAAAGAAACTTTTCAAAATGTAACAGAGGCACGAGCAAGAGCGATGGGAGCGAAAGATGCTAAGGAACAGGCGCAAGCAGAAAATATGCTTTCAGATACATTGAAAAGTCTTTTTGCGGTTGCAGAAGCTTATCCAGAATTAAAAGCGAATGAGAATTTCCTTGAACTTCAACGAGAATTGACTGATACTGAAGATAAAATTCAGGCTTCTCGAAGATTTTACAATGGGAATGTTAGGGATTTTAATACAAAAATTCAAGTTTTCCCAAACAATATGTTGGTAGGAATGTTTAGTTTCAAAGCATATGAATTCTTTGAAGCAGATGAGGCGGAGAAAGAAAATGTAAAAGTAGAATTTTAATATAAATGACGCTTTACAACCAAAAAGACAAAAATGTTCGTTTGACGTGGGTTTATCTTATCGGATTTTTGGTTTTTGTAATTGGTATTGGTTGGGTATTTTCTCAAGTAATGGGAAATCCAGGGATTCTTTATGGAGCAATTATTTTTGCGGTTGGAATGAATTTTGTGAGTTATTGGTGGAGTGATAAGATAGTTTTGAAAATGAGTGGTGCAAAAGAAGTGACGCATGAAAATGCTCGAGAGGTTTATCGGCTTGTTGAAAATTTGTGTATTACAGCAGGACTTCCGGTTCCTAAGATATATATTATTAATGATTCTGCTCCGAATGCTTTTGCAACGGGACGTGATGCAGAACATGGAGTGATTGCTTTGACGACGGGGATTATTGAAAAACTTGAAAAAAGAGAATTAGAAGGAGTGATTGCTCATGAACTTTCGCATATTGGAAATCGAGACATTCTTTTGGGAACAGTGGTGACAGTTTTAGTGGGATTTGTTGCACTTCTTTCTGATTGGTTTTTGCGGTGGAGTATTTTTGGGAATAGAGGAGGAGATAGTGATGACAATAAATCGAAGCTTATTTTTACCGTGATAGCTTTAGTCTTAGCGATTCTTGCTCCAATTGTTGCGATGTTAATGCAGATGGCAATTTCAAGAAAAAGAGAATATTTGGCAGATGCTGATGGGGCGCTTTTGACTCGTTTTCCAGAGGGATTAGCGAGTGCATTGGAAAAGATTTCAAATGATCCAGATGTATTAGAAGTTGCTAATAAGGCTACAGCTCATATGTATATTTCAAATCCATTAAAGGGAAAGAAAGGGAAAGGATTTGTGGCAAAAATGTTTATGACCCACCCACCAATTCAAGAAAGAATTGCCAAACTTCGAGGGATGGATATATAATTAGAATCTTGAATTTAGAATTTTGAATTTGGAATGGGAATTAAGAATGAAGAATTTTTCAATAGTTCATCATTTTAGTTGGGGTTGGTAGGCGGGCAGACCCACCCACCAATTCAAGAAAGAATTGCAAGGCTTTGTGGGATGGATATGAAGTAAAACAAGTATGCAGTCAATTGCTCTTTTTTCTTTTCTAGTCTAAAATAAATACATAATCAGCTAAATAAAAATATGAAAAAGATCTTTCCAATTATTATTTTCGCGGTAGCTATAACATTGGGTGGCTGTGGGCAAAAAACCGATAATCAAACCAATAAACTAAATAGCCAAGTGAATAAAGCAAAGGAAGTTACCGGGCAAGATAATCAACAAAAGAATGTTGAGAAAAATAATAATGTTGAGAAAAATAATGTGGCTAAAGTGGCGAAGACTTCTATAGAAGCAATGCTTCAATCAGGTAGTCAAGTAAGTTGTAAGTTTACTACCAGCGATTATGATAATGGGATTATTTTTATTTCTAATGAAGGCAAACAGTTGCTTATAAAAATTGAAATAATTAATCCTGGAATTCTTATTTTTTCAAATCTACTTTTTGATTTTGAAAAAAATATCGCTTATTCTTGGATTGAGAATCCAGAAAGTAGAACATCAGGCCGAAACAGTGTAAGTAAAACGAGCCTTGATAATTTTATGAATAAATACGGTAAAGATAACTCTAGACCAGGGATAAATCTTAAGAAAGAGTTTGATTATTATTGCAATTCTTGGGACATGGACCCTAAAGTAATTGATCCATTTAGTCCACCTAAAAATTCTGATTTTATCGATAAAGATGATATGCAAGAAGTAATAGAAAAGTTGACTTCTAATTTAAGAATGTAATTATTTTCTAATATCAAGCCGGTAACTAGCACAAAGGCAAAAAAAATGATGAAGATGTTTATGACTCATCCTCTGGTTGAAGATAGAATCGCAAAGCTTCGAAATATGTCTATTTAAAATTTTAATAAAAATAAACTAGAAAGGCAGGTGAATATTATGGAAGAACAAAAAAATATGCAAAGTGAAGATCAGACTGCGTCAGAAGCTTCTCAATCACAGGAGATGCCTCAGGCTCAAGAAAATGTTCAATCTGAGTCACAGCCAGTTGCGTCTGAAGAGTCGCAAACAGCTCCTCGGGCTGAACAACCAGCTCAGCAAGAAGGAACCGGAGCGACTGATAATGGAAAAATTTGGGGAATTCTTGGATACATCATTCCAATTATTTTCTTTATCCCTCTAGTGATGGATGACTTAAAGAGTAATCCTTATTCAAAATTTCATGCTGGTCAACAGCTTAATCTTTTGATTCTTGGAATTGTAGGATGGGTTATTATGTTGGTTTTAAGTGGAATTCTAGTTTTCACTGTAGTGCTAATCCCTTTGATTCCTATTTTGTGGTTAATTTTTCAGGTTATTGTTGTTATACTTGCTATTATGGGAATTATTAACGCAGCCAAAGGTGAACAAAAGAAGCTACCACTTATTGGTAAATTTAAACTTATAAAATAATTGTTTAATTGTTTTATAGCTTGATTGCTGAACCATTTTTTGGTTTAGCAATTGGCTGTGTAACAATTAGAATAAAATAAAAAATAATTGTCATTTCCATGAAAATGGGAATCCAGATTAGAATGAATAGCAAAAACTATTTTGTATATATTCTAGCCAGTAAAAGAAATGGAACTTTGTATATTGGAGTGACCAATGATTTATTGAGAAGAGTTTATGAGCATAAATCTGGTGAAGTGAAAGGATTTACGAAAAAATACAAAGTTGATAAATTAGTATGGTATGAAGAAGGAGGAGATATTAACGCAGCAATTTATAGAGAAAAACAACTAAAGAAATGGAATAGAAAGTGGAAGTTAAAAATAATAGAAGAATTTAATCCTAATTGGGAGGACTTATATTTTAACCTGATTTCTGGATCCCCGCATACGCGAGGATGACAAAGTTAAATATGAATATCTATATTTATTTGAATAAATATAAAAAATGAAAAGAACAAAAATCGTTGCTACTATTGGTCCGGCCTCAGAAAGTACTGAAGCATTGAAGGATATGGTTGAAAATGGTATGAATGTTTGCCGGTTGAATTTTTCGCATAATAATTATGAATGGCATAAAAAAACAATTGCGAAAATTCGGAGGGTGAGCAAGCAAAAGAGAAGGCATATTGGAATTATGGCTGATATTCAAGGACCAAGAATCCGAGTGGCAAGTAAAAGAAAAATTGAAATTGAGAAAGGAGGTAAGGTTTTTTTAACTGATGAAAAAAGTCAAACAAAACATCAATATAAAAAAGAATTGATGCTTGATTGGGATAATTTTTATTCTTTTGTTCACAAGGGAAATCGAGTTTTTGTTGAAGATGGATTGATGGAGTTGAAGATCTTAAAACGAGTTTCTGGTGGTTGTGTTGCTGAAGTTTTGACAGGAGGAATCGTAGATCCACGGAAGGGAGTGAATATTCCATCAATTTCAAAACATCTCGGGTTTCTGACGGCTAAGGATTTGAATGATTTGCAATTCATTATGTCTCAAGATGTTGATTTTGTAGCAGCTTCTTTTGTTAGTCGTGGGAAAGATATAAAAAATCTTCGAAATGTTATGAAAGGAATTTTAGAGAGAGATAAGATAAAAAATAAAAAAAGAATGCCTTGGATTGTGTCAAAAATGGAAAATCAAGCAGCTATTGAAAATTTTGATAGTATTGTAAAAGAAACAGATGTAGTTATGGTGGCTCGAGGTGATTTAGCGATTGAAATGCCACAGGAAAAGGTTGGGATTTTTCAGAAGGGTATTATCAAGAAATGCATTAGACATAAAAAACCAGTGATTGTGGCAACACAAATGATGGCTTCAATGATGGAAAGTGCTCGACCAACTCGGGCTGAAATTTCTGATGTGACCAATGCTGTGGTGGATCAAGCGGATGCAGTAATGCTTTCTGGTGAAACGGCTTCAGGAAAGTATCCTAAGAAAGTAATTGAGACGATGAGTGATATATTGAAATCAGCAGAGGAATCTCCATATAATGATTTAAAGTTGAAAAAAACAAATCAATTTGCTAGGATGATTTATCGTTTGAGAAATAATAAGAAAAAGGGATTGAGAAAAATTATTCAAGCGAAAACTCTCAATGAAGCACTTGGACTTTCATCCTTACGACAAGAAGATGTTAAGATTCACTTATTGACCAGAAAAGCTGATCAGAAAAATAAAGCGACTGTTATTTGGGGGGTGGATTGATAAGCTAAGACATAATTTTAATAAAAATATAAATTAAAAAAGATGAGTAATAAGGAAAATGAAATTATGGACTTTAGTGATGCCCTTGATGATAAAGATGGAATTGATAAAGTTAAAGGGGTTGATGAATTTGATTTAAATAAAAAAAAGAAAGTAATGTTATTTGTTGTTTTTCTGATCGCTTTTATATTTTTTTTATATTTTTTAAGATTTAATAAGAATTCTTTAACAGAAGAATATAATCCTAGTACTAGGTATGGCGGTCAGGAGTTGCCAGATAGTTATCGTTAATTTATTTTGTAATGAATAAAGATTTTAAAAAAAGATATAGCAGAAATACTGGCTTTACTTTAATAGAACTTTTGGTTGTTATTGCTATTATTGGAATTTTAGCTGGAGTTGTGCTTATTAGTCTTAATAGTGTTCGTGAGAGAGCAAGAGATTCTAGGAGAATAACTGAAATAAATAGTTTAATAACTGCTATTGATGCATATATAATTGCTGAGGGAGAGCTTCCGGGAGGTGCTGATAACGCAGGGGTGGAAGTAAGTTCTAGTTGTTCAAGTGATTTTAAAGATGATCTAATTAATAGGGGTTATATGTCTGATGCTCCTAGTGATCCCAAGGGAGATAGTATTTGTTCGAATTTTGGTGATGATGATTTTTTTTATGGGTGGGATTCCAGTCATTGTTGTGAAGGATCGTATTGTATTTCAATAAATAGACTTGAAACTGAATGGGCAATACAGAAGCTTGATGGTAAGTATCCAGATAATGACGGGGATTTAAGTAATGGTGTCCAATATGCTACTGGTGGAGGGGATGCTAATATCGGAACAGGTGATGATTTTAATTATTGTTTTGTTAAAAATTAAATTTAACTTATAGGTCAAAAAAGTAGTTATGTTATTATTTTCTGACTTAAGAAGGAAGAGTTAAAAAGTATGGATAGTAAGAGGGAATATTATTTGAAAGATTGAGAAAGAAATAATTGATGTTATGGAAGATTCGCCTAGTGGTCTATGGCACTTGCTTGGAAAGCAAGCGGGTTTTAAAGCCCACGTGGGTTCGAATCCCACATCTTCCGCAGATTTAAATAAAAAAATAAATGCCAAAAATTAAAAAACAACTTTTAAAAACACATACTTTGATAATTTCAGATATTCATCTGGGGTCTTCGGTGGCTCAGCCAAAGAAAGTTTTGGAAACTTTGAAGAAATATTCTTTTAAAAAGCTAATTTTATTAGGGGATGTTTTTGATAATTTGAATTTTAAGAATCTTTCTCAAGATGGGTGGGAGTTGCTTCAGTATTTTGGAAAACTTTCAAAAACAAAAAAAGTTCGTTGGGTGGAAGGGAATCATGACAAGGGGCTATCTGAGATTATAAGTGCGTTGGTTGGGGCAAAAATAAAAAAGGTTTATCATTGGCAATACAAAAAAGAAAAGTACTTAGCAATCCACGGACATCAATTTGATAGATTCTTAGTTGATAATGTTATAATAAGTTATATGGCAACGGTTTTATATAATCTTCTTCAAAAAATTGACTTCAAGGACAAGCGAATGAGCCGTTTTGTAAAGAGAAGAAGCAAGGGTTGGTTGAAAATTTCTGAAAAAGTTTTTAAATCAGCTATTTTATTTGGAAAATTAAAAGGAGCTCAATATGTTTTTTGTGGACATACTCATAGAGCAATGAAGAAAACTCGATATGGGATAAAATATTATAATAGTGGAGGTTGGGTTGATACCCCTTGTTCTTATATTACGATTGATGATAATGGCATAAAGATTCATAAGGTCTAATTTCATATGAATTTTTTTAGAAATATAATTTATGAAAAACAAGAAAGCTATTTTTGTTAATGTCGTAGTGAGACAAAGAAAATTTAGGACAATCCTTATCCTAATAATATTCTTTTCAGGAATATTTTTTGGGAGTCCAGTTTCAAAAGCCGCTATTATTTGGGGTGATAATTTTGATAGTCAGCCGGATTGGGATATGTCACAAAGTGCAGATTTATTAAGTTTTTGGACTGGTAAATTAGGAGAAAATCGAGGTGGTGATTATGAGGTGGGATATATTAATACAAATGGAGCGCATGGTGTTAGCGGTAAGGGTTTTATTCAGTATTGGGATCAGGTTGATGGTGGATATGCCCAAGATAGTTGGTTGACTGCGCAGGATGTAATTGATTTTCCAAATGAATGGTATATGGGCTATTGGTTTAAAGTTGATCCTAATTGGGACTTGGGTGATTTGACTTCTGTCAAAATTATGAAAATTCATTTCAACGATGGGACAACTTGGGATTTATATTGGACGAATTTTATTGCTAGTTGTGGTGACTCTTGGTGTAATGCAGACGCATCTTGCGAATTTCAAATATCATCGGACGAGTGGGCGAAGAAAGTCTTTGGTTGCTGGAGCGAGATTGAAGATTCTTTGTCTGGACCAAATAATGATGGTTGGAATTATTTCATTTGGCATTTTAATCACTCTGAGAATTTAGTTGAATTAGAGATTGATGGTGTTGACGCTGTGCGGGTCGCACCGAGTGTTTTATCAGAATTTCCAGGGACTGGTTGGGATGGTTCTTATGGGTTAAGTTTCGGTGGTAATGTGACTAATGGCGGAGGCGGAGTTGATGAAATGTGGCAGGCTTATGATGATGTTGTAATTACGACGACTAAGGAAGATACGGAAGATTTTTTGGGAATAGCAGAAGCTGACACTACTCCACCATCTTATCCAACAGGATTGAGTGTGGAATAGGAAAGCAAATTTCCAATTTCCAATTTCCAATTTTCAAACGATTTCCAATTTCCAAATGTCTAAATTTACAAAACACAAAAAAGTTTATTTACCCTATGGAATAAAAATGATTACATCTTTAATTTTTCAAAGAAAAAATTATTCCACAGGGTAAGTAAAGTTTTCAAAAGAATTAAAATAAATTAAAAAAATTATGAAAAATCAAAAATTCAAAATTTATCCCGTGAAATTGAATTTTTATTTAACTGGGACAATTCTTACCCTAATAATACTTTTTAGTTTTTTTGGGTTGGTGGGGAGTTCGGAGGCTAAAGAGTTGTTCGTTTCAACAACAGGCAATGATGATGTTACTTATGCCAACAATGACATTTCTCATTCATGGGCTACTCCTGATAAGGCTTGGCATAATGCTCAAGCGGGAGACACTGTTAATTTTCGCTCTGGAATATATTATGTTAGCATTGCCATAGACACTAGATTTAACAGTTATGACGGAACGGTTGAAAATCCAATTATTTTTCAAAACTATCAGGAGGAATCTGTTACAATAGATTTTACTCAAATTATTGGGGACGACAATAGCGGATTGCAAATTCAACGAAATTACAATTATATTGATGGAATAAATTTTGTTGCAGATAATTTTGATACTGCTGATGATTGTATAATTCGGCTTGGAGAAGACAGTGCAACTACTGGATTTAAAATAACAAATTGTTCTCTCACATGCACATCTGCAGCAGGCACTGATAATGTCTGCCTGATTCGGACACATCCTGGGGCTGAGAATATAATTATAGAAGACAATATATTTACTGGGCCGAGTGGGGCATCTAGTTATGGTGTGTCTGGGATTCAAATGTTTAGAACTGGGATAATATCAATTAATAGAAATGAAATTTCAAATTGTGCTATGGGTATTTTTCATAAACATTCTAATTACTGCTTGGATCAGGGATTTTATGTAACGAATAATTATATTTATGACTGTGGAATTGGAATACGAACAATAACTAATTATGGTCATTACGAGAATAATTTAGTTGTAAACTGTTTACATTATGGTGTAAAATTAGGTGATAATGGGGGGACAGGATATTGTGGAGTTGGTGGAGACAATAACTTTTTTGATCATAATACTTTTTATAACACTATTCATCCGGTTGATATGGTAGAACAGTCCAACACTTGTGACGATAATGAGTTTACAAACAATCTTTATGTGGAAAAACTCACACTATATGAATACAAAACTATTGTAGGAAGCATGACAACTACATCTAATTATAATTTATATATGACGGGGAATATCATAAATGAGGCAGGAACTAATTATACTCTAGCAGAATGGCAAATTCAAAATTCTTCTGATACAAATTCGCTTTCTGGAGCGTCAACTTTTGTTGGTGGGGCTAATCCTTCTTTAATATCAGATTTTGCCTTGACTTCAGAATCATTAGGCTATCAAAGTGCTAGCGATGGAGAAGATATTGGAGTAGATGTTTCTTTGATAGGGGTAAATGCTGGTGATGAAACTCCACCATCCCATCCAACGGGGTTGAGTGTGGAATAGGAAAGCAAATTTCCAATTTCCAATTTCTAATTTTAAAACCTTGCCTCTTCAGCAGGCAGGCAATTTCCAATTTCCAAATGTCTAAATTTACAAAATACAAAAAAGTTTATTTACCCTATGGAATAAAAATGATTACACAGGGTAAATAAAGTTTTAAAAAGGATTAAAATAAAATTACATTTATTACCATTCGCCTACATATGGTAGTGAGTGAAAAAAATTATGAAAAATCAAAAATTTAAAACAATCCTCACTCTGATAATATCCTTTGGTTTTTTTGGTTTGGTGGGGAGTTCGGAGGCGGCGGATCATTATGTCAGCCCAACTGGCTCAGATACTTGGGAAAATAGTATTAACACTAACACTCCTTGTGATTTTGAAACAGCAATTAGTAATGCTCAGGCGGGTGATGTTGTATATTTATTAGATGGAACATATATTGATGAAGACCCGTCAGAGCATCATCCCTACAGTGCATTTAATCCTTCTTATTCTGGAACAGCTGGTTCTCCAATTATCTTTAAATCATTAAATCCACATGAAGCAATTATTAGAGCTAAAAATTTCCCTGGAGAATTTACGGCCATGGGACTTGATAATAGAGATTATATAACTCTTGAGGATTTTACAATAATTGGTGGTTTGAAGCTTTATTATTGTGACAATATAATCGTAAGAAACATTGAATTAACCGGGGGTTTTTATTCTCCAAGTGACCCCAGTCTTAATTGGGGCATTGGCCTTTCAATTGTTAATAATTCACTTGTTGAAAATTGTAAGGTTTCTAATATGGTCGATTCAGGAAATAGCTCTCATAACACTGCTTGTATTATGCTATTTGGTCCTAGCGATAATAATATCATACAGCGCAATGAAGTAGATGGAAATAATAAAATTATTTATAGCGGTTATGGAACAAAAGCGGGGGATATGGATTATAATATTTGGAGATATAATTTTGCAAACAATGTGATATCTGGTTTTTTAGGAATGGGTTCAACTGATGAATTAACTGATACAACTAACAATACATATTACGATAATCTTGTAATAAATAGCACAAATGCTTTTGATTTAAATCACGGAGTAATTGATTATATAATTCATGATAATACAGCATATAATGTTGATAATTTTTCATCAGCAGGCAAAAATTCAAATATAGATAATGTTCTATGGAACAATGTTTCAGCTGGTCAAAATAGATTCATCTCTTGGTCTGGATATCCAGATGCATTGCCATTCTCAAGTCTATTGTATTCTTCAAATTATAATTGTATTTATGATTTTTCCGAAATTGCTTTTAGGGAGAAATCTCCAACACTGCATTATTATGATTTTGCAGAATGGCAAGGTTCAGGAGTTTTAGGCGATGGAAATTATCCTGATTTAAATTCTGTTAATGAAGACCCGTCATTTGTAGATTTAAGTGGAACAATGTCAGAAATTCAAGATTTTGAATTAGGCGGTAGTTCTCCTTGTAGCGGAGTTGGAAAGTATAGTGATGACATGGGCGCAGATGTTTCAACTGTTGGTATCCAATCCACTTCCGACACCACCTCACCGTCTCATCCAACGGGGTTGAGTGTGGAGTAGATAGAAAATTTTGTAATTTGTTAAGTAACATGTTAAGTAAGTATAATTACTTAACATGGTAATCGGACTAATGGATCCCCGCCTTGCGCCACCGCTAAAGCTAAGGCGACACGCGGTCGCGGGGATGACAAAAGAGACAATGACAAAAGTAATGGGAGGTGAAATAATAAACGTAAGGATGGACGTAAGGACGTACGTCCTTACGTAATGAGAAGTTAAATGTAAAATGAAATGAAAAATTTACCTAAAGAGGAGATTGCAATTAAAATCATTCGCTGGTTATTTCTTTTTAATGGTTTTGTTTTTATTGTGTTTGGAGGAGTGCATCTTTTTCGAGGTGCATGGGTGTTGGCAATTTTGTTTGTCGTTGATGCGATCGTGTTTCTTTGGTTGAATCGAGTGATTGGGAAGAAGAAGAGATTGATTTTTTATTTTGCTATTATTTTTATTGGAGTGAATATTATTTTAATAATCATTGATCAGCTTGGGGTGATTGACTTGATTTTTCTTCTTTTGGAGAGTGTTTTGTTTGTGATGATTTTGGGGAATAAAAAATATCTTGCTTTGAGATAATATTGTTATGGATTTTGCAGGGTTCAAGGCAGGAGCCATTGAACCCACATTGAATATTTTGTTTGTGATAATCTTAGGGAATAAGAAATATCTTGCTCTGAGATAATCTAATTTTTTTTCATAGTATGCTTTTATATTCCTTTTTAGTTGCAAATGCGTGTGTTTTAGGTAGAATAAGTGTATCAATTTTTTGTAGAAATTGAGGTGTTTTGTAGAAGAAAGGATTATTAATTTTTTCACTGGTTAAAAATTGATTTATTTATATTTTTTTAGTGTAGTTTCTATAAATTAAAATCTTTCTTTGACTGGATCCCCGCCTACGCGGGGATGACAAGTGGGAGGATGATACTTATATAAATGCCAGAAGTAACTGATCAGATAAAAGAGAGATTGGGAGTCGCTGAGGTGATTGGCGAGTATTTGAAATTGGAGAAGGCTGGTTCGAATTATAAGGCCTTGTGTCCGTTTCATAATGAGAAGACTCCATCGTTTATGGTGAATACTGAAAAGAATTTTTGGTATTGTTTTGGTTGTCAAAAAGGAGGGGATATTTTTTCTTTTGTGATGGAAATGGAGGGATTGGAATTTCGAGAAGCATTAGAACGATTGGCTGATAAAGCTCATGTTGAGATTCCACGTTTTCAGAAAGTTGATAAAAAAGAAAAAGGACGAAAGCAAAGACTTTTTGAAATTCTTGATTGGGCAACAAAATTTTATCAACATCAACTTCATCAAAGCAGTAATACTGGTAAGATTGTTGAATATTTGAAGAAACGAGGAATTGATGACAATCAAACTGCAAATTTTAGAATTGGTTATGCACCGGATGGTTGGAGAAATTTATTGAGTTTTCTTTTGCAAAAAGGATATAATTTAGGAGATATTAATGCGACGGGATTGTTAGTTCAAAAGGAGAATTCTCCAGAGAGTTCATCGGAAAGTTTTTATGATCGTTTTCGGGATCGGATTATTTTTCCAGTAATTGATGTTAATGGGAAAATTGTTGGCTATTCTGCGAGAGTAGCACCAGGTGGTGATGAGAAAAGTGCGAAGTATGTGAACACTCCTCAAACAGAAATTTATGATAAGAGTAAAGTTCTTTATGGTCTTTATCAGGCTAAGACAGAAATTAAAAAACAAAATTGTGCAATTGCAGTGGAGGGAAATTTGGATGTGGTAGCTTCTTTTGTGGCCGGAATTGAAAATACAATTGCTATCTCAGGAACTGCGTTGACTGAAGAACATGCAAAAATTATTAAAAGATATGCAGAGAAAGTGAAGTTGTGTTTTGATATGGATGAAGCGGGGCAGAATGCAATGAAAAAAAGTACAAAGACTTGTTTGGAGGCGGGGCTTGAAGTTGAAATAATAACTATGCCTGATGGCGTAAAAGATGTTAATGACTTGGTGACTGAAAATCGGGGGAAAGAATGGGTTGAATTGACTGAGAATTCAAGAGAAGTTTTAGATTATTTTTTTACTTCAATTAGTGAGAAGTATAACAGGGATGAATCATCCGGAAGAAAGAAGATCGCTCATGAGCTTTTGAATGTTATTAAGGATATTGCAGATCCGATTGAGCAGAGTTATTGGTTAAAAAAACTTTCAAGTTTAGTTGAGGTTGATGAGGAGCGATTGACACAAGTACTAGAAAAGGTTAAAGTTAAAGAGTCGATTTTAGAAAAAAGAGAAACAAAATCGAATGTTAAAGAATCGAATCCAGATGAGAAGGGGAAAACAAGAATAGATGTTCTCCAAGAAAGATTGTTGGGGATTTTTGGTTTATATACAAATGAGCTTTCTAAGGAATCTGATAATATAGGTGATGATTTTTTTGAAGATAGATATAAGGAAACTTGGAAAGCATTGAAAGATGGAAAAAGAAATTTATTTGAAGAAGAACTGAATAAGTTTGAAACAGCCGTGAAATATAGTTTTGATGAGAAAGAAGGATTCACGGAAAATGAAATTGATTCACAAAAAGAATGGAAAATATTAGTTGAAGAGGTGGAGAAAGCAAGGAATAAAGAAGCGCTAAAAAAAATTGCTTGGGATATTAAGAGGGCTCAGGAAGTAGGAGATGAAGAAACGGAAGATTTGCTTTTACAAGAATTTCAACGTCTTTCTTCTGAGAAGAGTGGTAATGAATAAGCAATGTGGTTTTTGGATAAAAACTTTTAATAAAATTTATATTTATGGCTAATACTAAAAAAACAACTAAAAAGAAGATAGTGAAAAAAGCCACTTCGAAAAAGCGAAGAGTTGTTTCTCCAAAAAAAAAGAAAAGTATTATAGCGAAAAAGAAAGCTATAAAAAAAACAACTAAAATTCAACCACGAAAAAAAGCTTCTCAAAAGAAGGTTGTTTTGAAGACTAGAAAAGTAAAAAAAACTGAGCCTAAAAAAAGGAAGACTGCGGTATCAAAAATTAAAGCTCCTGTTGTTGAGAAAAAGAAGACAAAGAAAATAGCTCTTTCTCGAAATCAGAAAAAACTTGAGAAGGCTCGAGAAATGACTCGACAGAAAAAGGAAGAGAATTCTAAGGAGAAAAAGGAACAGAAAAAGGATTCAGAGTCAGAGCTTCTTGTTAAGAGAGGAAAACAAAGAGGTTTTATTACGGAAGATGAAATTCTTCATGCGCTGGGTGATGTTGAAAAGGATATTGAAACTTTGGAGGAATTTTATGGTCAAGTTGAAAAATTAGGAATTAAGATTATTTCTTCTGATGAGATTCTTAAGAATGAAATTGAAAAAGAAGCGGAAAATCAAAGAGCTAAAAAGAAAGAGCCTGCTAAGAGCAGGCGGACTATTGGTGGAGACGAAGTGAGTACTACTGATTCAATTCAGATGTATCTTCGAGAAATTGGGAAAGTCCCACTTTTAACTGGGGAAGAAGAGGTTTCTCTTGCAAAGGGAATTGAAAGAGGTGATCAATCTTCAAAGCAACAATTGACTGAGGCAAATTTGCGTTTGGTTGTTTCGATTGCCAAGAAATATGTTGGAAGAAGTCATAATCTTTCTTTTCTTGATTTAATTCAAGAGGGGAATATTGGTTTGTTTCGAGCAGTAGAGAAATTTGATTATAAGAAAGGATATAAGTTTTCAACTTATGCAACTTGGTGGATTCGTCAAGCGATCACTCGAGCAATTGCTGATCAATCTCGAACGATTAGAATTCCAGTTCATATGGTTGAAACTATTAATAAATATATTCAAGTAACCAGAAGACTTGTTCAGGAGTTGGGGCGGGAACCATTGCCAGAGGAAGTGGCATCTGAAATGAACTTGGAGGTTGCAAAAGTTCGACATATTATGAAGGTTTCTCAGGAAACTGTTTCTCTGGAAACTTCAATTGGTGATGATGATAGCGAAAGTGTTTTGAGCGATTTTATTGAGGACACTGAAACTGTTAGGCCAAATCAGGAAGCATCAAGGACTCTTTTGAAAAATCACATCACTGAAGTTTTGGATAAACTTTCTTTACGAGAGCAGAAGATTTTAAAAATTCGATTTGGACTTGAAGATGGAGTTACTCACACACTTGAAGAAGTGGGAAATGAGTTTGGTGTGACTCGAGAACGAATTCGACAAATCGAAGCAAAGACTTTGGAAAAAATCCGGGAGATGAAGGGGATGAAGAAGTTGAAGGATTACTAAATCTTGGTAATTAGTATTTGGTATATTGTGATTGGCTTCGTCAGGTCTGGCGAAGTCAGATTTTTAAAGAAATCCATGTATAATAGAAAAAAAGTGTATACACCACTATTTAATTTATTTTTCAATTTTGAGGAAAGTTTTTATAAAAGAAATAGTTCAGGAGAAGTAATAAATTTGGATGAAATTCTATCTGGTGACTTAAAGGCTCCTTATAACATATTTAAAGCTATTGATAATTCTTTTTATAATAACTTTAAAATAATAAATGACTTACTTATTGAAAGAATACTTGAAGATCGAGAGGGGCTTGGAAAAGATAAGAAAGCCTTTCTTAAACTTAGAGTTGACTTAATAAACTTTTTTATCTTTTTAAGAATACAAATGGATAAGATCGCTGAATTGACAACTTACTTTTATGATGATGAAGAAATAACTGGAAAGAAAAGAGGGTCATTTCATAGGCAGAAGAACTGGTGGCTTAAAGAAGGAGAACATTTGGATAAAGATTATGCGAATATAATTAAGTCTAAGACAAAATGGTTTGACGAGCTGAATAATGAAATGGGGTTGCGCGATGGGGTAGTTCACAAAAATATGAACATTCATATTGATACAAAAAATTATGAGTTGAAAGGAGCAATTATAAAAAAAACAAAAGGTCATTTAACAGTAGGTGAGACAGAAGAGGTGTTGAGCGAGATGAGGAAGCATCTTGAAGGTTTCTATGATTTTTGTAGAGAGTACGAAGTATATTTTTTGAATAAAATAAAGTCTGAAATTAAATTTAAAGAGAAAGACTATTGGTATGATAGTGAAAGTGTTGAAACGCTGTTTGAGAATAGTGGTCTAATGGAATCTATTAATTACGATTTTATGCAATAGCTTGGATAGTAGTGATGTATAAAAGTTATTTTGAAACAGGGTTAACAGCCTTGTTTTGTTTTTCATTTTAATTTTCCGCTTTGTGAAATGTGTTACTATGAATTCAGATGAAAAAAATAAGTTTAATTAATGTAAAATAAATGTTAGAATTGATTGTATTATAAGTGGGGAATTATTATGAATTTATTAAAAAAGGAAATTAAAATTCAATATGGGTTATTGGTGGTTTTGTTGGCGGCTGTTATCGGCGGTGGTTTTGTTTGGTTATTTTCTGAAAGGATAATAAAAGAAGTTGAAGTTCCTCCGATTTTGGTGAAAATTGAAAAAAAGGCGCCAAGAATTCCTGATGATTTTGTGCCAGTTGAAAGACCGATTCCAGATTCAGTGAGCATGAAAAAGGTTAAAGCAAAAGGTTGTGTGACAGATGGATTGCTTTCAGAATATAGTCCAGAAAATGAAGATTTTATTGATTTGATTAATCGATCAGAATGCTATTATATGCATCGAGCAATTGAGACTTGGTTAAAGCCACCAGATTTTCAAACAATTGATTACGTGATGACTAAAATCGAAAAAGAAAATGTTGTTTATGGAATGTTTATTGCTGAAGCGATTGACACGAAGGCGGAGTATTTTAATGAATATGAAAAACGATATTTTGATTTTGATGCGATGTGCAGAGAGGGGAGTAAGAACGTTTGGGGAGAACATTCTTGCAAACCAAATTTTTCAAATAAGGAATATCGAGATTATATTAAATATATAACTAGGAAAGCGATTGATCTTGGAATTCAAAGTTTTACTTTTGGACAAATTTATATGCAAGAGGGAGGAGAGAAGGATTATGCGCCTCAGATTGTGGATGACATTCGAGATTATGCAGATGAGAAAGGAGTAAATGTGATTATTGGTGCTCAGACTGGATCAATAACAGATGAAAAATACTTAGGAATTTTTGATTATATCGAAGGGGGTGTTGGGATTGATGATGATGGAAATATTGAAGATGGGCCGTGTCTTTCGAGGATGGAAAGTTGCTGGGGACTGCTTTGGCATGAGAACTTTTCTTCTAAGGCGGAAAATGTTTTGTTGCACTTGGATTGGTCGGGAATCAAGTCAGATGATTTGGATCGATTTGCACGAATGAGTGATGAGAAAAGAGCGGAAACTTTGGGTGAATTATATGGATATTTTACTTCAAAAGACATGGGATTTTTAATGCCATTTTTCGGAGTGCTTGATAAGAGAAATGGTGGTTGTTATGGACCGGGAAAACGTTATTATTCGCCCGACAAACAATATTCTTGTGGGGATGAAAATATGATTAATAAACTGATAGAATAATGTTATTTGTAGTTTGGGAAATTTTTTAGATAAAATTAAAAATTACTAATTACGGATTATTAATTATTGGGATGTTGACAAAATGGTTAAAATGTGTATAATATATTGAATGCATGGAATGGTGCATTTGTTCTTAAGAATGGCGAGTCTGGGGCGTTGGCATTGAGGCTGATGTGAGGGGTAAGCTAAAAAAATGAAAAGGAGAATTGTCATGGCTCAAAAAGTCGAAGGCAACTTGTATGAAAGTATTACAGGTCAACTCTTTGAGATTGGCCGACAACTTCGTCAAAAAGGAGGCTATCCTTTTAATCCCGAAATGCTTCAAATATATCTTCAGGGGGCGGTTGAGGGGAAGTTTATTTTCGGTGATTCAAAATCAATTTCCACCGACAAGCCTTTTAATCCAGCCAAATTTATCGATGAAGGCTGGACAATTTGGAAGGGATCGATCGACGGTGACGGGTTGTCTGGGGAGGAAGACGTTGACCCTCGTTCGTTGGAACTGGCTGAAGTTGATCTCGCCAAATTTGTTTTCGAGACTTGTCTCGAAAAAAATGAAACTTCAATTTCTGGTGAGGAAAAACTTCTCCGACTGAAAGAAAAATCGGAGTTTATTCGATTCGGTGCCAATGTTTTTCTTGGGCTGCGGGAAGACTATCAGGCCAAAAAAGAAAACAGCGTGTTAGAATGGTTATATCGGAATCATAAAATTACTTTTATGGATTTTCCGGGAACAGTTCTTCGCGATCCGGACGGCGACCGTCACGTACTCTGTCTTTTTCGGAATGATGGTGGCGAGTGGGACTGGGGCTATGATTGGCTCGGCTGTCAGTGTAATTCCGACAGTCCTTCCGTCGGTTGCGCAAATTAGTTCTAAGATCTCGGAACCTTAGTTTTTTGAACTTTAATTCTTTGTCCTTTTTCGCGAAATTTTTTTCGCAACGCTTTCCAAATTGTGCGGATACAATTTGGAACTTCATATAAAAATATATGAAGTTTTTTTATTTTATGTTAAAATAAAAAATGGAAGTAGGTAAATATGCAAGCGACTAAGGTTTTTTGCTACCGAAACTAGTATCCATATAATCCGGAGTATCCACGATCAAGGTTTTGGATAGTGTGATATATGTAGACCCGCCTGCAAAGTTATGCGTAGCATTGCGGGCAGGAACTTTCAAAAAATGAAGATACTTGGTGTAAGATATTAGGGTATTTTAGATATCGAATAAAATTCAACCTTGAGAGTATTCGAAAGGTGGTGGTATGGAAAATATTTTATACAATTCTTCGCAATCCGAACGGCAACCGTCACGTACTCTATCTTTATCGGAATGATGGTGGCGAGTGGGACTGGAACTATAATTGGCTCGACTATCAGTGTAATTCCGACAGTCCTTCCGTCGGTTGCGCAAATCTCTTCATTTCTCTCTCGTTATTTTTTATCAGGAGAGTTTTTCTTTACAAGACTTCCATGCCAACCTCCCAGATTTCTGCCAATCTCATTCAACTTTTCAGAAAGTTGAATATATTTTTTATTATCTAAGGATTTGGTTTCCCAAAGAATATTGAGAAATATTTTCAATACATCAGATTTGCGAATAGCTAGTTTGACATATGGTATTTTTTCTTCTGGTTTTAAAAAAGTGGCAATAGCTACTGATTCGATAATTTCGGTAAAATATTTATCTATTTTTTGTCCAAGATTGAATCTATGTTCTTTGGGTAAAATCCTATAATACTCATGCCATAGAAGATAAAGACTTTTTATTTTTTCAAAAACTGCTGGCAAATTTTGGGTGTGGGTAATCATACTTGTAAAATTAAAAATGAAAAAACAGTTTAGTGGAAACTATAATGATATTAGTTGTTTAGAAAATCTACTTTTAGCGTGGAAAGAGTTTGTCTGCGGAAAAAAGAATAAAAAAGATGTGCAAGAATTTTCTTTTCGTCTGATGGATAATATTTTTTTGCTTCATAGCGAACTTTCTAATCATACCTACAATCATGGTGGCTATCAAGCTTTTAAAATTAATGATTCAAAACCAAGAGATATTCACAAAGCGAAAGTCAGAGATAGATTATTACATCATGCGATTTATCGAAAACTATATCCATTTTTTGACAAAACTTTTATTTCTGATTCATATTCTTGTCGAAACAACAAAGGCACACATAAAGCGATTAATAAGTTTCAAGAATATTTTTACAAAGTTAGTCAAAACAATACTAATACTTGCTGGGTTTTGAAGGGTGATATCAGAAAATTCTTTGCTAGCATTGATCAGGAAATTCTAATCAAAATATTACAAGAATATATTCTGGATGAAAATATTTTGAAACTTTTAGAGGATGTTATTGGAAGTTTTTCATCAAGAAGGAATAAGGGTGTTGGACTGCCACTTGGTAATCTTACTTCTCAGTTATTTGTGAATATTTATATGAATAAATTTGATCAGTTTGTGAAACACAAACTGAAAGAAAAATATTATATTCGTTATGCGGATGATTTCGTTATTTTGTCAGAAGATAAAAGAGCGTTAGAAGATTTAACGGAGGAAATAAAAGAGTTTCTTTGGAATAAGCTAAAATTAGAATTGCATCCGAATAAAGTGTCTATCAAAACATTTTCTTCCGGCATTGATTTCTTGGGAATGGTTAATTTTCCAGATCATAAAATTTTGAGAACAAAAACTAAAAAACGAATGTTTAACAAGGTTTTTAAAAATAAAAAGTTATTGCAAAAAGAAATGATTTTTGAAGAAAAATTTAATCAAAGTCTGCAGTCATATTTGGGAAATCTGAAGCATTGTAGTGGATATAAGATTGGGAAGGAAATTGATGGTATTTAAGGAGTTTTTTTGTTTAAATATACTTAATAAAATTATGAAGATTTTTAAATTTAAACTTTTAACTAGCAACTAACAACTAGTAACTAATTAAGGCGCTTGACAATGTTTTTAGAAGTGCTATATTTTACATTGAAGTTTGACAAGTGAAAGGGGAATGAGATTTACGTCTCTAACTAAAAACATTTTTCACAATCAAATTAAAGTAACCAATTAATGGTAAGAGATTACAAAAAATCAAAATCCAAAACATAAGCGATTAACAAAATGTTAAGTGTTAGTTAATATCGCTTTGAAGGCGATTTTTTGTTTCTAAAATATTAAGAGTCCATTCCAAATTCTATTTTCTACTGCAATTTCCAAATTTAAGTTACAAGAAGTTCACCACTCGTCAACAGATTTCCGATATGCTTCTTCGTGCTTCATCTCTCTCGCTTTAAATTTGAAAATTTCGTAACGAAATAGAATTCAAAATAAACTCTTTGAAAGAAGTTATCTAATAAGAATTTTATTGATTTTCTTTAGATGATTTCTTGGGATTGCTTAACGGCAATTTCTGGAGTCGGGAACTTTGAAAACAGAATATTGATGTAGTAAAAAGTTAATGGCAATTTCAATTGTATATAGCGCAAATAATTTAGATTTATTAATCTTTGTTATTTGCTAGTCGAAAAAAAATGCGGTAATAAAATACTCAATTAACGCGCATGGTGGATGCCTTGACTGAAGCAAGCGAAGAAGGACGTGGAAGTCTGCGATAAGCCTCGGGGAGATGACAAACAATCTTTGATCCGGGGATTTCCGAATGCGGCAACGCAATAGAGTGAACCTCTATTACTTTTGTTTTTTATTAAACAAGAGGGCAAACCCGGGGAACTGAAACATCTTAGTACCCGGAGGAAAAGAAATCGAAGAGATTCCCTCAGTAGTGGCGAGCGAAAGGGGAGAAGCCTAAACCGACACTTCGGTGTCGGGGTTGCGAGGCAATTATTCCTATTTAATTAGGGCGAACAACATTATTTTTAGTTTAACATCCTTGGAAAGGGAGACCATAGAAGGTAATAGTCCTGTAAGCGAAAAAGATAATACTTTGCAGTAATTGTTCTCAAGTAGGGCGGGGCCGGAGAAACCCTGTCTGAATCCGGGATCACTATAATTCCAAGGCTAAATATTGCTTCAGATCGATAGCGAACTAGTACCGTGAGGGAAAGGTTAAAAGAACCCCGATAAGGGGAGTGAAATAGATCCTGAAACCATGTGCTTACAAAGAGTCGGAGTCCTGCTTGCAGGATGACGGCGTGCTTTTTGCAGAACGAGCCAACGAGTTAGTTTTATACGGCTTGCTTAATTCCGTTAAAATGGAAGAAGGCGTAGTGAAAGCGAGGCTTAACCGCCGAATATGTCGTATGAACTAGACCCGAATCCGGACGAGCTACACATGAGCAGGGTGAATCTCAAGTAACATTGAGAGGAGGCCCGAACCCACGCGTCGTTCAACTCGCGGGGATGACTTGTGTGTAGAGGAGAAATTCCAATCGAGTCCGGCAATAGCTGGTTCTTTCCGAAATAGCTTTAGGGCTAGCGTCAAGCAACTATTAATGAGAGGTAGAGCTACTGAATGAATAATCGGGCTATGCCTAGATTATTCAACCAAACTCCGAATGCTCATTAAATTATCTTGGCAGTCAGAACTTGGGCTCTAAGGTCCAAGCTCAAAAGGGAAACAGCCCAGATCACAATCTAAGGTCCCTAAATTCATACTAAGTGGGAAAGGTAGTGAAACTACTAAAACAGCTAGAAGGTTGGCTTAGAAGCAGCCATCCTTTAAAGAGTGCGTAACAGCTCACTAGTCTAGTGGTTTTGCATCGAAAATGTAACGGGGCTAAGTATGGTACCGAAGATGTGGATTCTTCACCTATTTATAGGTGTGGAATGGTAGGAAAGCGTTCTATGCGCACTGAAGCCTAAGGCGTGAGCCAAGGTGGAGTTCATAGAAGTGAGAATGTTGGCATGAGTAATCGCAATATAAGTGAGATTCTTATACACCGAAAGTCTAAGGTTTCCTGGGCTATGATAATCATCCCAGGGTTAGTCGGTCCTAAGGCAAGTCCCTGTTTCGATGGGGGGTAGTCGATGGACAATAGGTTAATATTCCTATACTACTATATTATTCGATGGAGTGACGTATTTTAGTAATCTTTGCCGGTTATTGGATTCCGGTAGGGGTATTGAGGGTGTTGAATTGGTAAATCCGTCAACATAAGCCCAAGATACCACTGGAATTTCCGTTTCGGCGGAAAAAACAAAGATGAGCAGAATACCTGGAAAAGCTTCTAAGGTTAATGATATAGTAACCGTACCAAAACCAACACAGGTAGACAGGGCGAGTAGCCCAAGGTGAATGGGAGAACCCTCGTTAAGGAACTCGGCAAAACAGCGACCGTAACTTAGGGATATGGTCTGCCCATGTTTAAATACATGGGCCGCAGCTAAAGATGCCTGGCGACTGTTTACCAAAAACACAGCTCTCTGCAAACCCGTAAGGGGAAGTATAGGGGGTGACGCCTGACCAGTGCCGGAACGTTAACGGGAGCGATGCAAGTCAATCCCCGAAGCGCCGGTGAACGTCAGCGATAACTATAATCGTTCTAAGGTTGAGATTATTCGTTTCGAGTAATTTCAAAGACTGGAACGATTATGGTGGGTAAATAGAATCCTTACAAACAAGTCTTTAAAAGGAATAGTAACTGTCTATTATGTAATAGTTTACATAATGTCTCAAAATATTCAGCCGTATGCTGGAAAATCTGGAGTATCTGCTAGTACTATGGTGTAATTATTTATAATTGCATTTCAAGTTAAAATCTATGCAGTGTTCTAATGTTTAGTGCCAGACAATCAGCAGGAAAGACTAAGATTTATTTCTTGGAATCCTCAGAGACTGAACGCTGAACTTTGACACAAGGTCGGAGAAGTTACAGTCCGTTCTCTATGGCGACATAGAGCTAACACAAAAGAGCGAAATTCCTTGTCGGGTAAATTCCGACCCGCATTAAAGGCGTAACGACTGGGCAACTGTCTCAACGAGGGACCCAATGAAATTGCAGTGGGGGTAAAGATGCCCCCTACCTACGGCAAGACGAAAAGACCCCGTGGAGCTTTACTACAACTTGGCATTGTGTTTGAGATTATATTGCCGAGCATAGGTGGGAGACTTTGAAGTTTCGATTCTGGTCGAGATGGAGTCACCAGTGGAATACCACCCTATATGCTTTTAAACACTAACCTTGGTCTGTTATTTGGACTTTTTGGTTGACAATTCAAGTTGAGTAGTAGAGATTTTCACTTAAATATACATTAGGTATATTTTGAATATGTGATATGCACATATTTTGTAACAGTGTTTTCAAGAGTTTGTTTATAAATTTCTCTTTGAGCAAGAGACTATTAGCATAAATAAACTTTAACACTCAATTTGTATTGTTGATCTAAATCAAAAAGAAAGAGTCTAAATACCAGACCAGGAACAGTGCCTGGTGGGTAGTTTGACTGGGGCGGTCACCTCCCAAACAGTAACGGAGGTGCTCACAAAGGTTGGCTAGTTCCGGATGGAAATCGGAACGATAGGACAAAACCATAAGCCAGCTTTACTGCAAGACTTATCAGTCGAGCAGTTGCGAAAGCAGGATTTAGTGAACCGACTGTCACTTATAGGAGTGCAGAAGATCAACAGATAAAAGTTACCCCGGGGATAACAGGCTAATAGCGCCCAATAGTTCACATAGACGGCGCTGTTTGGCACCTCGATGTCGGCTCATCTCATCCTGGGGCTGGAGAAGGTCCCAAGGGTTTGGCTGTTCGCCAATTAAAGAGGTACGCGAGCTGGGTTCAAACCGTCGTAAGACAGGTTGGTCTCTATC